>CAYXLB010000077.1:0-5772 GCA_964465785.1 uncultured Thermoplasmata archaeon
TCTCGTACCCGCTTTTCTCAAATATCTCGTGAAGATATGGCAGTCCCAGGCACTTTGCATGTTCCTGGGGTAGGGTGGTGCATATCAACCCCCCTCCCTCGCGACGCATAAACCTTATCTTTGCAGGGGTGACGAACTGGGAGGCTATGACTATATCCGTCTCCTCCTCCCTGCCCTCCTCGTCGAAGATTAGAACGAATTCTCCCCGTTTCAGGGCCTCTATGGCTCTCTCAATCACATCTTTGGCATTACTCATTTTATTAAAAATATGTCGTTTATTACTCACAAATGAGTTAAAAGGATGGGAAAAGATAAATATGGTATGAATCTTAAGGAGGGTAGAATGAAAGTTTACAAGGTGCTGCTAGTAATTGCGATGGTACTTATGCTCACTGCCTATGTGCCTCAGTTTTCCCATTCGGAGGAATATAGGAGCGAAGAGTCTTGGACCTTTATGGTGTATATGGCTGCAGACAATACTCTGGCCTCATACGCATCCGATGACCTATCCGAGATGATGTCTATAGGATCTAATAAAAATCTCAATATTGTTGTTCTCTACGATTCTACCGAGAATGGTGATTCTGCCATTTACTACATAGAGAGGGGGCAGAGGGTCACCCTTGAAGAATTGGGCGAGGTGAATATGGGCTCATCATCCACCTTGGAATACTTTCTGAACTGGACAATGAGCCGGTACCATACGGACCACTATTTCCTCGATCTCTGGGACCATGGCAACTTCTACGGAGGGATATGTGTTGATCATGGTGACTGGCTCACACTGGGAGAGATCAGGCAGGCGCTTCAGAAGGTTGAGGAGGAGAGGGGCAAGATAATAGATGTTGTGGGCATGGATGCCTGCAGGATGGGTATAATGGAAGTGTTCTACTCTCTGAGAGATGTGACCCATTACGCAGTTGCATCTGAGAAGGACGAGCCTGCCAGTGGCTGGCCCTACGACTGGGTGCTTGAGGATATGGAGAACAAGACCCCAGAGCAGGCAGCACATCTTGTGGTGGACAAGATGTACCAGTGGGCTAAGGAGTACTTCTCCAAGGAGGGCATATCCACAACAATGGTGGCTGTGAATATGAGCAAACTTCCACATTTTGTGGATGTTTTCAATGAGGATCTGAAGGATGCTCTGAGCGTATCATCTTACTATTCTCAGGAGATAAAGAATGCCTCCAACGAGGCGGAGAGGTACGAGCTCCATTCCAACATGGATCTCTATGATTTTATGGTGAAACTGGGCCAGATTGATGATTACAAGCTGAGAAAACTGAGCCTGGATACGAGGCAGCTGCTGGACGGGCTGGCCTATTACCGTGTCTGGGATTGTCCAGAGCCCACCAATGGAGTGCATGCCAAAAACTCTCATGGGATTGGCATATACTTCCCCCAGTTCTCCGTTGCCTCCCTATATTACTCTACAGAATTTGCCAAGGATACCTACTGGCCTAAATTTTTAAATGCTGTTCTATTTCCACAGATTGAGAAGGTTCAGGGTGATGCGACCCTGGAGATTGAGAATGGAACGATGAAGATCAATTATGAGAGCAATGCCTCCTATGTGGATATGTACATTCTCACCAACAACTCTGTTTTCTACAGCGGCTATCTCCCATCTTCTGGAGAGTATGAGCACGATGTTGATTATGGGTTCTACGATGTGTACATCTATGCCTACGATTCTATGGGCAATGTGGTATGGACTGAGAAGCTGCACGCAGATTATCTCAAGATAATCAAGATAGTGGGCAAGTTCTATCTCAACGATGAGCTTGCCCAGGGTGCGATTATAACTTTGAATATTGGAAACTGCACCTATCAAACTGTGCAGAACGAGAGCGGGTTTGTGTTCTACCTTGCCTATCCAACCCAGATCAATTCCAATACCACCTTCCATATTATGGTAAAATACGGAATGTTTGAGGGTAATTATACCTACAAGGCCACATCCCTGAAGGGTAACGATACGCTGTATCTTACAGTGCGTGGCTATTCTCCCTGGACCTGGCAGAATATTATGGTGCTTACCCTAATTGTCATCTCTGGAATCGTCATAGCTGCGTTACTTCTTATGCGCAAAAAGAATATTACAAAAATAAATGAGAAATAGGCAATAAAATGCTTTTACATTATGCCGTAGGGTCTGCAACCCAGCCCAGGAAGAATATTGCACCCGTGTTGCGATCCTGGATTATGAACAGGAACGGATGGTCCACTGTAAAATTCACATGGGGCATGGGCGGTGGCGCTGCGGCAGCCTGAGGTATTCCCGTAGCTGCTGCAGCTTCTGTGCCCTTTTCATCCACGGAGATATACGCTTTGTGATAAACATCCTCGGCGAATATGCCTCCATAGGGAAACATGCCTGTCAAATTTGCAGAGGGCTCGAATATCTCTCTCAATCCCATCTTTTCTAAGGGCTTTTTTAGGCTATATGTGGGTGTGGTGAGGGTGAATTTTGGAAACGAGAGATTCACCTCCGCATCACCCAGATTTTTTCGATAGGAGACGAGCTTATCAAAGCTCAGGTTCAGAGTATTATGCTTGGGGAGTAGGACGAGCATGGATAGATTGGAGTTTCGGTATGGCAGCTCCAGAACCTGGGTATCATCATCTTCAGTGTACTTGAGCACATTCTCCTTATGCATCATATCCACAAGTACCTTGCCATGGGGAGTGTAGAAGAACTCTTTATTCGTCAGAGATTCGTTGAATGGATGGCGCCAGGTAGCATAGAAGTAGATGGCGTTGGTCAGCACCGATACTGTTTCTGGATTTATGCTTCCTGGAGGGAGCAGGTCCTTTATCTTACCATTTGTATGGTTTTCAACCCAGGAATTGATGATCTTCCTGCTTCCATCGGGATCTCCTGCGAAGTTCAGGTACTGAAAATAGGCATTGTAATAATCTTGGAGAATATGCACATACTCTTGGCGTATATTGAAGTTCTGCTGTACCCATAACGCGTCTGCAATTTTGAGCGCGTAGTTCTCACTCTGATTCCCAAAATTCTCCAGGAACCAGTGGATGTTCTCCTCCAGCACCTGACGGTCTTCGGGAAGGTACATAACCTTGCGCATCTCCTCCGCCGTGGTTCCCCTAGCACCTTCGTAGAGCATGGCCAGGGCGAGCCATATGCTCAGGGGAGAGATTATGGTGTTATCGGACTCGTTGAGTATGTGTGAGAGAAGCTCCAGAGCAAAATTGCTGGATGCAAAGGCCACATTCTTCAAATTTTTCTCCGTGACTCCGTTCTCCCAGGTCATGTTCTGGTTATTGGGATTTAAATTTACGTGGGTTGGAGGGCCAAGCTCTCCAGGTGCGATTAGAACCTGAAATACAAAAGCTCCAAGAATTATGGCGATTATTAGTAGGGTGACTAAGGCGGATATCTTGCCCGCACTCATAGGCTTTGTATCCAAACTCTACTATTTACCACTTTCGCAAAAAATTAACAGCTGTTATTTGTTGCAAACTTCTCTTACTGGGCACTCGGTACATCTGTTTCTGCGACAGAGCTTTCCAATCTCTGCAAGCATGGACTCGAATAGAGCATAATCGATATCCTGCAGATTCTCGCTCCAGAATTTTTCAATGTCTCCTATCCCCATATTCTTTGCTGCCAGCCTTGCAAGGGGTGTGGGATAGGGTCTTGCTTTATCCCATATGCCAACCATCTCCCGGAGGAATATGCCTACGGTTGTATCTCCTATTCCCCTGGCTAGAGATTTCAGCTGCAGAATTAACTCTTTAGAATCTCGTGCCTCTTCATGAATCTTGTTAAGATCTCTCTCTTGAAGATTCTTGGCCAGCTCCAGAAGCTTGTCTGCAGTCTTGAAATCGTATCTTGTGTATCCTCCAGAGTCCAGAACTGCAACCAGAGAATCCCAGCCCTCCTCCAGAATGCGCTGGGGGGTGAGAATATTGTAGATCTCGAACATTTTGTAGGTTCGGAGCGCAATATCCTTGCTTATCCTGGTCCCAAATAGTGTTGCGAGGAGAAACCATCTGAAAACCTCCTCTGGGAGCCTGATGTGAAACTTATCCGAGTATCTCGTTCCGTACTCCTGAGCTAGGTTCCGGAGAAGCTCCACACGATCCATAGGCTTACATTGCCTTGCGAGTATTTAAAGGTGGTGAGAATGATTGGCACATTTGTTGAAGCAGTAAAAATGACTCTTTCCTCATTGCACACCTGCACCACCTCCTGTAACATGAGTTAATAAATATGTCCCGATATGACAATACGCTTTTTCTTATTTCTGTCCTAACAAAATCAGACACATTTAAATAGTATCTCCCTATTATATTATCTATGGAGGAAATACTTTACCGCTCAAATCCCTGGTGGACTGAAGACGAATACAGGGCACCTGGTGTTAAGAGGGATGAATATGTATCGATGCTCTACGAGCTCCGTAATGCTAGAGATGTTGTTTTGATAGCCGGGCTGAGAAGGGTTGGGAAGACAACCATAATGTACCAGCTTATAGAGAATCTCCTTAAGGAGGTGAAGTCGGAGAGAATTCTCTATGTCTCTCTGGACAACATAGCCCTTCGTGAATACACAATACTGGATATTGTGAATGAATACAGAAGAATTCATTCTCTGAGACACAACCACTTTGTGTACCTCTTTCTGGATGAGGTGCATACCAAGAAGGATTACGAACTGCAGTTAAAGAACCTGTACGATATGGGCCACGCGAAAATATACGCCTCTGGATCTGCAAGTCTAGATATGGTTATGAAAAGTCCATACTTGACTGGAAGGCAGAGGATAGTTAGAGTCTATCCCCTGACTTTTTGGGAATATCTGCAATTCAAGGGAATCAAAATAACGCCTGCGGATGAGCATCTGTATCCCTCGCTGGCGGAGAGCTATGTTAAAGACGGCGGATTGCCAGAGTATGTGAAAACTGGCGATTTGAATTATCTACAATCTCTCCTGGACACCATCATATACAGAGACATAGCGGGGATGCATAGCATAAGAAATGTGGAGAAACTCACGGACACGCTTGCGATAATTGCGCAGAGCGTTGGAGCACCGGTTAGCTTAAGGAAAATAGCGAATGTCACGGGAATATCGAAGGATGAAGTGGGCAGAATAATACACCTATTCAGAGAGGCAAATCTGATATATACCGTGGAAAGAGAAGGAAAAATATCCGAGAGGAAGGTAGCTCCTAGGAAAATATATCTCTCGGATACTGGGTTCTTCACTGTGCTTGTGGATAAAGTTAATCTCGGATCTATCGTGGAGAATGCTGTTTTTCTTAAACTCATACGAGAAGGGGAGGTGAGATACTATCGTCGCTCTGGCTACGAGGTTGATTTTGTGAGGGGGAAGAATGCCTGGGAATCCAAGTACAAAGATAATTTGGTGGATGAGGATTTGAAGAACATAAAAAATATGCGGGGTTTTTCCAAGGTGGTTATTACTAGAACGAGAGAGGGCATGATGGATGGCATGCAACTGATTCCCCTCTGGAGGTTCCTTCTACATTCTACCTGAGAACGGTCATTTTCCACATTCTCTCATAGGGTGAAGGCAAAATAAAAATTTTTCAAATTAATACTGCAGAAGAGAAACACATCATTATAAGGAACCATACAAAGGAAAATACGGGATTTGAGAAAATCAAAAACCATCGAACACCGAACAAAAAGAAGCGGGCCAGGAGGGATTCGAACCCCCGACCACGGGATTAAGAGTCCCGCGCTCTACCTAGCTAAGCTACTGGCCCAGGTAAG
>CAYXLB010000078.1:0-5714 GCA_964465785.1 uncultured Thermoplasmata archaeon
TATTATTTTGAGAAGAAAACGAATAAATACATTCTCAAAGGGAGATTCAAAATGACAATCGCGCTTAAATATGACTCTGAGAATCTGTACATTCTTGTAATTGCAAACGATGACGATTATGATGATGGGGATTTTGTGTTTTTTAACATTCATTATCATCCGGAGGTAAATCCAAACTGGACATGGGACGCAACTCTGCTTCTTCATTCACAAAATGAGGTTACTAATGGAAGTATGACGAAATGTGGTGTATATCCTGCCGAGAAAATAGATGCGAAAATTAAGACCTCTTATTATCTAAATCTGAAAGGAAATTACTATATTTTTGAGGCAGAGATACCCTTAAGATATATTCCAAAAGATTCTTATTATATTGAAGTGGGATACCATGATGCTCATTACAAAAAGTATATGGAGAGCCATACGCCTCCACCATATCCTTGGGATCTCGATGATGAATTTTATATGGGCAAATTTTCCATCTCGCAATTCTATTACACGGGCAATGAGAGCGTAGAGGATATATTCGAGGAGCATTATCCTCAGACAGATTATCTCTGGGTTATAGTTCTTGGCATTGTCTCTGTGGCTGTAATCGCATCTATTGTGGCAATTCTGAGAAAGAGAAAGAAGAAATCTATTTAAACTACTCTTGTGGAATCACAACCCCATCTATCTCCTTGCATTTCCCAAGGGTATAGAGATAGGCCGTGTAGGCTGCGATGATGGCATCTACCTCATGCTTGTTCTTTCCACCCTTTATTTTAAAATCTTCAAAATAGGAGAGCATTTCCATTTTATTCTTCTTGTAAAACCCTAATATCTTTGCCGTTGCCGTTGGGAAAACCTCAATAACCTCATATCCCTTATTTTCCAGTGCCTCCTTTATGCGCAGTCCCCTGTTTGCTAGAAGCTTTATAGATGGAATTTTTAGGCTCATTGCTCCATATTTTTTAAGATATCTATCCGCATATCTATCCTCGTTCCTCGTTAGGGGGGCATCAATTGCTATTATGGATGGATTGAAAGAAAATATGGAGGAGAGGATTTGAGAATCATCGTACACGGTAAGGCATTCTATCCTATTATTTTCCATCAGGGCAATACCTGTAGGATTCTTTTCCTTGGCAGCTAGGTCTATACCAACGATCCTCACAGGAAGGCAATGGAATGGGAGGCATTAATTTTTTTCTTTCTTATTACAACGTTTCTTGGAGGTTCCATGGGATGAACCACGAATTTACTATTTTCTCCAGTTTCAAACTCCCTGATCTTTTTCTTCTTTGTATTCCTCTTCCTCTTCTTGGGGGTACTCTTCTTAACCTTGACAGCTTGTGCAGGCTGAGCAACTGGGATTCCATACATCCTGTAATACTCCTCTGGACTCATAGTTGCAACAGGCTTTGCCACCATGACCTTGGCGTTGAAGGGCACAGGCCTGCGAGGTATATCTTCCATCTTCACCTTCTGCTTCTTTGGTACCCTCTTGGGAGCCCTCTCCTTATAGAGCCCTCTCTCAAGGATAACCTGCCTGCTAACCACACCGCCTATGAAGGCGAAGGAGAACATAATAAAAAATGAGGGGGGTGCATAGTAAAGATAATTTGTGAAGTACAGGGCTATATTCGTTGCAGTATTAACGGTTGTTTCAACATAGTTCATGAAGGGAAGCGCGGCCACGGATGTGAGGGCAGTACCGGTAAAGTATGATTCAACTATTGGGGGTATGTGGATCCAGCCCACATGGATGGCATGGATTATGAAGAAGTAGAAGAATACAGGAACCGCCATAGCCACAAGCCCCTTCAATGGTCCCCCCGCCTTTCTACCTGTTATATAACCCACTATAATTGGCCCTATTACGGGTAACCACCACAATGCGGCGAGAAGTATGAACGAATATACTACAGCAGATCCAACATTATATGGATATTTTTCCATCTTTACCACCATCTGACTATTGTCAGACAAATATATGACAAAATAGTATTTAAAGTTTTTGCAGAAAATTGCAATTTTGGGAGAGAATCAATTCTAATCTACTTGCATTCACAAGGAAACATAACATGTATTCGGGGAAAAATTTAAATACTATTTTTCCGTTATCTGTCATGGTTCAGACATGTAATGTTATCATGTCAGACAAATGCCAGAAGGTGATGGGATGTATCTAAAGGCGATAGAGCTTGAGAATTTCAAATCTTTCGGAAGGAAGACCAAATTGGAGTTTAAGGAGGGGTTTACGGCCATAAGTGGACCCAATGGAAGCGGGAAGAGCAACATAACGGATGCCATTCTCTTTGTTCTGGGTCCAAAGTCATCCAAGAAGATAAGGGCCCAAAGGCTCACGGATCTCATTTACAATGGGGGAAAGAATGGGAGACCTGCAGATTATTGTAGAGTGAGCCTGATATTTGACAATAGGGATAGGATATTGCCCCTGGATGAGGATGAGGTTAAATTAACGAGGTATATAAAGAGGGCTAATAACGAGGAAGGATTCAACAGCTATTTTTACATCAACGATGAACGTGCCAGATTACAGGATTTCAATTCCATACTCATACATGCCAAGATAAGTGCAGATGGCTACAATTTTGTGCAGCAGGGGGATGTTACGCGCATAGTTGAGATGACACCCCTGGAGAGGAGAACAATCCTCGATGACATAGCCGGCATAACCAAGTTCGATAATGAGATAAAGAAGGCTGAGGATAAGAAGAAGATAACAGAGGAGAATATGGGGAGAATAGAGGTCCTCTTGGACGAGATAAGGAGGAGGATAGAAGCCCTGGAGAAGGATAGGGAAGTTGCCCTTAGGTACAAGGAGCTTGAGGAGAAGTTCAAGGAAACGCAGGCCAAGATAGCCTATGCTAAAATGAAAAATGCTGAAACTCGCAGGGAATCCTATAAAAAGCAGCTTGATAGTATTGAAGATGAGATGAAAAAGCTGAGGAATTTGATCCAGGAGAAAAACAAGGAGAAGGAAGAAGTGGAGAGAAAGATTTCAGAGGTGGATAGGAAGATAGAGGAAATGGGGGAGGGTGAGATAGCAAAGATGCGCAAGGAGATTGATGATCTTAAGATAAGGGCAGCTGAGATAAAGATGAATATTGAGAATGATGAGGACAGGATAAAGGAGTATGAGGAGGAGATAAAGACTCTGAAGGAGTCCTTGAAGGAGATCAATAAGGAGATCAAGGAGAAGGAAAGCGAATTTAAGAGTCTTGAGAAAGAGAAGGAAAAAATAGAAAAGGAATATCGGGAGAAGTTATCCCTTCAGAGGGAGAAGGATAGGAGTATAGGCGAAGCCAATGAGAAGTTTAGAAAATTAAGGGAAGAGCATTCCAAGATTTTGGATAAACTGGATAAAAAGAGGAAGGAGTATTCATCCAAGACCATGGAGGAAAATAGGATAATTGGGGAAATTGAGAGGATAAAGGGAGAGATCGCCTCCAGGGAGGAGGATAGGAAGGATATTGAGGCGGCCATTAAGGATGCCGAATGGAGAATCTCCCAGTTCAAGAGTGAGGGCAAAAGCTACGAAAAAAGGAGAAAGGAGCTTGAGAAGAAGTTATATGAGTTGAAGAGCGAAGAATCCAGACTCTCCAAGGAGTTAAAGAACAAGGAGAACGAGATAATTGAGCTAAGGGCAGAGTATGAGAGAATAAAGGCCAGGATGGAGAGCAGTGAAGATGCCATGAGCCGTGCAGTTATGGCGGTTCTTGCAGCCAGGGATAGGGGTGAGCTTCACGGCATATACGGTACAATTGCCGAGCTTGGTAATGTTGATGAAAAATATGCGTTGGCCATCGAGATTGCGGGCGGAAATCGTATGATGAGCATAGTCTGTGAGGATGATGAATCTGCTGCCAAGGCCATTGAGTATCTTAAGAAGAATAGAATTGGGAGGGCCATATTCTTACCTCTAAATAAGATGCTAAGGGGAAGGCCCAGGGGTAAGGCGATTCTCGCCTCAAGGGATCCGCATGCCTTGGGATTTGCCATAGACCTTATAAGATTCGATAAGAAGTTTGAGGCGGCCTTCTGGTATGTGTTCGGTGATACCGTCATAATGGATAATCTGGATAATGCAAGGCGTCTTATGGGTGGTGTCCGTCTTGTAACCCTGGATGGACAGTTGATAGAGGCCAGTGGGGCCATGGTTGGAGGCGTTGTGGAGAGGAGAAAGAAGATAAGTATGGGTAATCTGGATGAGATCGGTGCCAAGTTGAGGAGGGCCAGGGAAGATAAGGAGAAGATACAGGGTGAGCTGGATCAAGTGAGGGCACAGATAGACAAGATTCTTGAAGAGACAAGGAATCTAAGTGTTAAGGATAATTCCTCCCAGATAGAGGTATGGGTTAAGGAGAAGAAGAGAAATCAGGAGAAGTTGAAGAGTTTGAAGGAACAGATTGAAAATCTTGAAAGGGATAGGGAGAGATACAATAAGCTTCTGGATACTGTTAGGAAGGAGAAGGGAGAGATAAAGAAGGAGATAGAGAATTTGGAGAAGGAGGAGGGCAGGATAAGGGATGATATGGATAAGCTCATTCCCGAAAACATTTCTAAGGAGATGGAAGTGTTAAAGAGGGAGGTCTCGGAGCTTGCGGAGAATCTTAAGGAAGTTGAAAAGGAAATCGTCAAGGTTGACGAGAGTCTCAAGAATCTAAGGGATAGGAAAGAAGAGATGGAAAAGGAGCTCCAATCCAAATTGGCAGAGAGGGATAGGTTCAATGATGAATTGAAAAAACTCAGGAAGGAGCAGGAAGAAGTTATTTTGAAGAAGAGAAAGCTGGAGGAGATAGTGAAGAAGGAAGAAGGGAAGATAGGTGCCCTTATTAAGGAAAGGGACAGGCTTTCCAGTATCAGGGATAAGATTTCAAGCGAGATAGAAAAAGCAAACACGGATCTCAGGGTGAAGGATGGACTGAAGATCCATGTAATCTCCAATATGAAGGAGGAGGAAAATAAGTATATGGAGGCCAAGAGGGAATACGAGAGCTACGGTATAGATGTTAAAAAGATTGAACCTTTGAGCAAGCTGAAGAGTATACTGGATGAGGTTCAATCTGAGATGCTCTCCCTTGGACCCGTGAATATGAAGAGTATCGAGGAGTACGATCAGGAGAGGGAGAGATATGAGGAACTAAGGAAGGAGTACACAAAGCTAAACGATGAGAAGAAGAATCTAATGAAGCTTGTAAGGGAATTGAATGAAAAGAAGAAGGATGGGCTAATGAAGGTATTCAATGCTATAAATGAGAATTTCAAGAAGATATACAATGAGATAAGCAATGGAGGAGAAGCGGAGCTGCTTCTTGAGAATCCCGATGACCCATTCAAGGGAGGCTTGATAATAAAGGTAAAGCCCGTTGGCAAGAAATTCATAAGGTTGGAATCTCTCAGCGGGGGAGAGAAGAGCCTTACGGCTCTAGCCTTCATATTTGCCATACAGCAGTATGATCCCTCACCCTTCTACGTGCTGGATGAGGTAGATATGTTCCTGGATGGAATCAATGCTGAGATGGTTGGAAGGATAATAAAGAGAAACTCGAGAACTGCCCAGTTCATCGTCATTTCGCTGAGAAAGGCAACCCTAAAATTCGCAGATTATGTTATTGGTGTGACTCAGCAGGGTGATGGACTCTCCAAGGTATTTCTCCAGAAGGTTCCTGGGGAGGTGAACGATGGTGCAGCCTGAAGTTGGTGAG
>CAYXLB010000079.1:0-5614 GCA_964465785.1 uncultured Thermoplasmata archaeon
TTAGGGTTGATGGAAATCAGGGCTACTCCCTAAAAAGGGCCATTAAGGTCCTGAAGGAAATTGAGAGATACGATATCGAATTTGCAGAACAGCCTCTTCCTGCAAGGGAAATAGACAATCTAAGAATCCTCAGAGAGAAGGTTGACATACCAATAATTGCCGATGAAAGTGTTCATAATTCGGTGGATGTGCTTAACCTCGTGGGCAAGGTAGATGGCATAAATATAAAGCTGATGAAGAGTGGCGGGATATGGGAAGCTATGAAAATGGCCTCCATAGCCAGAGCTGCAGGGATGAAAATAATGGTTGGATGCATGATAGAGACAAAGATTGGAATAACTGCAGGTACCCATTTTGCTCTGGGAATAGGCGCGGATTATGCAGATCTAGACGGTTACTGGGATTTAAGGGAACAGCCCTACGAAGGTGTTATATTTAAAGAGGGTTACAACATGGTGCCAAATTCTCCGGGCCTGGGTATTAAGGCCCCATAGTTCTTCTCTTTTTCACATGGTAGGCATGGGGAACCAGTGGATTTGTCTTGGCTTCATAAACAAACATATGTGGGTGCCTATCCTTCAGATAATGTACGTAATTCACCCACTCGTATACGAGCAAACGATATAGGGTTTCAATATCGTTTTTTATATCCCTATAATCCTCAGCCTCAAGGTGTTCGAAATTAATTACCCTCTTTAATTCATCGGTGAGATGCAATACATTCCAGAGTAAATCTGTAAATGCCTCATGCTCGATTATTGCCGGATTATCCAAGAGATTTATGGCAAATTCCTTGTTTTCAAGCAAGAATTTTCTGAGCTCGTATAAATTTATCCTCTCAATATTTATGGAATATTTCCTCTTCACCAGTTTCTCTTTAACCCTCTGAAAATCATCATCGGTAAAATTTTCAATGTTCATCAGCTCATGGGCTATCTTTTCCACATTCTCATCGTATTTAGAGAGATATCGGAGCAAATCCTTGCCCAACTCGGCAAAAAATGTACCCACAACGATGTTTAGCTTTTCCAACCTCTCCATTTTCTCCCTTCTTTGCAGCAATCCATTTAGAAGCAGAGTTACCAGGAGAACCGATATGGGGAGAAACCCAAGGTGAATTAGAAGGTACTCCTCCAAGAAGGTTATATCGTGAAATAGGAGGTAGAATATTGTGTATATCACGATTGATGATAGAATGAGAACTATGGCAAGTTTAGCCTCAAAGCTCAGACCCATTAAATACCCATGCACCTCCCCCTTTATTATCTTTATGTTGGGATAAGGTTTTATATGGGTAGCCAATTTACCTCTATGCGATTGGTTATACTTGCACACGATACGCTTGTTGGATTTGGTGGAAAAACAGCTAGAGGAGTGTATTTCTACTCTCCCCATGAAATTGTGGCCATAGTGGATAGGAAGCATGCCGGAATGGATGCCTCCCAGTTATTTCCGGGGAAGAGGAGCGTACCCATACTGAAAAATTTAAGCGATGTAAAGGAGGACTACGATACCCTCATCGTGGGCTCGGCTCCCATAGGTGGAAAATTGCCCGATTTCTGGAGAGAGGAAATAAAACTGGCCCTCAAGGAAGGGAAAACTGTTATTTCAGGTCTTCACGATTTTCTAAGCGAGGATAAAGAGTTCAAAAGAATTGCAGAGGAGTATGGGGCAAGGATTTGGGATGTTCGCAAACCCCCCAAGGATTTTAAGGTTGCAGATGGTAGTGCCAGGGACGCCCCCACAATTTTGGTTGTGGGTACAGATTGCAGTGTTGGCAAGATGGTAACTGCCATCGAACTACATAAGATTGCCCTGGAGAAGGGGTTGAATTCAGCATTTGTTGCCACTGGACAGACGGGAATTATGGTGGGTGCAGATCAGGGATATGTGATTGATAGAATTCCAGGAGATTTTATGGCTGGAGCCGTTGAGGAGATGGTAAACAACGTCAAGGATAGGGATATAATCTTCGTTGAGGGGCAGGGGGATCTTGTGCATCCAGCCTACAGCGGTGTGACACTGGCTATTCTGCATGGTTCCTACGCTAAAAAAATAATCTTGGCGCACGATCCGACACGTAAGGGACATATGGAATACGAGGATTTCCCAATAATTCCCCTAGAAAAGAGCATTGAACTATACGAAAAACTGGCAGAGCCTGTTTCTGGAGGAAAGGTTGTTGGCATATCTATCGATGGGGAAAATATGACCATGGAGGAGATAAGGAGGTACAAGGAGAAAATCGAGAAGGAGCTAGGGCTACCTGCGGAGGATGTCTTGAGATTCGGTGCCAAGGAATTCTTTGAGAGAATATTTAAATAGGCATTTCACAGGAAATCATCTATCCTCCTTTGATGCTTCAAATTGAAAACTATCTTACTTTTTCCACTCCACCCCTTTAAATGGCTTCTTTCCTCCGCATATTCTATTGCCTGGGAATATGTTTCGAAGATTTTCGGCTCTCTATAAAGTGCGTGCCTCACTCCCTCCCTTATTACCCATACCCCCAGTGGTAACTTATACTCGGGAGTTATTTCCCTGTAAATCAGCACCTTGGCCTGTCTTCTCCTCTTGTACAGATTCTCCACCACCGCGAGACGGGCTGCATAGTAGGCCCCTGTGATGTTTGAGGCATAGTCCCTTCTACCTTCATAGGGTTCATAATCCCCCTCTCCCACATAGCCAGTGGGGGAATAGATGGAGCCCCTCATCCAAGATTCTATCATCTCATATTCCCAGATTCCAGGAATTAGGAATATGTGAAATTCATTCCCCATGAACTTGTTGTAATAGTACTCGACCCCATCAATTGTATCGTACAACCTTACATCCTCAAGAAGGGATTTGGAGGCTATATCATCCACAGCTGTTATGCTCCATCTTGTTGGCACCAGTCTTTTATCCCTGCCTAGAACACCAGAGGATAGCAGCCTCTGGATATAATCCACCTCATACCCAGATTTATAGAGTTCTTTAATAACCAAATTTGCCTTTAGCCTCTCCTCAACAACCATATCTACCTTCTTGGGAATTATTGGATTGTCCACAACATCTATTCTCCTTGGTATTACCCTGGGACCTGTTGGATGGAAAAATTCATCCACCTGTGGAAATCCATAGGCCTTTTCCACCCATATCTCCGTATCAACAGCCCTCTCCGACATGGCTATTTCCTGGGATTTCTCCACTATTCTTTCCTTAATTTTCCTGACATTTACCCTCCTTGATGTTCTAACAAGCACGGAGGTCATGGATAAAATCTCCCCAAGATCCCTACCATATAGCTCCCTAGTGGATGAGAATATCCTACCCCTATCCTCTGCAACTAGGGGACCAGCATAGACATTGGGATATCCATATCTACCCACAAATATACTTGGAGGAGATGGACCAAATATTGAGCCAGAGGAAATTTTCAGTTTGGGCATTATGTTCTTGGCATTCTCCAAAATTGGGCATTTTGGCAAACCGCACCATAGACGTCCCTTGCAGCGAACGCATAGCTCTCCAAACACAGAATAAGAGAACATAGGTGAGATTTAAATTTATCCATACCGAAAACTTTAAGTTTATGGTGGGAATTGCGAGGAATATGGCGAAAAAGAGTAAGGGCAGTGGTTTTCAATCTGCCGCTGGTTTGATCCGTTACTTCGAGGAAGAAAAGAGCAAGGGTCCAAAAATAGATCCAAAGTTAGTGGTTTACATGGCAATTATATTCGCCGTCATGGTTGAACTTGCAAAGCTCTACTGGCCAGTGGCACCATAATGATTTACCTCCTATCCCCTTCCATGGATTTTTCCTTCGCCAAGAAATTTTATGGTTTGGATGAAATTTTAACATGTCCTTCCCTCTCCGATATTCTTGAAAAGGATAGGAAGAAAAGGGTGGCATTCAGAGAATGCAGAGAAATAGAGGAGGAGCTCTTGAGGATGAACTACCCCCTAGTAGAGATAGATGAGAAGGGTGAGAAATTTCATCCATCCTTCAAAATGAGAAAATTACCCATCCACTTTTTTAAGAGAGATGCAATGGAAGTGGCTATTGAGCTCTTGGGAAAAATAATAGTCAAGGAAGAAAATGGGAATCTATTGGCTGGAAAAATAGTTGAAACCGAGGCATATTATGGAGATAGGGATCCTGCATCCCGCGCCTACAAGGGGAAGAAAAACTACAATCGTGGTATGTGGCTGCCTGGGGGCCATATTTTCATCTACATGGTGCATGCCAACTGGATGTTCAATATAACAACCGATGATGATGAGGCGGAGGCGGTTTTGATTAGGGCGGTGGAGCCAATCATGGGCCTGAAATATATGTACTATAGGAGAAATAGAAAAATAAGGGAATTGTGTAATGGACCTGGAAAGTGGACCAGGGCCTTTGGAATTGAAAGGGATAGGAATGAAAAACCCCTAGGGGATGAAATTTACATAATAGACTCGCCCTGGAAGAATCTTGAGATTAAAAAATCCCATAGGATAGGAGTGGTAGCGGACTTGGATGAGCCCCTGAGGTTCTTCATACCTTCAAAATTCACCTCCACAAACAGAATTCTTTAGACGGAATTCATCATTTTTTTACGAAAAACATAAATATTGTTTTCGCATATCGTTATACGGTGATAAAATGGATCCTGAAGAGAGTTTGAATGAAATAGGTATGTATCTTGAAAAACTAAGCAAGGATTATCCACAGGAGACAGGCGCGTTTATGTCCTTTCTAAGGCGCACAATCCAAGAAAAGGCCCTTGATACAAAAACAAAAGAACTTATTGCCCTTGCATTGGGGATTGCAGCTGGATGTGAATGGTGCATTGTGTTGCATACAAAGAATGCCCTAGAAGCCGGTGCAAAGCCGGAGGAGCTCATAGAGGCTGGCTATGTTGCCGTGCTTATGGCTGGAGGACCTGCTCTGATGCACCTTATACCCCTGATGAAGGCAATTGAGAAATTCAAAAAGTAAATCCTTTTATCCTTTATTTTTATTTACCACTATGAAAATTGAAGAGATTTTTCCGGAAGTGAATGAGATAAAGGATGCGGAGCTCAGGGAGAAGGTTATAAAGGTGTGGGAATACGCCATTGAGAGGGGTGGGTGGAAGGATTTTCCCCTGGATAAGATTCCCTTCACCCTGCTGATTCCTACAAAGAGAAATCTCGTGGAACACACCCGCATGGTAACGAGGATGGCCATGGCCGTTGCCAGGGAGCGTGGAGATGTGAACATGGATTTTATAATCGCAGGAGGTTTATTGCACGATGTTGCTAAGCTCCTGGAATTCGAGCATAAAGATGGCAAAGTGGTGAAGAGCGAGTACGGGAGGAGGATTCGCCATCCTGTGGGAGGCGCTATGCTTGCCGAGAAATTCGAGCTCCCATATCAAATTGCCCACATAATTGCGGCGCACTCTAAGGAGGGTGAATTTGTGACGCGCATCCCGGAGGCGGTCATAATCCACCACTGCGATTTCATTGATTTCCACATCGAGAAGGGAAAGTTGTAATTAGAGCCTAGCTATAAACTCTGCCACCTTTTTAAACAATTTTTTCTCATATCCGTGGAAACTGTGGTCTCCCGGCATAATCTCGATTTCCAATCTTCTCCCGCGGT
>CAYXLB010000080.1:0-5584 GCA_964465785.1 uncultured Thermoplasmata archaeon
AGAGGTTATGTGAAGGAAAAGGGAGGGAAGCTCATACCCACCAAAAGGGGTAAGGATGTATATTCCTTCCTCATTAAGAAATATGAAAAATTCATAAGTGAGGAACGGACAAGGATGCTGGAGGAAAAGATGATGATGGTTGAAAGGGGAGAAAGGAAATATGATGAGATTTTGCATGAGCTATATGAGGAGATGATGGAGCTTAGGGGAAAATAGATATGTGGGAAGGTCATGGGAGTATCTATGATCAAGATGTTCCGTATTGATGGTATAGAGGCAAAAAGGTTTATAGAGCCCGAAAATGCACCCAGGGAAATTAGAATTGACAATAATAGCAGCATAATTTCGATAACCCAGGTGGATGCCGATAAGGTCAAGATTGATTTTAAATTCACGATTACCTATTCTGGCATAGGGGTTATAACCTTTGATGGAATAATTATCCATGAGGGAAAGGCCAAGGAAATTATGGAAGAGTGGAAGAAGAAGCACAGAATGCCAGATGATGTGGCCCAAGAGGTTCATATGACTATAATCAACAATTGCGTCATTGAGGGGGTAGTCATAGCCAAGGAAGTCCGTCTACCTCCGCCAATTCCACCCCCTGCAGGCATTATGAAGCAAAAGAAGGGGAAAAAGAGCGATGTTGTAGGGTATGCCTAATACTCCCTCCATCTATGTCCGCATTTCGGACATATGTAAAATCTAGTCTCGGGCTCATCGGCAGCCCTGGTCTGTTGCAGCATCCAATGGGCCCCAGCATGACCGCAGTTTGGGCATATAACACTTTCATCATAGGGAAGAGCCTTTAATTCCTCATCGGAGGAAATGACAATCATTTCCTTTTCTTTTGCCTCTTCCTTAAGTTCCTTTTTCTGCTCACTCTCAATCTCCATCTCATAACCGCAATTTGAGCACACCCATTTTCCATCCTTGGGGTGCATTAAAGAGCCACATTTTGGACAGAACATAGGTGAGGCATAATCTCATCCTTATTAAATATTTTGAATTTTCACACCCTCAAGGGCCACAAAACTTGCACCCTCAATGTATCCTTCAACTACATCTCTTTTTATTTCATTGCCTATCAGGGTACTCCTTATCCTCACTATATAAAATAAATCTTCCAGAAGTTTTTCAACCTCCTCCAATGTGTAGAAATGTGCATTCCTAAACCTAATGTCTCCCTCCTTTCCCATCTTCAAATATTTCTCGCCATAATATGAATTTCTTGGTATGAGGCCTATAACTAGGCCACCATCATCCTTGAGAACCCTGTATGCCTCCTCCATAACCCTTCTGGCATCCCTGAAAAATGGGAGGGTCGTGGCTATGAGAACTAAGTAGAATGATTTTGCCCTGAATGGGAGCTCCTCACCCATACCCATTTTTACCTTAATCCCCCTTTTTTCTGCATATTTGAGCATATTCTCATCGGGATCTATGCCATATTCAATACCCAGCACTGATGCAAACCTACCTGTTCCAACACCTATCTCCAATCTGGGGTGCGGATACTTATCAACCAGGGGCTTGAGGGCCTCAACCTCTGCCATATAAATATCCCTATGTCTATCGTACCATGAATCGTATTCTTGGGGATTAAACATACTTGCAAATGCCCTCATAATCTTAAAAGTTTTCCGTGGGTTGAAACAAAGGAGATCAAGTCCCTATATGTATCATTGCTGACAAGCGTTTTTGAATCACCGATCATAATCAGTTTCCTCTTCGCCCTTGTTATGGCCACATTCAACCTTCGCAGGTCTGAGAGAAATCCTATCTCTCCCCTCTCATTAGACCTCACAAATGAAATAACTATCACTTCCTTTTCCCTACCCTGAAAGCCATCCACCGATTTCACCTCTATTTCCTCCGGCAGTAGGGTTTTTAGAAGCTCCACTTGATCATCATAGGGGGTTATAACTCCAATATGCTTCTCCTTCAACCCTATGCCTAGAAATTTATCCACAATATTTTTTACCCATTCTGCCTCACAGGGATTCTCGTAGGAGGTAGAGCCCCTCCTTTGCCTCTCTAGACAATTTCCATAGGTATCCAGAAATACCAGCACATTATCTGGGTGGATTATCTCATCCTTTTTCTCAATCTTCACGCCCAAATCCCAGAGGGTATGGTTTTTAACCGATTTATGTGCCTTTAGAAGCCCGTTGTAGAACTTTATGGAGGGAAAGAGCATGATTTTCTCATTCATCCTATACTGAACCTGGAGGATTACAGAGATATGGGGATAAATCTTGATCCATCTCTCAAACAGGGTTATCTGCAGATCCCTTGCCTTTATATTCATCACCGTTGGCGGCAATTGCTTGTGATCCCCAGCCATTATTACCTTCTTTCCCTTTACCATTGGAATTAGGCATGAAGGCTCAACGGATTGTGTTGCCTCATCAATAACCACGGTATCGAAGGAAAAATCCCTCAGTATTTCACTTCCTGCAGTTGAATTGGTTGTGCATATCACCTCCGCTTGGGAGAGTATCCTTTTTATTGCCCTATTCTCCATATTTTTTGCCTTCTTTGCCAGTTCATCAATTCTCCTTTGAATTTTAATCCATTGGGCCATATCCTTTAGGATTTTGGGAGAAAGACCCCTATAACTTTTAGAGGCATTTGCCAGATAAACTATCTCGTCGTCTCCCAGCCCCCTCCTCCACTGGGGTGTTGGCTTTTTGAATTTATTCTGTTCCTCCTTGAGAGCGTCTATCCTATTCCATAGTTCCTCCGCTTTTTTGTACTCAACATCCTTGGATACCATGAAATCAAGGGTATGTTCCATTATCCCCTTACTTACCCTGGCAGGATGACCTATTCTCACCACCTTTACCCTATGGGCCAGTTTTTCTACTAGATTATCTACGGCTACATTTGAATCCGCAGTTGCCAGCACCTTCTCCCCCCTCTTAACCAATTGGATTATCCCCTCAACTAGGGTTGTCGTTTTTCCGGTGCCAGGGGGCCCATGGACTAAAAACACATCGGATGCCACAAGCCTTCTCACAGCCACCTTCTGCATTTCGTTCAATCTCCTATTTTCAAAATGCAGTCCTTCAGCCTCTCCCATCTGTGGCTCCCTCTTGCCCAAGAGCAAAAGAATCAGATCATTCATATCTCCGTGCTTAAGCGTATTCAGGGCATCAAGCATTCTCTGGAATGTTATGTCGTTGGCATAGAGATCTATGCGAATTCCTCTGCCATAAACAAAGGCTGGGGGCTTCTTTGCAAAATGAAGTATGATATACCTCCTTCCCTTCTCATATACCGTTGCTTGGGGGCTCTTGGGAGTTGGCTTTCCCGTGCTTACAAGTACAACATCTCCCACAGCTATCTCCGTGTCAGGCATATCCTTCCTGGAAAACTTAACAAGGTATGCACCGCTCAAACCCCTACCCACAAACTTTCCCGATAAATTGAGTACTGCCCTTCCTAATTTTTCCCTCCTCTTGCCACTCAATCTCCTTATCTCCTCCATATGCCTACGCATCTCCTCCTCTCTCTCCATATGAATCAGACGATGAAAATGATTAAAATAATCCTCAAAATTCTCGAATTTCAAGAAAAATCACCCAGATTGCTTTGCTTTTTCTTCTCCATCAATCTCTTTGCACTCTTCCAAGAGCGTCTCGTATGGGGTGGTAGCTCTCCATGCTCCTTTAGATACTCCTCCAGAAATCTTTTAGTTCTCTCATCGGCGGGATAACCGGAACCAAAATCTCCAATCTCCTCTGCTATCTCCCTAATTCTTCTATCCCTCTCAACCTTGGCAATTATGGAGGCGGCGCTCACGATAGGATAGATAGCATCGGCCTTGTGCTTGGAGATTATATTTACCTCCTTTCCCACCCTTTTCTTTATTTCTTCTGCAAATCTATCCTCGTCCACATCGGCTGCATCCACGTAAATCTCCTTGCCCCTTAGCTGAGAAATTATCTGGGCGAATACTTCAACTTCTATCTCGTTTATTGTCATTTTCTTGCGCATTTCATCAATATCCTCCGGTTCTATGATCCTTATCACTATTTGATCAGCTACTTCCCTTATTCTCTCTGCAAGGTATTCCCTTCTCTTAGGCGTCAGTTTTTTTGAATCCCTAACACCCAAATTTTCAATTTTATCCGCCTCGGCGCATACCCCTACAATAACCATGGGGCCAATAACCGGACCACGTCCTGCCTCGTCAACACCGCATATCATCGTTGCACAATCCCATTTTCCTATATTAACAATTTGGAAAGGTATTTAATGCCCTTCCCTTTTCTGCATATATGGGAAATCCAAAGGTAAGTGTGGTGATAACAGGTCTGGAAGCTAGATTTTATGATGAGATGCTCGATTTGATAACTCTTTTCCAATATGGGCGATTTATAAGGAGATTGATGTACGAAGAAACTGAGGTGAAGAAGGGAGATAGGGTTGCAGAGCTCGGTGTAGGAAACGGCAGAAATGCAATTTTGCTATCCCAAAGGGTAGGGAAGGAGGGGGAGATTGTGGGCTTTGACATATCCCCCGATATGCTTAAAAAGGCTAAGAAGAAAACGAAAAATTATGGAAATATAAGAATTTTGAAGCACGATATAAGGGAAGATTTTGGCGTTGCCTTTAAGGATTATTTTGATGTGGCCCTAATAGCCCTTGCATTCCATGGTTTCACCCCCCTGGATAGGGCCAAGATACTTATGAATGTGAGAAAAATACTGAAGAATGGAGGAAAATTCTACATCCTTGACTATAACCAGATGGATTACTCTCAAGCCCCATTTTATTTTAAAATCCTTATAGACAAATTCGAGTGTCCCCTGGCTGAGGAATTTTTATCCTATGATCTTAGGGGAGAGGCAATGAAGTATGGATTTAAGATGACCAAGAAGAAAACATACGTGAAGAATCTATTCCAGTACACCGAATTTACCCTAGAGAAATGATCATCTTTTAAGCACTATGCGAACAATATCTTCATCCTCAATCCGATGCTCAAGACCCACATGCTGTCCAGGAAATTTCACACTCTTTCCCCAGACCATTGCATAGCGAAATTTTTCCACAAAATCCCTATGGAGTGATTTGCAAACATCCTCAATGGTGCTCCCCTTTTTCAATATCAAAGGTGCATCAAAATCAACCTTTCCACTTTGGGGCTTGAGATACACCCTTATTAATCCAGCATCTTGGAATATCCTCTCCTTTAAAACATCCATACCCCTATTCTCCAACGCTGAGATGAATATAGGATTCCAAGCTTTCAATTTCTTCTTAATCTCTTCAATACTCTCCCCATCCACAAGGTCTATCTTATTCACTATGAGAATCGCGGGAACATAGGCACGATTTCCAGCAAGATAATCCACAAGCCTCTCAGGTGTTATATCCTCCTTAATGAGAACATCCACATTCAGGTATCCAAATTCTCTAATTATGGCGGCGATGTTCTCCCTCTCCATACTCAGGGGTACGGTAGAGGCTATGTTTATTCCTCCCCTATCCTTTTTCTTTATACTTATTCTTGGAGGCTCCTGATTGAGTCTTATTCCAAAATTGTATATTTCATTTAGAATGGTTTCAAGGA
>CAYXLB010000081.1:0-5503 GCA_964465785.1 uncultured Thermoplasmata archaeon
AACGCTTTCCTCCAGGATCTTTACAAATTGTGTGAATCTTCTTCTTAGGGAAGCTATCTCACTCTCTCTCCAATCCACAACGCTATCCAAATCGGCATTAACCGCGCAGTAAAGACGGAATAGGTCCACGCCGTATTTATCCGCCACATGTGCAAGGGGTATCACATTTCCCTTGCTCTTGGATATCTTTGCGCCCTCCCGAATCATTAGACCGTTGAGGGTTATGGCACGGGGCCAGTGTTCTTCGGGAAATATGGCTGCATGATGCATTATGAAGAATGCCAGATGATTACTGAGATGAGGCGGTGCTGTATGCCTTTGATCGTTGGGATACCAGTATGTGAACTCTTCGCGCATCTCTTCAATTATTCTTTTATCTATTCCAGTTTTATCCGAAACTTCCTGAGCAGAGCCCTTACCTAGATACACATAATCAAAAAGCTCTGGGATGAGTTGCGAATCCCTTATATTTTCCCTTCTTATTATATGGGCGATGGTGTAAAAGGACATATAGATGGTGGAATCGCTAAGACTCTCTATTATCCATTCCCTGTTCCAGGGGAACCTAGTTCCCAATCCTCTTTTTCTTGCACATGGTCTTTTTTCAAGCCAATCGATAATTCCGTGCATTATATCCTTGTATTTACGTGGATAGAATAGCATGTTATCCACAAGCCTGTGTCCATTCTCCTTCCACCATTTGGGTGTGTAATCTATGAACCATTGGTCTTGAAGAACAGCCACGATAACCTTATGTCCATTTCTCGTTACTGCTTTTCTTGAGGTTTCATAGAATAAATCAGCACGATTTCTCTTATGAAGCCAATTTTTTATCTCATCCTTTATCTCATTAATTTTCAATCCTGCAAATTCTCCACATTTCTCATTGAGAATTCCAGAGTAAAACTCATCCTTGTATATTATTTGCGTAGCCTCCTCTAGGCGTGGATCCTCCTGACTTTCTATGCCCATCTTCTTGCATATATCCCGGGCCGGTACATCGTAGCCCTCTATGTCTATGATTTTAATGGGTTCTATTTTTTCAACTTCTTCGGGTTTTATTCCAAATCTAATTAAATATTCCCTATCTCTCTTCAGATCCTCTAGGGCTTGGTAGTCATAGGGTGCATGGGCTGGGACAGAGTAAACAACTCCCGTAGCATTATCTGGATCTACGAATTCTGCCGGTAAAATCATAATCTCTCTATTCTCCACGGGCTCCTTTGCATATTTTCCAACGAAATATTCTCCCTTTATGCATTTCCCTATCTTAACTCCATCCTTCTGGTAGGATAATTTTTCCGCAGCCTCCTTTGATATATACCATATTTCACCCCCTATTTCTACCTTGCAGTATTCAGCCTGGGGGTTAATCCATAAATTTGTTACACCAAATATTGTCTCCGGTCTGAGAGTAGCTGCCACAAGGAACCCATCCTCAAACTGGAATTTTATGGCTGTGAATTCCATAATGGATACCTTGTTGATATCTCCATCCTCTATGTCATCCTCCCCCACAGGATTTCCATCCACCGGACTATAGGTTATGGGATACGCGCCCTTCTTTATTACCCCCTTTTCGTATAATTTTTGGAACTGCCATTCTACAAATTTATTATAAATTTTCTCGGCAGTATGGAACTTTCTTCGCCAATCGATGCTGTATCCCATACCTATGAAATCCTGCTGAGTTTTCTCAGCAAAGTACTTGGCTATATTCTCCGGATCCACGAAGGAACTAACTATTTTCTCCACTCTCTCTTCATCCTCCTCATATATACGTACGTACTCCTTGTAGAGGTTTATAACCTTCTCATCCCCCGATTTTATGGCATCGGCAATTGCCAGAACGGGAGTCCCTGTCACGTGGAAGGCCATTGGAAATAGAACATTGTAACCTTGGAGTCTTTTGAATCTTGCAATAATGTCCCCTGTCGTGAATGTTCTTCCATGTCCTATATGGAGAGAACCGGACATATAGGGATACGGAACGGTTATGAAGAATTTTTTCTTCCCCCTATCAATTCTGGGTTCGAATATCCTATCTTCCTGCCATTTTCTTTGCCACTTGCGTTCAATGGATGCAAAATCCATGGGGCTTAATGTGAATCCTTAAATAAATATTTGCCCTAAAAAAGAGAATTAAGAGGATGTTTCAGATTTCTCCTTCTTTCCGAGTTTCAATTTCTCACTGAACAGCCATAGTAGAATCACCAGTACTAGCCCCAATCCTATTATGAAATAGTTCAATGTGACTCCTGCAAGGGCAACAACTGCTAGGATTATTCTGAATTCTATTCTTACGTGCTTCCGAAGATACCCCGTAAAGGCGATTCCAAGCATGAACATCACCAGTATTGTGGCTGCAAACGCGTATGCTACAGATAGTGCGGCGGTTATGCTCCATGTACCTACAGTTATTAAGAACATTTGAGGATGCATAAAATATATGAACGGTCCAATGTATCCTGCGATAGCATATTTAACAGCATTTTGCGATGTTTTCCAGAAATCTCCTCCAGCTAAAGTAGAGCCTGCATATGACGCCAGGGCTACAGGCGGTGTAAGATCTGCCAGAATTCCAAAATAGAAGACAAAGAAATGTGCAGCTAAGAGTGCGATAGGTGTGCCAAATCCAGGCACCATATTGTTATAGGGTGGAACCGTCGATACCGCTGCAAATATTGCTGGCGCTGCCACAAGGGAAGTAATAATATAATTTGCAGTGGTGGGCACTCCCATACCTAAGATAAGGCTGAATATCATGGCTAATATTAAGAGGAGCCATATATTTCCTCCAGTGAGGGATACTAAGGTGTATCCAATGGATGTGATCAATCCCGTCATAGTTAAAACACCCTGAATGAGACCAGCGCTAGCTGCAGCTAGCATAACGGTAGTGCTTGTTTTACCAGCATCTATCATAGATTCATAGGTTGCAGCGTACATCTTCTTTCCTTCCTCTGTCTTCGATATATAGCCCACAATGAGTGAGAAGACAATTCCAAGAACGCCAGACATTAGAAGAAGCTGCTCATTGCTCATACCAACAAATTTAACCACTGCTATTAACAGGAGGAACAAAATTGTGATGTACAATTTTTCATTTCTCTCAACAAGTTTTGATGGTGTGAAGGATATGGCTACAAGTATAATGGATATCACCACCATAATAATGCCTGTTATCAATCCCAGGGATTCTTCAAGAAACATAAGAAAAGTAGCTAGGAGGGCTATTCCCACGTACAAAAATTCATTTCCCTTTATATGATCCTTGGATATCCAGGCTACCCATATCGCTACTCCTAGGGAGGATATGGCCGATATATGTGGGGGTATTCCCCACACCAAAGCCACTGTGATTACTAAAATTGGTAACAATATGTATGATTTTCTGATGAAGTACTTCAGGGAGGCAAAATGTTCTCTAGAGATCGGTTTAAGCCCAAGTCTTCTAGTTTCTAAATCAATAAAGATGTATACGGCAGAGTAATAAACTAGGGCAGGTATTACTGCAGCTATGATTATCAAGTTATATGGTAAACCTAAGAACTCAGCCATGATAAAGGCTGCAGCACCCATAATTGGAGGCATCAATTGGCCTCCTGTGGAGGCAACGGGTTCAACTGCACCAGCAATTTCCCTAGGATAACCTGCTTTTTTCATTAGGGGTATTGTGAATGTTCCTGTAGTAAGAACGTTGGCAACACTGGAACCACTAACAGTACCCATAAGGGCACTGGATATGACAGCGGATTTTGCAGGCCCCCCTGGTCTAGAGCCAAAAAGGGATATCATGAATTCTGTGATGTAATCGCTTACCCCAATACGTAAAAGGAAGGCTCCGAAGAAGATGAAGGCGAATACATAAATTGTCATCACGAAGAATGGTATCCCAAATATACCTTCGTCGAAATACAATTGTTGTACAAATCTATACAAATCAAAATTTATTGCATATAATCCATAGGCTAGGAAGAAAACCACAATTGTTGGAAGGATCCATCCTAGGGTTCTCCTTGTTGCTTCCAGCACGAATATTATGGCTAGTATACCGAAGATCACATCTGGTAGATATACATTCGCAAATTCCGAATATCGGTTGTATACGGCAAATAGATACAGGACAGAAGCAGCACTAACTACAACGAGGGCATAATCGTACCAAGGAATCTTTTTAAAGTATTTCTCCCTCTTTCTTATGGGGTAGAGAAGGTATGTCATTATGAGAAGCATAGCCATAATGAATGCTTCACTTTGCTTTGTCTGAAATGTGATTTTAAGTATTCCAATTTGAATTCCCAGTTTATCGAAGAAGTTGTAAAGCGTATAATTGAAATTGAATACAAACATTATTTCGTAGATTCCAATCAGTAATGCAGCCACCTTGATTATCAGATCTAATTTTGGAGCTAAAGTTCTTGTTCTCTCTATTATAACTTCAACCTTTTTCTCTTTTTCATGGGCTTCCTCCTCTAGTTTCTCAATATCTTCTTCCTTTTCAATCTCCATTTTTTCAGGCGTTTCATCCATTTTATTTCCCTCCATCATAGAGTTTTTATCAATACGGTATTCTCTACTTGGAATTTTATTAAGGTATCTTTTTTGGGTGCGAATACTACATGATTGTTTACTATTATTTCAGCATTATTCTCAGGTATGAACCAATATTGAAGAGTTTTGCCAAGATATATATCAATCTTCTTAACATAAAAACCTTCACTATCTATGTATTGGAAATCTTCGGGCAATCCTGCTCCAAAATCTTTCCATCTCATCTCAATGGCATATATGCCAGTTGCATTAATTTTAAGGACTTCATAAATTGGGCTTCTTTCCACACTATGAATATAAAATATGGTGACATTAATTCCATTTTCCGGAAGAGTCATTTTATAGATAGAATTCCCATCACTAATAATGGCTACATTTGTGGGGTAAAATATCACAATAACCAAGGGGACAATCAAAATAAAAAATAAAAAGAGTTTTTTCAAGGATAACCACCTTATTCCTTCTCCCAAGCATAAACAACACTGGTGGAAGGTACAGTTGCGGTAACACCAATTATTCCCTGGAGATTACTAGGTACATTTATTCCTTTTTCTGTATAGTACATCTTTGCACCGTTGTGCACAGGTATACTCATTCCATCCAAGGCGGTATCCAAGCTTATATCCTTTGCCTTCTCGTGTACTGCATGTAGCTCGTCCACATGATCGAAGAGAATCTTGGTCATCTCCTTTACAATATCATCTGGAAGATCTGCGCTTACTGCTAGCATAGCTTTAACAGCTAGAGTTTGCGTATCCTCTGTCATGCCATTATATGTGTCCTTAGAAAGAACCTGTGTTACATAGAATATATATCCTTCTGCTTTCAAAGCACTATGAATCTCATCAGATATTGGTAGAACCTTCACGGGTGTCTGCACGGCTATCTGGGTCACAGCAGGAGTTGGTGCACCAGAAACTATTACAGCACAATCTATCTGGCCAAGCTT
>CAYXLB010000082.1:0-5206 GCA_964465785.1 uncultured Thermoplasmata archaeon
ATCCTCCAATCTCACCCTCCTTTTAATGGTTAGCATGAAGGCATCATCTGTGACACTTATCCCCACATTCACCCCGTATCTCTCAGTTATTCTGTATGCATAAGCACGAGACAATGCATCATTAACACGTCTTCCAAAGGGATAGTGGAATATGATATTATGCTTCCCGGAGGGATCCACATAACCCTCTATTACAACCCTTCTGTGGGTGGGGACAATGTGATGCATCCCCTGCTTTATGTATGAAACTATGCTCCTGGCACCCTTGTAATCCAAATAATAATCCTTCATCAGAATTTCTATGGCTTTTTTCTCGCCCTTTTCCCTGATACTCCTCTCTACAAATTCCCTGAACTTCCCCACTTCGAGGCTCAAATCGAAGGACCTGGGAAGCATCTCCCCAACCCAGGAGGGGACTGTGGGTCTCTTTCCCGTTGCATCCCTAACCAAAACCTTCTCGCTTCTTATGCTCAAAACCTCGTAACTGCGGGCTCCAAGGACAAACACGTCTCCCTTCCTCAATCTCTCAACAAATTTCTCACTTAAGGATCCCAGGCGCTTTCCCTCATTGTCCACAACAAGATAATCTGCCTCGTCGGGTATGGTGCCCATGTTCATAAAGTAAATCATCCTGCTGCTACGCTTTCTGCCAAAAACCATATCCTCTTCATCAAACCATATCTTGGAATAAACCGTATCCCCTAGAACATGGCCACCAAGATATCTTAGCACTTCGATAAATTTATCCTTGGGTAAATCGTGGTAGCAATAGGAACCCCTTATGAGTGAGTATGCCTCATCAACACTCCATCTCTTTTCTATGCTCATACCAACTATGGTCTGGGCAAGAACATCCAGAGAATTTTTTGGTATGCGCACCCTATCGATCTTACCCTCATAGGCACATTTCACAAGGGTGGTGCATTCTATGAGCTCATCATTATCAAAAACCAAGAACCTTCCCTTGGCTGTGGCCCCATAGGCATGGCCGCTGCGCCCTATCCTCTGCAAACCCTTGGCAATACTCTTGGGAGAGCCTATCTGCACAACAACATCTATGTAGCCAATATCAATTCCAAGCTCCAGGGAGGTGGAGGATATTACCGCCTTTAACTCCCCATTCTTGAGAGCTCGCTCCACCCGCAATCTAGTTTCCTTGCTCAGGGAGCCATGATGCGCCTCAAGATTTTCTACCCCCCTCTCCTTTAGCTTGTAGGCCACATGCTCAGTTCCGCTTCTGGTATTTGTGAAGATAAGGGTGGTGCGGTGCCTGTTTATTATGTCCACGAGAACATCGTACATCTTCTCATTGGCAACCTCGTAGGGTACAAGGGTTAGATCCTCAACAGGAGTTATCACCTTCAAATCCAGATTTTTTCTAGCCTCAACCTCCACAATATATACATCCCTGGGCTTATCTCCCCTATATCCGCCTAGAAACTTAGCTATCTCCTCTATGGGGGCTTGGGTTGCACTTAGCCCTATGCGCTGAAACTCTCCAGCCAGATAGGCTAGGCGCTCTAGATTCAAGGAGAGCATAACTCCCCTTTTGTTATTTGCCATTTCATGAATTTCATCCACTATCACATAGCGCACATCCCTGAACCGCTCCCTGAATTTTGGAGCTGTGAGCACCAGGGATAGGGACTCTGGTGTGGTTATAAATATATGGGGTGGCTTTTTTAGCATCTTCTGCCTCTCAGAGGTGCTGGTATCTCCAGAGCGAACAGCAACCCTTATCCTTGGAATATCCACACCTTCCTTCTTGGCCAGTGCCTTTATTTCCTCCAGTGGCACTTCAAGATTCCTGTGTATATCATTGGCCAGAGCCTTCAGTGGCGATATGTAAACGCAATAGACCCTATCCTCCAATTTTCCCTCCTTTGCCAAAAGGAATAGCTCATTTATAACGGATAGGAATGCTGTTAAAGTCTTTCCACTTCCAGTGGGGGAGGATACAAGCACGTTCTTCCCCTGATGTATGAGGGGAAGCGCATAGCTTTGGGGTTCTGTTAGGGTTCTATACCTAGAGGTAAACCATTCCCTTATTATGGGGTCAAAAAGCGATAGTACCTCGTCCATGCTGTATGCTTTATTAGCCCTATGCATCCACTTCCCTCGGAATTCTAAGATTAGTGTGTGCACAAATATAAGTTTTGCCCCATATGTGCCAGAGAAAATTATTTCTATTGGCTGGAGATTTGCTTATTATGAAGCCTCGTATTATAAAGGGCCGAATTTGGCTAATCACCGATGGGAATGGAAATAGGATCGATAACATAGATACCGATATGATTTTCCACAACAAGTACCTCTACATCACCGATTTGAAGGAGATGGGAAAATATGCATTCTCAAATCTCCCAGGATGGGAGGATTTTCCAAGGAAGGCCAAGCCAGGGGATATACTGGTTGTAGGTCGCAATTTTGGTGCAGGTAGTTCAAGGCAGCAGGCAGTGGATTGTTTCATAGCCCTTGGTATAGCTGCCATATTGGGGGAGAGCTTTGGAGCCATATACAAGAGAAACGTTATAAACTCGGGATTGCCACTCATAGAAGCCCCTGGAATATTTGACTCTGGATTGAAGAGCGGAGATGTTGTGGAAATAAATCTGGAGACTGGAGAGATCTTCAAGGATGGAAAAATGATATTCAAGGCAAAGCCCATGTCCAAGGTGGCCCTGGACATATACGACGCTGGTGGAATATTCGAATACGGAAAGAGATTAGAAAATGCGTAGAGCTACTGCAATAATCTCGCTCTTTCTCGTCTCCGTTGTCTGGGGTGCCACATTTCCACTTGTAAAGGCATCCCTGGATTACATCACCCCCTTGGGATTCATAACCTTGAGATTTCTGCTGGGATTTTTAATTCTTGCAGTCTTTTTGTCCAAGTACCTGAAGGGAAGCAGAGAGGCTCTCATACCTGGCATAATCCTCTCCATTTTTCTCTTCCTGGGCTATTTCTTCCAAACGGTGGGATTAAAATACACCACATCATCTCATTCTGGATTCATCACAGGGCTCTATGTGGTCTTTACTCCCATTTTTGCCATTTTTCTCATCAGAGAAAAGATAACTATGAAGGTTGCAACCGCGGTGATATTGGCACTTATTGGACTCTATCTACTCTCAAATATGGGCGGCGGAATAAATTTTGGTGATTTTCTAACTCTTTTGTGCGCCATTGCCTATGCTATACAGGTTGTGCTGGTGGCCAAGTACAGCAGGCTCCACAATCCTACAACCTTAACCTTAATTGAACTCGCCTTCGTATTCCTCTTTTCCACAGGTGGTTGGGCCATGGAGGGATTTAGGGTTCAGTGGAACTGGATAATGATATTTGGTGTGATATTCACAGGCATATTCGCCACAGCAATAGCAATACTTGCCCAAACCCATGCCCAGAGGGTTATCCCATCCTCCCATGCAGCCATAATCTACACAACAGAGCCTGTGTTTGCGGGTATATTCTCCTACCTATTCCTCGGGGAGACCCTGGGTACAAAGGGCTTAATCGGTGCAGCCCTCATTCTTCTTGGAATGCTTCTAGTAGCTCTCGATAAATCTCAGAAAGGGCCTTAGTAGCCTTATCCCTTATAACAAAATCCGCATATCTGCTTACTGGTGTTTCTTGGGGATTTATCTCCACAATCTTGGCACCACGGCTCCAGGCAAGGCGGGGCAGGTATGCTGCAGGATAAACTTGAGCGGATGTGCCTATGACAAACATTACATCACAATTCTCAGATAATTGGTAGGCCCTATCGGCATCATAAATAGGTTCTCCAAACCATACAACATCCGGGCGGAGCAGTCCGCCACATTTCTTGCATCTTGGAGGAATCTCCTTAAGGGGCACATCGTAATTATAATACTTGATTCCGCATTCTGTGCATTTTACGCGCCATATGTTCCCATGGAGCTCGATCACATTTCTACTACCGGCACGGGTATGCAAGCCATCGATGTTCTGCGTTATAACCCAGAAATCGTAGAGATTTTCAAGATTTGCAAGTACCCTATGGGCTTTATTCGGCTTGGCCTTGGTTATGTTTACCCGCCTCTCGTTGTAGAACCTCCATACAAGCTCAGGATTCCTCTCAAATCCCTCCACAGTGGCAACTTCTTCCACAGGATATCCTTCCCACAGTCCGCCAGAGCCACGAAATGTGGGTATTCCACTCTCTGCACTTATGCCTGCACCTGTTAAGGCCACAATTCTCCTAGCATGGAGCAATACATCTATAAGCTCCCCATAATCCATAGAAAATCATAGGGTTATGGGATTAAAATTTTGCCCATATTTGAGAAGAAAAGTTTAATAGATTCCCCTCAATGGATAAATGAGATGCATACCAAATCAAAGCTCTTGTTCTCCGTAATTTTAAATGCCATAATAACCCTAGCCGAGGTTATAGGGGGCTTGCTCTCGGGAAGCCTTGCCCTGCTAGGGGATTCTCTGCACAATTTCAACGATACCATGGCCTTAAGTATAAGCTACATAGCCATAAGGGTAGGAGAGAGGGATAGAAATGCAAAGTACACCTTTGGATACAAGAGGGCAGAGATACTGGGCGCCTTCATAAACTCCGTTATTCTAGTGGCTGTTGGCCTCTTCTTGATATACGAGGCCTATAGGAGGTTCTTGCATCCATCCCCAATAAACAGCATCCTAATGCTTGTGGTGGCCTTCATAGGGCTGTTTGCCAACCTACTAACTGCTCTCCTTCTCCATGGGCATGCCCATGAGAGTATGAACGTCAAATCCGCATATCTCCACATAATTGGTGATACAATATCCTCAATAGCTGTGATAATTGGCGGCTTTGCAATTTTATGGTGGGGCATTGTATGGATAGATCCTCTAATCTCCGTACTCATATCCGCTTACATAATATTTGGGGGTTTCAGAATCTTAAGGGACGCCGTGGATATACTTATGGAAGCTTCTCCAGACATAGATTTTGAAAAACTTAAGGAGGAGATTGAGAAGATTGAAGGGGTAGAGAATGCGCATCATTTCCATGCCTGGAGAGTGGGGGAGAAGGATATATTCTTAGAATGCCATGTGGATGTGAAAGATATGCCCATAAGCCAGGCACAGGGGATAATTGATAAGATTGAGATAAAGGCCAGAGAATTTGGAATTACGCATATAACTGTACAGATGGAATGTGGGAGATGTGGGAGAAAAGACACGATT
>CAYXLB010000083.1:0-5133 GCA_964465785.1 uncultured Thermoplasmata archaeon
AACACGAGGCCCTGCCACGGCTTTGCCCCGGGTTCAAATCCCGGCACCCGCACTTTTGAATGTTCCCAAAGATTAATATTTTCACTTCCCATTATTCCATTGTTGGCACACGCATACAAGAGCTACAAGGTTTACAGGGTAATCGTCTTAAATCTCCTAGCGCAAGCTTTAAACATTAATATCTACCAGAAAAACTTGGAGGAGAAACTGGATACTATATTGGCAAAGGCAGATTATCAAATAACCAAATCAGATATAAGGCATGAAATTAGGAGTAACCACAAAATGACCCAGAAGGTATTAAATGAGCTTGAAAGGGAGGGATTGATAAAGATAATTCCCCAAGAAAGAACAACTCTGATAAAAATAACAAAGGAGGGAATTTTGCACTTGAGAAGATGGAATAAATTTTACATTGATCTTTACAGGGAGCAGATTATGGATCATTATCGTTATGTTGGCCTACCCAAATGGTTTAGGGAAGCATATCATGACGGGGGGCTATGAATGGGATGAAATCATATGTTCCATCCTCCATCTCAATGGCAATCTGGAGGGGTATGCTGGCCCTATTTTCAATCAAGTATTCATAGAGGTCATCACTTATTTCCTGCGCCGGGGCTACCATTATGGCTCTTCCCACTGGTAAATTATTTTTCTCACTACATATCTTTACATCCTTTGCAAATTTCTTTACCTTTTCCAGTGTTAGCTTATTTTCTCTCCTCACATAGAAAGAATAACTTCTATGTCCTAACATATGCTTTATTTTTCCAACTTTCAATTCCGCATAATAATCAAATCTAATTTTCTCACCACAATCCATCTCCACATTTCTAATTATCTTTCCTCCTCTCCCTTTTATCTCATCTTCAAAATTCAGAGTTTTGTTAAAATAGGCAATGAGCCTTTCAACGGGATCCTTGCCCTTGGGAATATCAATGCTCAAATTCTCCATATACTTATAAGAGGAGTATCTGCTTATGACAACCGCTAAACTTTCTCTAATTTCAAGCAAGGATATCATTACTAGGAAAGTTATGAATAAAAGTACTGTGTAAAGGATTATGTCATCCAGTTCCAAGGTTGCGATGGATGTGGCCCAGAGGAACATTTCCACAATAGCCCAGGCAATTAGAAGATAAACTGTATAAACTATCCTCCTATTGATTTTGGATGCCCTAGACAGAAGGTCTTCCAAGGATGCAAATAATGTGGAAAGGATATCCTCGCCTATTCTGCTGGAAGGCATACATGTTTATTCCAACGGGCATATATAAAGATATGGGAACTCCTCAAATATCAAAAAGTACTTTTAGGTATCCATTCTCCTTGTCTATCTCTAACTCGTGATAGGTCACAGCCTTTATTTCCGTTTTTATCCCATGCTTTTTTCGCTTATAGGCCTCTCCCCAACATACTGCATTGAGATGGTATTCCCCCTCTTCCTTTATCCTAACCTCAAATTTATTCATAACAAATAGTTCCGTGGAGAATACATACAGGAGCTCAGAAAGCCAATCAACCAATAAATCCTCAAGGGTAGGAGAGGATATGGATACCTTCACCTTTCTAACAGGCTCTATTCTGTCGGCATAAACAATTATATCAAACATGGCGTAGGCAGCTTTCTCAAACATCTCCTCAAGGGTACTACCATGCACAATTATGCCAACATCTGCTGTGTGGTCAAATATCTCATATTTCTTTTCCACAGGGAGAAAAAGGCTTGTGGTAATTTAAATTTTGCCCATTTCATAAGATTTTGGCGGGCCCGCCGGGATTCGAACCCGGGTCGTGGGGTCCGAAGCCCCACAGTCTAATCCACTAGCCTACGGGCCCTTCCATTCTTTGGGATACTTTCCAGGCTCCATTATAACCCTAAAGGGCACAGCCACTATATCCTCTTCCACAACCGCCTGGGATACAGATATGAGCTCTCCATCCATAGTATATACCGCAACATAATCTCCCTTTTCAAACTTATCCATCTCAACTACGCCCGGTTTATATAGGGGAGCACCATGGGCGAGGGCATCCACCGCAGAGTCCCTCACAACTATTTTGGGTAAGAAGGAAACTATCTCCTCACCTGGCTTTATTACTCTGCGAATATAATCTTCATCCCAATCCTCCTTCCAGAATATATAGGCATCTAAAAGATCCTGTAATGTGTGGGCATCCTCTTCTTTAAAGTGTCCAGTGGCTATGCGCCGGAGATCTTCCATATGGGCTCCTATGCACATAGCTTCACCAATATCATTACAGAGGGTTCTGATATAGACTCCAGATTCAACCTTGGCACGGAAGAGAACATCCCTATCAACCATATCAAGGATCTCCAGTGAATATACTTTCCTCCTTCTCAGTTTTCTTGCCACTGCTGAACGTAATGGTGGTACCTGATAGATCTCACCCACGAATTCATTCATTACCTTTTTCAGTTTCTCCTCATCAAAATCCTTATGGAAACGCATAACCCCTACATACTCCTTTGGGAGAAGATGTAGTAGATTTATTATCTTCGTAGCCCTGTTTAACCCAACGGGCAAAACTCCCGTAACCTTAGGATCCAAGGTTCCTGCATGCCCCGTCTTCTTTATATGAAGGATATCCCTTACCCATGCACTTACCTGGTGGCTTGTGGGACCCTTAGGTTTATCAATGATAACAACTCCGAAATTCAGGAGATCTTCAACGCTTTTCTCCAATTCCAATCCCCTCCATAATTACGCTTACAACCTCCTCCGGTGTGAGCCTATCACTTTCCACCACAAGATCGTAAATGCTCAAATCATCGAAATCAATACCATATATCTCCCTGTATCTCTTTTTTTCGCTCTCTTCCCTTTTTATAGTCTCAATCCTCACCTTCTCTATATCTCCATCCTCTCTCTTCCATATCCTCTGAACACGGGTTTCCAGAGAGGCATTTACAAATACTTTAAAGGCGCGAATGCTGTTAAGGTGCATAAGCCAGCCACTCAATCTTGAATCTATGACAATATTATCCCTTTCCCGGGCCAATTCCACAAGCCTTGAATCTATGCGTCTATCCACATCCCAGTTTTTTTCGGCGTATTTACTGAATTCAACAAGGTCCATATTTAGCTCCCTTGCCATGGAGCGGAATATTTCCCCGCCACTTATCAAATCATAATGCAATTTATCTGCCAATAAACGGGCCACCGTTGTCTTTCCGCTTCCAGGAGGGCCACTTATGGTTATTCTCATTCCACCGCCCCAGGGGGTAGCTCTTCAAGCTTCTTGCGGAATTCAAAAAACTTGAATATATATGTCACCACCCAAGCCAAGGGCATGGTTAAAGCGGAATATATGAGAAGCCAGTTAGGAAACAAATACTGTACCAGGGTAAGGTCTATCTGATTGGACCATGGAATGGCCACTAAAGTATAGGTAACCTTCGTTTGAAGAAATAGCCAGAGCCAGGTAAATATGGCTATGACTATGAACATTGTGAACATCGTTGCCTTCATTGTATTTCCCTGAATCTCCATATTTTCAGCCATGTACTTTGTTTGAAGCTTTTTAAGCTTTTCCAGTCTATTCATATCCTGCTTTTTCAGTGCCTCACGGTAAACCTTGTTAAAGGCGCTCATCTTCTTTTGCATCCTGGCCATTCTGACCCAGTCTGTGAAATAATGCCTGGAGAATGTGTTTATGAGTGTAACAACTATTCCAGTGGCCAATAGAGTATAGAGGGGATAGCCATAACCAAAGGAGAAGAGCGGCTCGAAAATCAATCCAGCTATATATCCAAGCCCCGTCCTCAAACTTGGTATGAAGAGAATCATGAGCATAAGGAATGTGAAAAACATGTACATTCCGCTCATGCCCGATTGCTGCCTTGGTACCGTAGGGGTTTCTTCATTCATCTCAATGCCTCCATAAATCTTTCAACCGCCTTCTGGAGCTCCCCTTCATTGTTCTGCAATATGAGAACGGTAGCCCCAGTATATACTGAACATGCAAAGGCAGTATATCTATTTACCCTTAGATGTTCCTCAATATCATCAACAGATTCAAAATCTCTTTTTCTGCTCTCATCCCTAGCCCTTCTCTGAAATATCTCCTGGGGCTTCGCCTCTATAACTACAATCATCTCAGGCTTCATACTCTCCAGAACCCATATGGGAAGACCTGGAAAATAGCCAGAAGGGGTCTTAATTGTTAAATGGGTATCAACTATCACATCCTTCATCTTGGATAACTTCTCAGCAGCCCTCTTCTGAAGATCCCTTTGAATAGAAATTGGTAGCTTTCTCATCTCATCCCTATGCTTCACAAGGCCTTCATCCACCGCCATTTCAAACATGAGGGTTCCATAGTTCACAATGGGATAATTGGCCCTGCTAGATACTTCATCCAATATGCTCGTTTTTCCAACCCCTGGCACACCTGCTGCCACAACCCTCATTTTTATCACTCGAAGAACTGCCTTATCATTGGATGCATCTCCATCAACTGCTCCCTACCCATGGCTTCGTAGAATTGAATCAGTATACCCACAGTAAGCAAAACTCCTGTACCGGAAGTATTACCAACGGTACCTATTAAATCCGCAAAGGCCGCAAGGGCACCTACGGCAGCTCCGCTAAACACGGTAACTGCAGGGATATACTTATTCAGTACCTTTTCAAGTACAGCGGGACTGCGTCTAAAACCTGGAATCTGCATCCCACTCTTTTGAATCTGATTGGCTATGGCCCTTGCATTCATGTTGGCAGTTTCAATCCAGAACTTGGCGAATATTATGCTCATGCCTATCATAAAGGTCACGTAGGCTATCACATTGCCCAAGAGCATCCAGTAGGTTTGATATGTGAACACGTAGGGATATGCCTGTGGATTCAGAAGCGGCAATAGCCAATAGCTCAATCCCCTAACCCTGTTAAGATAGTATGCAATTCCCCCTATGGGGGTGGTTGTTTTTATTCCCCATTCTGCAGCCTGCTCTGGAGTTGGATAGGCACCTATTATGGGATTATGACCGAGAATAGGTATCTGACTCAAGGTGGGATTACTCCAGAAGAGTAAGGACCACATGGCTATATTGGCCAGTAGGGCAGATGCAAGTATCACAGGTATGTTTGAAGAATACATCAGTTTTAT
>CAYXLB010000084.1:0-5011 GCA_964465785.1 uncultured Thermoplasmata archaeon
GAATATCGAGCATAATGCAAAAGATATGGGGATTGTTAATAATATTTTCGTCGGACTATCTTGTTGTCACTATTACTCCATCGGAGGTGAGCAGTATTGTATGCTCAGTCTGAGCCACCATCGCCTTCTTCTTCTCCTGCAGAATCGGAAAATGGTAGAGTATTCCCAGCCAGGAGCCCTTTTTGAGCACGCTCTCATAATTTTCGTATTTTTCGCACCATCTGGCTGCGAAGGGCAAGGTCTTGAACTCCTCGAACATCTCTGCATATACGCCCTTCAATCCACTGCTTTTTCTGAATATGTAGATATTTCCTCCCGCTCCGTTCCTCACATATCCCCTTCCGTTGGTGGCAAAGGGCTCAATGGCAAAGGCCATGCCTGGATTTAGGGTATATGGGCTTCCATCATCGTAGTTGGGTATGCTGAGCCCGTGGTGAAGGTCATAAACACCCAGCTCGTGCCCCGTTAGATTCTTGATTGGCTTGTATCCATAGAATCCCAGGGTCTCTTCCACAACCCTGCCTATCTCAGAGACCCTTATCCCCGGTCTTATGCTCTTTATCGCATTATTGAGCGCCTCGGCAGATGCTTCAATCAAGCTCTCCCATTTATTGGTGCCCACCTCCACCGTTACGGCTGTGTCTGAGATATAACCGTCTAGATGAGCACCCAGATCTAATTTTACCAAATCTCCCCTTCTAAAATACCGATTATCTCCCTTTATGGGGCTGTAATGGGCCGCTATGTTATTCGTTGATAGGTTTACGGGAAATGCAGGCTTGGCACCTGCATCCATTATGTACTTTTCCACCTTTTGCGCCACTTCATAATATGAAACTCCCTCCTTGATCAGCTCCTTACCATACTCCCTCGCTTCCTTACCAATCTTTCCCGCCTCGCGGTATTTCTTTATATTCATCTCTATTCCTCCAGGAGCTTCACTATCCTCTCGAAGGGAATGGCTCCCTCTCTTATCAACTTAATCCCATGCGTGAGATCCACAATGGTGGAGGGCTTGCCCATCAGTTTTCCGCAATCCACGCGATACTTCACATCAAGCTTCATCGTATCTTCAATGCTCTCAGGCGCCTTCTCTCCACTTATATTTGCACTTGTTAGGGTTATGGGGCCAATCTTCTCCATGAGATATATGGTCAGGGTATGCGCAGGAATTCGAACTGCCACAGTATCCTGGAGCCATGGCACGCCCTTGTTTTTAACCACAATTGTCAATGGACCAGGCATGAACGCCCTTACCAGCTTCTCCGCTTGAGGGCTCAATTCTGCAATCTCCCGCATCATCTCGATATTTGCCACACCCACGGGGATCTTCTTGTCAAAGCTCCTTCCCTTGAGCCTGTAAATCTTTTTCACATCTCCATAGATGCTCATGCATAGCCCGTAGAGGGTATCTGTGGGCATTACCACTGGCTCTCTCCTGGCGTACTCGGCAATCTTGTCCACACTCTCCTTCTTGCAGGGAAGAATCACGGAGAAATCATGGATGTGGAATATTAAAAACTTCCCACGGGGGCTAATGTTTTTATTCTAGATTCCATGCTCATCTGTGAAGGTTTACGTGGAGGCATACGGCTGCTCCCAGAACATTGCGGAGACGCACATGCTGGCCCAGGCGATGGGGGAAAGGGTTGAAGAACCGCAGCAGGCAGATGCCATAGTAATTGGCACATGCGTGGTCATAGAGCACACAGAGAACAGGATGCTTAGGAGAATAAAAGAACTGAAAAAGTATGGGAAGAGGATGGTGGTGTATGGCTGTCTTCCCTCTGCCAGGAGAGAGCTTTTAGATATGGATACCGTGCCAATCACCACCTGGGAACTTGAAAACGCGCAAGATAAGCTTGGATTGGAAAAATCTCCCATGCAACAGGTATTCCTCTGGGACGCCATTGCCACAATCCCCATTGCCAATGGATGCCTTGGAAGATGCACCTACTGCATAACCAAGCTTGCAAGGGGGCATGTGAGGAGCAGAGATCCTGAATGGGTAATAGAGAGGGTTAAACAAGCTCTCAAACTTGGTGCTCTTGAGATTAGGCTCAGCGCCCAGGACACGGCTGCCTACGGAAGGGATATGGGTACTGATCTGGCAGAGCTTTTAAAGAGAGTTACCTCCCTAGAGGGCATATTCTTTGTTAGAGTTGGGATGATGGAGCCCAGGGAGACGCTGCGCATATTGCCCCAATTATTGGATGCCTATTCTTCCCGCAAGATTTACAAGTTTCTCCACCTTCCAGTGCAGAGCGGTGATGATGGAATATTGGAGAGAATGAACCGTGGCTACAGGGTTGAAGATTTTGAGAGAATCGTGAATGCCTTCAAAGAGAGATATCCCCATATGATGCTATCCACCGATATCATTGTGGGCTTTCCTGGAGAGACCGATGAGAGCTTTGAAAACACCCTGAGGCTTGTGGAGAGAACCAAGCCAGATATCCTAAACATAACCCGCTTCTCACCGCGTCCAAAGACCCCGGCATACGGGTGGAAGAGGCCCAGTACAAACAAGGTCAAGGAATGGTCCAAACGCATAACCGAGATGCAGTGGGAAAATATGAGGAGGAGAATGGAGAGGATGCTGGGCAAGGAGGTAAACGTGCTAGTCCCCTCCAGGGGAAAGAGGGGCAAATATTTAGCCAGGACAATAAACTATATGCCCATAGTTCTCGAGGATGCTATTATTGGAAAGTTCTACAGGGTTGAAGTGGTGGATATGGAGAGCGCGCATCTTGTGGGCAGGATCATTGAAGAAAGAGAAGATCTTTAAAATATAAATCACGGAAAAATTTTTATTCCTTGAATTTCTTACCCTTAATAGAGGTGGTTTAAAATGCCAAGTTTTCTGAGAAGAAGGTTTAAACCCGGTGAGGGCTTCGGGGCTCCAGAACCAAGAAAGTATATAGATTTGAATGAATATGAGGGTGGATTTGATATAACCACCACAGGCCCAATGGTTAGGGTTGCTGAAATTTACCGCTACGAGGATCTGCGCCATCTATCTGATTTTGTCTACAATGGCGATATCCTGATTTTGGATTACTCATCCATAGCCAACGATGATCTGACCTTGAGGCGCATAATAAGCGAGCTCAAGAGCATAGCCAAGGACGTGGGCGGTGATGTGGCAGGCATAGGCAAGAATTATCTGATGATAACCCCTGGCGGGATAAAGATAAGCAGGAAGAAGATAAGAGGCCCTGGCTAAATTTTTTCACTCTACCTTCATAATTTTGTATCTGCCATATCCGATCAGAACCTTGTAATATCCCTTTAAATCCTCACCGTTTTCTATATCGATTCTCAATTTTTCAAGCTCTCCAATCTTTCGGGGCGTGGCTATTATAATTATATTCTCCTTGCCTATCCTCTTAAGAACCTTGGCACTGAATTGCTGGTTGCCCCTGCCAAATATGAAGCCCTGGGAACCGATGGGGGTGATTATTATCTTTGCCCTGGGGTATCTCTCCAGAAGATCAAGTATCTCCTTCTCCCCAAGATCCTTGCCAATGATTTTCCCATTATAAAGGGCATCCACCCCTAGCAATGTTTTCTCCACGCCTAAAACCTCCGCAATCTTTGCCACAGTGGTTCCTGCACCCAGAAGATAGAGAACATTTCCCTCCATATTCTCCACTACGAACTCTGCTATGCTCTTCTTATCCTCCTCTTCTTCCCCTCCAGCATACTCGCTCTTGCTGCTCTGGATCATATCCTCAACTATTGGGATCTTGGCATAGCCGAAGAGTCGGATTTTGAGCTCATTATTTCTATAGGCATATTCATCTATATCCAGAACCTCCCCATCTCCAATGGATACCTCTCCCTTCAAAAATTTCTCAACAATATACGCGGCCTTCTCTGGATTAACTGCAAATACGGAGGAGTACATCTTCACCCCTGAGGGCACGCCGAGAATTGGAACTTTTGAATCTGCAATCTCAACCACATCCCTGGCAGTGCCATCGCCACCAACAAACACTATGAGCTTTGCACCTCTTTTCAAAAATTCCCTCACTGCATTCTTCGTATCCTCTGCGCTTGTATTCTCTGGGGCATTATAAACGATTTCGTATGGAAACTTGAAGTCCTTGAGCACCTCTGCCCCCATTTTTCCAGAGGCCGTGAGGAAATTCACATTGCTCTTTAAATTTTTCAAGAATTCCCTTGCCCTCCTTGGGGTTACGGGCTTTGCCCCACGCCTTATTGCCTCCTCTACCACGCCATCTGTGCCCTTTAGCGCAACTCTTCCACCCATGCCTGCAATGGGGTTAATCACGAAGCCTATCCACATATTTCGCCACCTTGCAAATTTCCTCGGGGGTTAATTCTTCCGCTCGCCTGTCTCCGTAGGGGACATCCCCTAGCACGTTCTTTATCTTCTTCCTTCTCTGCTCAAATATCCTTCGCACAACATAATCCAAAACATCTCTATCGTAGCAGAACCTATCCCTCTTCACTATTTCAACAATGGCAGAATCCACCTTGGGCACGGGCCTGAAATTGCCCCTTTTTACCCTCTTCAATATCCTTGCCTCGCCATTGTAATACATCATAACGCTCAGCCTTCCGTACTTCTTTGTTCCAGGCTTTGCTACAAGCCTCTCTGCGAACTCGTACTGCAGCATTAGTATGCCCTTCTCAAACTCATACTCTAAAATCTTGAAGAGAAGCGGGGAGGAGATGTGGTAGGGTATGTTTGCCACAACCTTTGTGAACTTTGGAAAATCGAGCTTGAGGGCATCTCCACACAGGATATGAAGCCTTCCATCCTCAATATCATCCTGGAAAATTATACGCAGGTATTGGCATAGCGTCTTATCAATCTCAATTGCATAAACTTCGCATCTCTCCACCAATCTTCCAGTTAGGATGCCTTTGCCCGCACCAATTTCAAGGACAGTATCCTCTGGCTCAAGCTCTGCCCTATCAACTATGAAATCTGCAATTCTCGCATTTACCAGGAAATTCTGGCTGTACCTGGACATCCTTA
>CAYXLB010000085.1:0-5010 GCA_964465785.1 uncultured Thermoplasmata archaeon
CACCAATATCCCTTGCCACAGGATCACATTTGGTGCGTAGCAAATAGGCTATGGGTTTCAAATCGCTCTCACTTAGGGCTTCGTAATTACCCATTCCCTTGGCTATTATTAGATCTGCAGAATATAACAATTCCTTGAGCTCATCCGAGGCCCTATCCATATCTATGCCAACTGCAAACATTCCCGTATCTCGGATTTCATCAACCTCCTTATCCAAACCCACCGCGAGGGCATCTTCCCTTGTGGCATCGGATAGGATGGGGGTGCCCCGAACAAGCAGGGTGATTTTATCCGCATACTTTCTCAGTTCACGAATCAAAATTTTGTCAAAAACTATTTCCCCACAATTGTCTGTGATGTAAACTATATGGCCCTTAAGATGCTTCTTGAGTTTCTCAGTATCATCGTATCCTATGCCCTCATTTATTAAGGAGCGGAAAATATCCTCGAATTCCTCCGGCGAATTTACCCCAACTCCAAAATCCAACACATTGCCTATTATGGCAAGGAGTTCCGCAGCTCTCAACTTATCCTCACTCCTCTCATAATATTCAAGAGCCCTTGGAAATATCTTTATGGCTATCTCATTGCTCCTCTTTTTCAAATCCCTATAGGGGTCATCGGTGCCCAAAACCCTATTTACTGTGGCGTGCACCTTGGTCCATACCTTGATGGATTGTTTATTCTCGTCAAACTCTTCACAGAGAAGCTTTAAAAGGGATTTGACGACATCCATTGCCTTATTGGGATCCACAAGCTCTGCCTCAAACACCGCTCTACGAAATATGCAAGCCAAGCACTCCGGTTGGGGACGCATGCTTGGAAATGGTTATGCATTATAATAAGTATGCGGAAGATTTGAGCTAAGAAAAATCCGTTAAAGTTTGTTCTTCCATAATATAATCTAGGTGTCTATATTCACTAAAAGAGGATACAAATAGGGTTATGGAAGCATAGAGTATAAAGATGGGCAGATTGAGAAGAATAATTATTATCAGAGCCTCGTAATGACCTTCAAAGGCCATTCCAATTAGATGCTTATCCAAATAATCCACAATGATTGCAACTATGAAATAAACTATGAAAAATTCCAAACCCTCCCATTTCTTGGTAATCTCAAAGGAGCTGGATATTGCATCTATGGGAGATTCATTGGCAAGGGCAATTATACCTGGAGCAAAGAATATGCGGTAGAGTATATAAAATAGGATTGCCAGTCCAAGAATCAACCCAAGGCAGAGACCGATGAAGATTAGGAAAATCATCAATCCTATGAGAAAGAGAGAGATACCAAGAAGGAGAAGGTTGAAGCCAAGATAGGAGAAGTATTTCTTAATAGCCAGAGATAGCCCGTTTTCCAGGGGTGCAGTATAGGCAAAGGCTGAAGCCAGCGGAGATATGAATATGCTTAGAACAAGGAAAATCAGAAAATTCTTATTATAGACTATATCCTCCTTCAAATTTATAAAACCGCTAAATATAGAAGTTGTTATCCATCCAGTTATGAGAAATATGAGCAGCGCAATTATCCCTTCCTTTGTTTTTAAAACCTTTATACTGCTAAAGGGTCCAGGTCGTGTGATACGAACTTCATCTTCAAAAATTTTTTTGATTTTATTAATCTTTTTTGGTGGAGGAGTGATAGATGCGGATGCGTAATTTTCTGCTGCACCACCTTCCATAGATGGATATTATACATTATCATTACAAATATTTTTTGATGCAAACAAGGATTATAGGAGATGGGGGCGGAATAAAATTTATTAAATATCTCAAGGGGATTAAGGTATGGAGGTAACCAAGATGACCTATAAAATTGCCGTACTGCCGGGAGATGGTGTTGGTCCAGAGGTTATAGAGGCTGCAATGATAGTGCTTGATGAAATAGGACTTGATGCAGAATATATTTACGGGGATATTGGATGGGAGTTCTGGCGCAGGGAGGGAAATCCTCTACCTGAGAGAACTGTGGAGCTTATGAAGCAGACAGACTGCGCATTGTTTGGGGCAATAACCTCAAAGCCCAAGGATGAAGCCCAGAAGGAGCTTGCACCGGAATTGCAGGGTAAGGGATTACAGTACTACAGCCCAATTGTTAAGCTCCGACAGCTCTTTGACCTCTATGCCAATGTTCGTCCTGCAAAGGCATATCCAGGAAATCCCCTTAATTACAAGGATAATATAAACATAACAGTCTTCAGGGAGAACACCGAGGGGCTCTACAGCGGTGTTGAGTATTATCCTGTGCCCGAGGAAATAGATAATGCCTTCAGGGATCATCCCCGCTATCAGAAATTCATCGGGGTGGATAAGGCCATATCCTTGAGGATAATAACGAGGAAGGGGGCAGAGAGGATAATTAGAGCAGCCTTCGAGTATGCCAAGCAGAACAATCTGAAGAACGTGACAGTTGTGGAAAAACCAAATGTACTTCGAGAGACAAGTGGATTGTTCGTTAGAGTTGCAAGAAAAATTCACGAGGAATACCCAGAGATAGAGATGTGGGAGACAAATATTGATGCGCAGGCCATGTGGCTCGTTAAGAATCCTGAGAAGTACGATGTGCTCGTTACTTCGAATCTCTTTGGAGACATAATATCTGACTTGGCATCACAGCTAGTAGGTGGGCTTGGATTTGCAGCCGCCGGAAATATTGGAGATAATTACGCTGTCTTCGAGCCCGTGCATGGCTCCGCGCCAAAATATGCAGGCCTCTACAAGGTTAATCCCATAGCAACAATTCGCGCCGTTAGAATGATGCTGGATTACCTCGGCGAGAAGGAGAAGGCAAACCGTTTGGAGAGGGCAATCGAAGAAGTTGTGGCCGAGGGGAAAGTTAGGACATACGATATGGGTGGAGATGCAAGCACTCTGGATATGGCCAGGGAGATAGCAAAGAAGTATGCAGAGCTTTAATTTATCCCCCTATTTTTGCATATAGCCCTATCTCTTCAAATTTTTCCTTAATTTCTTTCATTTTATCATCCGATGGAGATTCGTGCACAGGCATTTTGTACTCCTTTCCCAATCTCTTAAATTTCTCAGAAACATCGTGGTATGGAAGTAGATCTATTTCTCTAATACCCTTCAAATCCCCTATGAATGATATCCATCCATCAATATTCTTATCGCTATCGGTTATTGTAGGGATAACTGGAAAACGAAGAATAATATCCTTCGCTCTACCTGATTTAACAAGAAACTTGAGATTTTCCTTTATAATAACATTGGATACGCCGGTGTATTCGATATGCTCCCTATCATCGTAGAGTTTGATGTCGTAGAGAAAGATGTCGACATAATCCATTATGGACCTTATTACCTCTCTGGGAGCATAGCCGGAGGTGTCCAGGGCAGTATGTACATACATTTCCTTCAGTTTTTTTAGGGATTCTTTAAGAAATCTTGGCTGCATCAGGGGTTCTCCTCCGGAGAATGTTACACCACCCCCCGAGGAATCAAAGAGGGTAATATCCTTCTCTATTTCCCTTATGAGCTCTTCCACACTTATCTTTCTTCCAACAAATTCCAAGGCTCCAGTGGGACAGTTATCTGTACATAATCCGCAGTAGGTGCATTTCTCCCTATCAAAATGCTGGTGCTCCTCATCGTCAAAATATATCACCTTTTCCGGGCAGACCATAACGCATGTATGGCAATGAATGCACTTGTACTCTATATACATGATTTCAAAGTTCATCAGCTGACTTTCAGGATTGTGGCACCATATGCATCTTAGGGGACATCCCTTCATAAATACTGTGGTTCTTATCCCAGGACCGTCATGGATGGCGTATCTCTTTATATCAAAAATTATCCCTTCACTCATACTTCCTCGTGCTCCGTCCTCTTTATTATCTCATCCTGCAGGCCCTTGGGAAGATTCACAAAGTAATCGCTATAGCCAGCTACACGAACCATTAAATCCTGAAATTCTGGTGGCCTCTCCTGGGCTTCCTTGAGAACCTCGCTGCTAACAACATTGAACTGCACATGGTGGCCTCCCCACCTGAAGAAGTTCCTTATAAGCATCGCCAATTTCCTTATATTCTCCTCATTCTCCAGCAGATCTCCCGTCAATTTTTGATTCAGCAAAGCCCCTCCTGTCTTTGCCCAGTCACATTTTGCCACCGAGCGGAAAACGGCAGCTATACCCTTCCTGTCCATCCCCTGAACTGGCGAAACACCTTCCGAGACAGGCACACCTGCCAATCTCCCATCCGGTGTTGCTCCAGTTACCTTTCCAAAATACACATGCACTGTTGTTGGGAGGAAATATGCCCTTTTAGATGCCCTCCTCACCGGTGATGGAGGATAACTCTCAATAAGATCCACCATCGTATCCACTATTCTTTTCGCAATATTATCAGCATAATCATCATCGTTTCCAAACTTTGGTGTTCTGTTCAGGAATCTCTGACGCATTATCTCATAACCCCTGTAATTACTATCCAAGGCCCTCAATACAGATTCCATCTTGAATATCTTATTCTCAAAAACATTGTATTTAAGAGAGACCAATGAATCCGTAAGGGTTCCAAGACCCACTACCTGGATGTATTGGGTATTGTACCTGGCACCTCCAGCATTATAATCCTTGGCATTCTCAACGCAATCTTCAATCCAGAGCGATAGGAAGGGTACAGGCAGGTATTTTGCATAAAGAGCCTCTATTATATCGTTGCCCCTCATCTTCACATCCAGGAAGTATTTAACCTGTTTCACAAAGGCCTCCCATAGTTCCTCAAAGCTCTTAAATTCCCGGGGATCTCCCGTCTCTATCCCAACCTTCTTTCCACTGCGCGGATCCACCCCATTGTGAAGAGTTATTTCAAGAATCTTTGGAAGGTTAAAATATCCCGTTAGGATGTATGCCTCCTTTCCAAAGGCTCCACTTTCAACGCATCCACTGACACCTGCCATCCTGGCATCTTCTAAGCTCTTCCCCTGTCTCAGAAGCCTCACTATGAGCTCGTCATAATTGAAAAAGGGTGGTTCTCCAAATCCTGG
>CAYXLB010000086.1:0-4958 GCA_964465785.1 uncultured Thermoplasmata archaeon
TTTAACGCAAGGCACATTTAAAAGTTTTCCCTGCTTAGCATTTTTTCAATCTCACCGCCGCCACCTTCAACTCTGGAATTTTAGCCTCAGGGTCCAACTTGTCTGCAGAAGTTAAAACATTGGCTGCACTCTCTGCAAAGTGGAAGGGTATGAATACCACCCCTCTTTTTATTCCTCCAATCTTGGCCTTAACCCTTATTTTTCCTCTTCGTGATTCTACCTCCACGCAATCTCCTTCTACTACGCCCAAGATCCTTGCATCCTCTGGATGAATCTCTACAAAGGCCTCTGGAACAAGTTGATTGAAGCCCTCTATTCTCCTTGTTAGGGTGCCCGTATGGAAATGCTCGTAGGTACGACCAGTGGTGAGTATGAAGGGATATTCCCCATCAGGAGTTTCAATAGGTTCAATATGCTCGTAGGGGACAAATTGGGCCAAGCCATTGGGTCGAGAAAAGAGAGATGTGTGCAATATTTTCGTTCCGGGATGCTCCTCATTGGGACATGGCCATTGTATGCCCATCTTCCTTATTCTATGATATGTGATACCCGCATACTGGGGAACTACCCTCCTTATTTCCTCAAATATCTCTTCCGCACTCTTATATTCCCATTTTGCACCCATTCTATTGGCAAGCTCCTTTATTATCCACCAGTCTGGCTTAGCTTCTCCAGGAGGTTCGATAACCTTGCGGAGCAGTTGTACCCTCCTTTCAGTGTTTGTAAATGTCCCTTCCTTCTCCAGGGAGGATGCAGCCGGAAGAATCACATCCGCATACTGGGTAGTCTCGTTCATAAACAAGTCTTGAACCACCAGGAACTCCAGAGATTTCAAGGATTCAACAACATGCTTCTGATCTGGATCACTGACTGCGGGGTTTTCTCCCATTATGTACATGGCCCTTATCCTACCCTTCTCAATGGCCTTCATCATCTCCACTACCGTTAATCCAGCCTCTTTGGGTACCTCCTTATCCCATTCATCCTCAAATCTTTTAACTTCCAAGCTATTCAAGGAGACATAGCCTGGCAGTAGATTTGGAAGGGCCCCCATATCCCCAGCACCCTGGACATTATTCTGTCCCCTGAGGGGATTTACCCCAGTTCCTTCCTTGCCCACATTGCCAGTTAGAAGGGCCAAATTTGCCAAGGATGCAACATTTCCAGTGCCTGCAATGTGCTGGGTGATACCCATGGCATATATAATGGCAGAACGGTGGGTGGCATAGAGTATTGCAGCCCTGATGATATCATCCCTAGGCACACCCGTTATTTCCTCCACAACCTCTGGAGTGTATTTTTCAACAACCTTCCTCAGATCTTCGAATCCCTCTGTTCTCTCCCTAACAAATTTTTCATCCCATAGGTTGTAGTGGATTATCACATTCATCATGCCGTTGATGAGGGCAATATCCGTGCCAGGTTTGTGCCGGAGATGTACCGTAGCATAATTTGCCAGCTCGATGTCCCTGGGGTCAGCAACTATCAATTTTGCTCCCTTTCCAACGGCCCTTTTTATCATAGTACCTATGACAGGATGGGCATGAGTGGTATTGGAGCCTATTACAAAGAATACCTCTGCCTTCATAAGATCATCAATACTATTGGTCATGGCTCCACTTCCAAAGACCTTGAATAACCCGACTACCGTGGAGGCATGGCATAATCGAGCGCAGTGGTCCACATTATTTGTTCCTATAACAACTCGCATAAATTTCTGGAATAGGTAATTTTCTTCATTGGTACACTTGGCGGATGATAAACCTGCAATGCTATCGGCCCCGTATCTCTCCCTTATATCTTTAAGACGGGTGGCAATGTAGTCCAGGGCCTCATCCCAAGAAACTTCAATGAACTTTCCATTTTTCCTTATCAAGGGCCTCTTCAATCTATCATCCCTGTGCACAAACTGCCAGCCAAAACGGCCCTTTATGCAATCATCACCCCTGTTAACACCCTCAGGCGAGCCTCTTGCATATATTATTCGATTACCCTTCACATAATAATCCATCATGCATCCAACACCACAGTAGGGACATACGGTTGTTATCTTCCTCAATTCCCCCTCCACTCCAATTCTTGTTTTTTCGATGAGTGCACCTGTGGGGCATGCATCTATACAGGCACCGCAAAATGCACAGTTTGCATCAACCAGAGATTCATCCATACCTGCCACAATTCTTATGGTGGAACCTCTGCCCGCAGGAACCAGGACATTATTCCTCTTTATGGCATCGCATGCCAAAACGCATCGGAAACAATTGATACAGGAGGAATTATCCCGTATGAAAAAGGGATTATCATCGATGATTTCCCTCTTTTCTTCCCTAAATAAATTCCTCTTAACTCCGTATTTCTCAAATAGTTCATTTAATTCCTGGGCATTTCCATAGTACTCACCAGCCAGCATTTCCAGAATGGTTCTTCTTGTTTCCTCCACCTCGGGAGCATGGGTTTCAATGACCATCCCATCCCTTACCTTAGTGACACAGGCCCTAGCATAATAGATACGCTCATTTTCCCATATCTTCACCATACATAATCCGCAGGAGCCTATGGGCTTTTCCCCATCCATATAGCATATTGCTGGAATATCTATGCCCCTTTCCCTTGCCACCTGAAGAATTGTTTTTTCTCCCGAGACCTCAACTTCCATACCATTGAGAAGAATCTTCAAGCTATCACCTCCATTAGCTCATCCCTGAAATATTCCATTGCGGATTCGTAGGCTAGCATCGCGCTTGTTCCCAGGGGACATAGGCTAGCAATTTTCATTGCCCTTGCTATGCGATTTAAATTCTCAATATCCTCCCTTCGACCCCTACCATCCACTATTTTTTCTATTATCTTCGCCATATTCTTAGTTCCATACCTGCAGGGGAAGCACTGGCCACAGGACTCATGCTGGAAGAATCTTGCGATGTTCAGAAGAACCTTCCAGAGATTTACATCCTCATTAAACACGATGACATTTCCAGTACCGAGAAATATTCCTCGCTCCTTGGCATGGTGGAAGCATAGGGGCATGTCCAGAAATGATTTATCCACGATGAATCCTGCAGCACCACCTCCAATCATAATCGCCTTCAATTTCCCATCCACCCCTCCTGCAAGCTTTATAATATCTTCCACGGTCACATCCCCCAAATTAGCCTCATAAACCCCAGGATTGTGAACGAAGCCGCTCACGCTGAATAATTTAGGTCCTGCACAGAATTCAGTGCCGATTTCAGCGTATTTTTCACCCCCCATATCCAATACTATTGGAAGATTTGCCAGGGTCTCAACATTGTTTATAAGGGTGGGTTTTCCCCATAGGCCATCCTGGGCTGGATAGGGTGGCTTTATCCGGGGAAAGCCCCTCTTCCCCTCTATGCTCTCTATTAGGGCCGTCTCTTCACCACAAACATAGGAACCTGCACCGAGCACAAGCTCAATGTCAAAGGAGAACTTTGAGCCAAGAATGTTTTTCCCTAGGAAGTTCGCCTCCCTCAATTCATCTATCCTTCTCTCCATCTCCCTGGCAAGGTTCCTATATTCATAACGGATGTAATAAAACCCCTTTTTAGCCCCCACCGCATAGGCAGCTATAATCATCCCCTCCAGAATCTGGTAGGGATTCCTTTCCATGAGAACCCTATCCTTGAAGGTTCCAGGCTCACCCTCGTCGGCATTGGCTATTACATATTTTGGAGTTCTTTGCTCCTTGGCAACAAACTTCATCTTCAATCCCGTGGGAAATGCTGCTCCTCCACGACCCACAAGGGATGATTTTTCTATCTCTTCAATTATTCTCTCTCTCTTTAGCCTAAGAGCCTTTTTTAAGCTTTCAAATCCCCCATGTGAAAGATATGTGTCTAATCTCGGTGCATCCTTGAGAAGCATCATTCCTCATACCTCCTTAAAATTTCAAGGGCCTTTTCAGGGGATAAGTTTCCATATATTTCATCATCAACCATCATCACTGGGGAAGATTCACACATACCAAGTCCATCAACCACCTCCAATGTGAAAAGCCCATCCCTCGTGGTTTCACCCTCCCCTATACCGTATCTCTCTTCTATCGCTTCCAGTATATTTTGGCTACCTTTCATATTGCACACTATACAATTGCAAACCCTGACAATATGTCTTCCCCTCTTCTCGAAATAGAAAAATGAATAGAAAGAGGCTGCATCATAAATTTCCCCAGGAGTCTTGCCCAGTGCCTTGGCAACAATTTTAATTGCCTCCTTGGGTATATAACCATACTCATCCTGTATTTCGTGGAGTATTGGCAAAAGTTTTGATTCCCTATCCTCATACTTCTTGATTATCTTAGAAATTCTCTCCTCCATATTACGCAATGTGCAAAAATTTATTTTAACTTTTTGCGATTCTCGTTTTAATTCCTAATCGCATGTTCCGTCGCGACATGCTGCAGTCTCTGTAGATTCAAGTTTTACATATTCCTCCGGAAAAAGCTTTAATTGAGTCAGGGCTTCTTCCTTCTTGCTCATAAGCTTCTCTATAGCCTTATCGGCCTTTCCTATCACCTGCTCCTTCTTGCTCCTGTCTCGATATATTGTTATACCTTTGCACTTTAGTTTGTAGGCAAGCATGTAAACCTCATTTACCTCATCGGGTGTGGCATCGTATCTCAAATTAACAGTTTTGCTAACAGCATTATCCACATACTTCTGGAAGGCTGCCTGCATGGCCACATGCCATTTGGCAGCTATATCGTGGGCAGTTTTGAAAATACGCTTGATATCATCGGGCACATCCAAGTTCTGTATGCTTCCGGATTTCGCTATTTCCAGCATGAGATCCTCAGAATAGAATCCCCTCTTTTTTGCGATATCTTCAAATAAATAATTTACTTCCAATAACTCCTCCCCTTCCAACACGCGACGGACGTATACTATGGCAAACAAGGGTTCGATGCTTGAGCTTGTGCCTGCTATGATGCTTATGGT
>CAYXLB010000087.1:0-4928 GCA_964465785.1 uncultured Thermoplasmata archaeon
ATGAGGCCACATATATTCCATAGTTTCCATTTTCAAAGATCCTATTTCAATCCGTTATTTTATTGTTTTCAGAATTGGTTTGCAAATACACACCGGAGAAAGAATTGTTGAAAATCTCATTGTGGGAAATAATCTTTGTTTTTCCACCGTAAATTAGTATGCCGTAGTAATTCCCAGAGATGTGATTCCAAGTTATATTCACAGCCGCATTATTCACATAAATACCGCCCCTTGTATTATTCTCTATCCTATTATTCGTTACATTATTAAAATCAGAATTGCTTATTTCAATACCATAATTAGAAGTGTAGGATATGGTGTTATTTTGAATTATATTTCCTGTGGTACTGCTGTATAGCACTATCCCATCATAATTGTTATCTCGGATGGTATTGTTTTCTACGATTGAGTGGGTCATTGTATTGCCATATATCCCATCATAAGTGTCGTTTATGTTGTTATGCACCACACTAATAAAAGATGACTTGACGATCTCTACGCCAATTCCCGTGTCCCTGTTGAAAATGTAACTATCTTTCACATAAATCTGCGAGGAAGATTCTATGTAAACACCCCCCTCATAGTTGTATTCAAGGGTACAGGCATCCACGGTAATATCCAAGGAGGATTGAATAAAAATTCCGTAGCCACTTCCATTATACACGAAATCATTGTAGAGTTTTCCGTGGGTTGCGTTATAAATCACGATTCCCGAGTTCCAGAAATATGAGTCAGAATTTCCGTTTACATTTCTTATTGTCACATCCCCGATTAAAAAGTATTTTGTGGTATTGCCTATGTAAATTCCATATCCGTAACCCTGGGCATCAATCACAAGATCTTTTATCAAATAGGGATTACTTGGAGTGCCATCTCCATCTGTGGCAATATTCTTTAGATCAGTATCGTTATTTATTCTGATGGGTGTACCGGCCCTTGTAGCGATGTGGGCTGCTTCTCCATATGGTATGGTAGCCATAACTAGAAAACCCACTACAATTAATAACAGCAGAAATATTCCTGCCCCTTTCATTTCTTTATCACCGAAGAGATAATACCTCCAAAACTATTAAGTTTTTCTCAGGAGCAAAATTATTTAATTACCCAATCCATATGGCAAATATGGAAGATGTATGGGTTGAGAAGTACAGGCCTAAGAGCTTGGATGAAGTTGTTGGGCAAGAGGAAATTGTTGAAAGATTGAAGTCATATGTAAAAACCAAGACCATGCCACATCTTCTCTTTGCGGGTCCTGCGGGTACGGGTAAAACCACCTGTGCTATTGCTCTTGCCCGGGAGTTATTTGGGGAGAACTGGAGGGCAAGTTTTCATGAGTTGAATGCCAGTGATGAGCGTGGAATAGGAATTGTGCGTACAAAGATTAAGGAGTATGCCAGAACTGCAGCCCCCAACGATGTTGGCTTTAAGATAATTTTCCTCGATGAAGCCGATGCCCTAACTCCAGATGCCCAGGCCGCATTGCGCCGCACAATGGAAATGTACTCCAAGACCTGTCGTTTCATTCTCTCCTGCAACTATTCTTCCAAGATAATAGAGCCTATACAATCAAGATGTGCAGTGTTCCGCTTTACCCCCCTTAAGGCAGAGGACATAAAAAAGAGGCTTAAATATATAGCCGATAAGGAAGGAAAGAAAATAACGGAAGATGCCTTGAACGCAATAGTCTACATATGCAATGGTGATATGAGGAAGGCCATAAACATATTACAGATGTCCGCCTCTATAGCGGATGAGATTGATGAGAGCATAGTCTATAAGGCAACAGGTCTAGCAAAGAGGGAAGATGTTGAGGATGTTATCAAGAAAGCCCTAGAGGGAAATTTCATTGAGGCAAGGAATAAATTAAACAAGCTTCTGGTAGAATTGGGTTTATCTGGGGAAGATGTGATAAAACAGATACATAGGGTAATTTATGACCTGCCCATAGAGGATAGGCTCAAGGTTGAGCTTTTGGATAAAACCGGAGAAATAGAGTTCAGGATAGTGGAGGGGGCCAACGAGAGAATTCAGCTGGATGCGCTCCTTGCCTACTTTACCTTGGCCGGAACGAAGAGATGAACTTTCTTACAATTTTTTTACCTTGTTCCACAAGCTCTCTTGCCTCCTTCTCCGAGGGGGCATCTGAAAATATTCGAATTACATCCTCGGTTCCAGAGGCCCTTATTAGAAGCCAAGCATCCTCGTAGATCATTTTTACACCATCAACCCTTATTATACCCCTAACCCCCTTGGGAGGATTATTTTGTAGGTAATCTCCAATTCTCTTCACCACCTCTCTTTTTATTTCCCTGGCCACGGGGATTTTCTCCTTCACTTGATGGTACTGGGGAAACTCTTTAGCAAGCTCTTCCAATGTGAGTCCCCTTAAATTCATAATTTTCAGGAGATTTACCGTGGAGAGTATTGAATCTCCCCACAGGGTATCGGGAGGAAATATGTACTTTCCTGTCTCTTCGTAGCCATATGAGGCATTGTGTTTCAAAATATATTCTGCGATTTCTGGAGGGCCTACTGGGCAATATATAACCTGGAAACCGTACTCCTTGGCAACCTTCTCAATAAGGGAAGACGAATTGATGGGGGTAACAATCTTATCCTTTGCATATTCTCTTGCAAATATGGCCCCAATTACATCTTCCGAATAAACCTTACCAGAGGAGGCAAAGAGAACCCTATCTGCATCCACATCAGTACCTATTCCTAAATCAAATTTCTTTGATATATTCTGCAATTCCTTCAAATTCTCCCTTCTTGGCTCAGAGGGCCTATCTGGTATGGGCTTTCTGTTGCAATTTATGCAAACAACATCCATTCCAAGATTCTCTAAGATTCTATCTATTACCCCTGCCCCGGCTCCATTGGCTGGATCTACAAGGATCTTATAGCCCTCCAATCCCTTTGCTTTACTCTCAATAAATCTCATATAATGTTCCACAGCATCATCAAATTGGGTATCCTTTATTCTATCCCAGGGAGCATAATCAATTTTCTCCTCCATCTTCTTTTCAATCTCCCTTGCCACATCCCTCGGGATGTCCCTTCCTAAGGAATCTACTGCCACGATTCCCAATATGTTTGGAGGTGTGTGGGAACCGGTAACTATTATTCCTCCATCCATAAAATCTGCCACATATCGTGCAAATATTGGTAAGGGCACGATACCAAGTCTATAGACCTCATTCCCAAGGCTCTCCAATCCCGAAACAATGGCATGCTCAATCATCTCCGCGCCATGGCGAGTGTCCCTAGCCACTGCAATTTTTCCCCTAAAAATTGAGCCATAGGCCATTGATACCCTAAGGGCAAGTTGGGGGGTAATATCCCTATTGGTGAGGCCCCTTATTCCCGCGGTTCCAAAGAGTTGCATATGTAGAATATTGCAAACTATTTAAAGAAGATACCCATACACCATTTATGGAACTCAGCAATCTGGAGAAGAGGGTTCTAATTGCAATTGATAAATCAAAAAAGGAGAGGGTTAGTGTTGAGGAAATTATGGCTCTTGGAAATTTTTCCCAGCTTGTGGAAGTTATGAATGCCCTATCTTGGCTAAAGGTTAAGGGGCTCGTAAAGATAGAGGAGAAGATGGAAGTTGAATATTGTCTGAATCGTGATGAAGATTTACCCGAGATTCAAGTTTATAAAATTTTAAAAGAGAAGGGTGAGGTTGAGATTAAGGAACTATTCAATATTCTCCCCAAGAGGGTTGTTAGTGTTGGTATGGGGCATCTCAAAAGGATGGGGATAGAGTTCCGCAGTGGTAAGTTGATATACAAAGATATTGATGAAGAGATTGAGAGGAGAAAGAGGGTTCTGGAGCTCCTTCGAAAGAGATGCGTTAAGGAGGGAGAGGTAGATAGGAAAATAATTGAGGATTTCGCCCGCAGAAAGGGATTGATAAAGAAAAGGGAGAGGGTAAGAAGATTTGCATATCTAACCACTCTTGGTAAAAAGGAGATTGAGAAGGGGATTGAGATAAAGGAGGAAATAACCCAGCTCACGCCGGAGCTGATTCAAACTGGAAAATGGAGGGATTATAACCTTAGACGCTACGATGTGAAGCTCTTTGCCCCAAGGATATACACTGCAAAGCTCCACCCCCTCACACAGATTATTGAGAAGATCCGCAAAATATTCCTTATGATGGGATTTGATGAAGTAGAGGGAGATTACATTGTTAGTGCCTTCTGGGATATGGATGCCCTCTTCATCCCACAGGATCATCCAGCTAGGGAGATGCAGGACACCTTCTATCTCAAAAAGCCTGATAAAATTGAGATTGAAGACAGGAAATACATGCTCAAGGTAAAGGAGATGCACGAAAATGGGGGGGGAATAAGCAAGGGCTGGAGATATAAGTGGAGCGAAGAAGTGGCCAAGAAGGCTATGCTTCGCACACACACCACGGTGAATTCCATAAAATATCTCTATGAGCACCGCGAACCTCCTGTGCGTATGTTCTCCATAGGTCGGGTGTTCCGCAGGGAAAATATGGATTCTACCCACCTTCCAGAATTCACACAAATAGAGGGTATATATATGGATGAGGATGCAGATTTCCAGGTACTCTTGGGTATCCTGAAGGAATTCTATTCCCTCATGGGCTTTCCAACCATAAGGTTCAGACCTTCCTATTTTCCCTATACGGAGCCTAGTTTAGAGGTAGAGGTGTATTATAATGGACAATGGTTAGAACTTGGGGGTGCTGGGATTTTTAGGCCTGAAGTTACGGAGCCCTTAGGTATAAAATATCCAGTACTAGCCTGGGGTCTTGGTTTGGAAAGATTAGCCATGATTACCTTAGGACTTAAGGATATAAGGGATCTCTATATAAGCGATATTGCTTGGCTTCGCGAAACTCCCCTGCTCTGAAAAATCTTAAATATCAATTCTCAATTCTCCTCTTG
>CAYXLB010000088.1:0-4858 GCA_964465785.1 uncultured Thermoplasmata archaeon
GTTGATGTCATCGAGGGCAAGATATCTGATATGGTGGAAAAGAAGGTCATAGAGCCCATGCGCGTCAAGAAGCAGGCAATTGAGAGTGCAACAGAAGTTGCCACGATGATACTGCGCATTGACGATGTCATTGCCGCAAAGAGATCCGAGACACCCAAGGGAGGCCAGGGCGGCCAGGGAGGACCTGGTGGAATGGGCGGCATGGGCGGAATGCCCGGAATGATGTAATTTCTCCCCTTTTATCTCATTTTTAGCCAAGCTTCTACCTCTTTTAGAACTGGTACTGGAGCAAAGCCATGGGATATTGCCCTAATCGTTCCCTCGTGTAGCTCTGCATTCTGTGTTGCTGTACCATCTATTGGAAATATAACATTGAATCCGCGAACAAAGGCCTCTCTCGCCGTGGTCTCGCAGCATAGATGGGTCATAACTCCCGTTATTATCACCGTGGCAACATTCTTCTCTCGAAGTAAATCCTCAAGATTGGTGCCATAAAAGGCATCGTAGTTATTTTTCTCCAGAATGATGTCGGCAAAGGGCAGGAGTTCCTCATAAATCTCTGTGGATGGGGAGTTGCATCTCATCTGATTCTTCCACCATCTGGCCAGGATATTATTCTCGTGGCAGTGCCTGGTGAATACTATTTCCACACCAACCTTCTTCGCAAAGGAGTAAAAATCCTTCAACTTCTCTATTAGTCTTGGAGCGCTTGGCAGATATGCCTCTTCCCCCTCCCTTAGAAAATAATTTTGCAAATCGATGCCCAGAACCACGCTCTTGCCCCTATGGGGCATCTTCTTCCAGTTCTGGAAATATTCATTATGCAGCCTGTTTACGAATTCATCGGTGAGGTAATCTTCCCGATGCATCGGGGAGATATGCTTATCATCTTTTATAATCTTGTTCTTGAGTGATGTTTTTATATTCCCCTGCCATTTCATCATTATGCTTCTAATTGAAAATGCTTCGCAGCTCCTTACCCTGGCAGGCGGGATTCGGAGAAATAAGGAGGAATACGAACTTGGAATCATTGAAAATGGTGCAGTTTTAATCGATGGAGATAGAATAGTGGAAGTTGGAACAACCAGGGAACTGAAGGGGAGTGCCGATAGGGTCATAGACGCCTCTGGAAAGGTAGTCATGCCTGGATTTGTGGATCCCCATACCCATCTCGTATTCTCAGGCACCAGGGAAGATGAACTATCTTTGAAGTTGAAGGGGTACTCTTACCTTGACATCCTCAAAATGGGTGGGGGAATACTGAGAACTGTGAGGGCCACCAGGCAGGCGGATATGAGAACCCTTGAAGAAGAGACCCGGAGGAGGATGGATAAAATGCTCATACATGGTACCACCACCGCGGAGGCAAAGAGTGGCTATGGCCTGAATCTGGAAACGGAGATGAAGATGCTAAGGCTTATAAATGAGATAGATCATCCTCTCGATCTAGTACCCACATTCTTGGGAGCCCATGCACTGCCCCCCGAGTTCTCCAACGGAGACGATTACATTGATTATCTCATAGGAGAGGTCATACCCAAGGTTCAAGATTATGCCAAGTTCATTGACATATTCTGCGAGAAGGGAGTTTTCACTGCGGAGCAGTCAAGGGAGTATCTTCTGGCAGGAAAGAAATACGGGCTCATCCCGAAGATTCATGCGGATGAAATCTGCGATATAGGCTGTACCAGAGTGGCTGTGGATGTCGATGCAATAAGTGCCGATCATCTCGTTAAAACCACAGATGAGAGCATTGAGTATATGAGCAAGGGTAATACAATAGCTGTTTTCCTTCCAGCAACCCCATACATGCTTCTAAGCAAGGAGTACGCACCTGCCAGAAAATTCATAGAGCAGGGCATACCCGTTGCCCTGGCCACAGACCTGAATCCCAATGCCTACACGGAGAACATGCAGATGGTCATATCTCTCGCAATAACGCAGATGAGGATGAGCATAGAGGAGGCAATAGTGGCAAGCACAATAAACGCGGCAGCAGCCATAGGCCTTGAGAGGGACATAGGCTCCATAGAGCCCGGAAAGCAGGCAGATATCATAATCCTGGATGTGCCCAATTATATGCACATAGGCTATCATTTCGGCATAAATCTTGTGGAGAAGGTGATCAAGAGGGGTGAGGAAGTAAATATTTATTAAATCCTCTGCCATTTTATTCTCGTGTATTACATCAGGGAGTTCAGGGAAAAGGATCTTTTCGAGGTTCTGAACATAGCAAACCAATCCCTGACGGAGAACTACGTGCCCGAGCTTTTTCTGGATATATACAGACTCTGGCCCAAGGGATTTCTGGTGGCCGTAACCAACGAGGTTGTAGGATTCTTAGCTGCTACAAAATACAGCAAGGAGGCCAGGATACTTATGCTGGCGGTTAAGAAGGAGCAGAGGGGTCAGGGAATAGGAACAGCTCTCATGAACAGATTTATGAGCATCTGCAAGCTTGAGGGCATTCTCTCCATAAGGCTCGAGGTAAGAACCACAAACTTCAGGGCCATAGAATTCTACAAGAAATTTGGGTTTGCCATAATCTCCTACGTTCCCAACTACTACACCAACGGCGATGCAGCCTATATAATGTGGAGAATGATATAAAATTTAGAAAACGTTCACCTCTCCGTTCACGAGCATCTCTGTGACCTTAGGGAGATTTGCAAGCCATTCATCGGCGATCCTTGTAAATTCATCCTTATATCTTGCTATGTTCACACCTTCTGCTGGAATTACCTGTATGCTTGCTACCTGCGGCTCATCCACGGGCTTTCCTATCTGGGAGACTATCCTTACATGGACCTCCTTCACATCTCCACCTGCATTCTTTGTTATATCTTCTGCAATCTTGAAGGCGAGGATGTTGTAGAGTTTACCAACATGGGTCACCGGGTTCTTTCCGGCGGATGCCTCCATGCTCATTGGTCTGTAGGGTGTGATCAATCCATTTACCCTGTTACCGCGGCCAACGGAACCATCATCACCGTTCTCCATACTCAGCCCGGTGACTGTGAGGTAGAAAACGTTATCTTGCGGTAGATCTCCAGTGTTGATGAAATAATTCACCTCCCTCTCAGTGAACTTGGCAGCATAATCTGTGAGAATGTCTCTTAGCTCTTCCTTGACATTCATGTAATGATCCTTATCTGGTGTGTGCCTTCCCACGAAGGCAGCTGCTACGGTGATATTGATTTTATCTCCATTCCTGAATCCCATAACCTTGATATCCTCTCCTATCTCTGGCAATTTATCCTTCAATGGCCCATTAATGTATCTCTCTGTCTCATATACTATCTTCTCCAAATCGCTCATGGGTGCGTATCCTACACCAAAGGAAGTATCGTTGGCTAGGTATTTCTGGGTATCGTAGAGCCCCCTTAGATCAACAGAACCCTGTCCGATTTTGCAGTCAATAGTTACATCCTCCTCAATATCGAGATTTCTGTAATGATTCTTTAAGAACTCAACGGCAGCCTTCTTGGCTATTGTCCTGTAGGGCACCCTCTCACCATTCACCATAGTCGTTGCCCTTCCAGATAGGAGTATGTAAACAGGCTCCAAAACCTGACCGCCGCCAAACTTGGGTTTTGCCTGCCCACCCACTATTTCAGCCTGATCGGTATTGTGATGCAGAATTCTTCCATAATGCTTCAGATAATATTTTGAAAGAGCTCTACTTATGCTCTCCGCTATGCCATCTGCAACACTATCTGGATGTCCAATTCCCTTCCTTTCTACAATTTCAACACTTCTCTCTTCCACGGGAGTTGCTGAAATTTCCTCCACCACTATGTTCCTCTTCATAAAACTGAGTATCTTTAATGATACTAAAAATTTTTTGTAGTTATCATCGCTACATTTTGAAAATGAGCATGGCATCGCCGAAGCTGTAAAATCGATATCTTTTCTCTATGGCAACCCTGTATGCGTGCATTATCCTATCGTAACCTCCAAAGGCTGTGACCAGGAGAATGAGGGACGATCTTGGTACGTGGAAATTGGTGATGAGTGCATCGATGCCCGATTGGAATTTGTAGCCGGGATAAATGAAGATATTCGTATAACCCTGGGATGGATATACCCTTCCTCCTTTAGAAGTGCTCTCCAGGGCCCGGGTAACTGTTGTGCCCACTGCAAATAATCTACCTTCCCTGTTATTTATCATATCTGCAACTTCCTTGCTTACAATGTAGTACTCCTCCTCCATCCTATGCTCCCTTATATCCTCCGTTTTCACGGGTTTGAAGGTTCCATAGCTCACGTGCAGGGTTATGTATCCTATTTTCACGCCCATATTTTCAATTTTCTGGAGCAATTCAGGGGTGAAATGCAGGCCGGCAGTTGGGGCAGCTACGGCCCCCTCTTTTCTTGCAAATACTGTCTGATATTTCCTGTTGGCATCGGGAATTCTTTTCTTTATGTATGGAGGCAGGGGAATTTCGCCCCTTTCTCTGGCAAGCTCCATTATATCGGAGGAGAATTCGATATCGCAAATTCCCTCATTTTTTCTTCTTACAACCCCTCTGATATCCTCAAAGATCAGCACAGTCCCTGGACGGATCTTCTTTCCCTTTACCAGACAGCGATAGTAATTCTCATCCAACCTTTCAAGAATGAGTATTTCAACCCTTCCTCCTGTATCCTTTATTCCCTTCAAACGAGCCTTTATCACCCTGGTATCGTTGAGGATTAGAACATCCCCCTCCTGCATATACTCTGGCAAATTGTAGAAGAAACGGTGCTCTATGCTATCCTTCAGAACCATCAATCTCGCATGGTCTCTTGGCTCCACAGGCTCCTGGGCGATTAGTTCTTCTGGTAAATGGAAATCGTATTTTTTTAGGGAATACAT
>CAYXLB010000089.1:0-4855 GCA_964465785.1 uncultured Thermoplasmata archaeon
TACCTATCCTTTGTCTTTGACCTCCACTGAATTCATGGGGAAATCTATGGAGATGCTCCTTTTTGAGACCAACAAGCTCCAGAAGCTCTATTATTTTATCGTCCAATTTATCCTTGGAAACTATCTTATGGGTCAAAAGGGGCTCAGCCAATATCTTTTTTATTGTCATTCTTGGGTTGAGGGAGGATTGGGGGTCTTGAAAAACAATTTGCATCTTTTTCCTATAGGGCAGTAGCTCCTTCTCCTTCTTCATATTAAGATCATATTTTATCCTCAGTTTCATCAGTTCCTTCTGAGACTCTTCATCCTTCTTTCCCATAAGTTCAACAATTTTTTTCCTTACCTCGGGAGGAGCATCAAACAATATTATACCATCCTCTGCCTTTATCAAACGCAGGAGTGTTCTTCCCAAGGTGGTTTTACCACATCCCGATTCGCCCACTATCCCCAAAGTCTCTCCTTTATTTATGTGAAGGGATACATTATCAACTGCCTTAACCCAGGCTACAACTTTCCCAAATAGACCCCCTTTTACAGGGAAATATTTTTTGAGGTTGTAAACAGAGATAAGAGTATCATCATTCATTGTCCTCACCACCCTCCATAATATCCTTAACAAAATGACAGGCTACCCAATGACCTGGTTCGGCCTCCACAAGTTTTGGTTTCTCCTTCTTGCATATCTCCTTTGCATAGTTGCATCTGGGATGGAACCTGCATCCAGGTGGTGGATATATGAGATTTGGAACTGATCCCTTTATGTATTTAAGCTCCTCCTTTTTCTCCGACATGCTCGGTATGGCGGCCATAAGACCCCTGGTATACGGGTGCAATGGCTTTTTGAATATAGAATATACATCTCCTACTTCAACTATATTTCCCGCATACATCACAGCAACTCTGTCACATATTTCTGCAACCACTCCAAGGTCATGGGTAATTAAAAGTATTGAAATTCCAAGCTTGTTCTTCATATCCATAAGAATATTTAGAATCTGAGCCTGAACAGTTACATCTAAAGCTGTTGTGGGCTCATCTGCAATGAGTAGCTGGGGCTGGGTGGCAAGCATCATAGCTATCATCGCCCTCTGCCTCATACCGCCACTCAACTCATGTGGATAACTATTTATCGTTCTTTCAGGATCTGGCATCCTCACAAGCTTCAACATCTCTATCACAGTTTTTTTCTCCTTCTCCTTTAATTCCTTAGGGGCCTTCTTTATATTCTCTATTCCATGCTTGTGAAGGAGAAGGATTTCTAAAATCTGATCACCTATGGTATATACTGGATTTAGAGCAGTCATGGGCTCCTGGAATATCATGGTTATTCCCTTTCCCCTTATTTTCCTCCGCTCCTCCTCTGGAAGCTCCAATATATTTTTCCCGTTAAAAATAACCTTTCCACTTTCAATTCTTCCAGGTTCCTCGATTAGACCTATTATGGATAGGGCAGTAACCGATTTTCCACAGCCTGTTTCGCCCACAAGTCCAAATATTTCTCCCTTCTTTATTTCGAAGGATACACCATCCACAGCCTTGACCACTCCTTCATAGGTGTAAAAATAAGTGTGAAGATCTTCCACTTTGAGTAATACCTCATCCACAGGATTCACCTCCTCAACCTCGGATCTAAGATGTCTCTCAGTCCATCACCAAACAAATTGAAGGCCAGCACTGTTAGGAATATGGCAAGACCTGGAAAGGTAGACCACCACCAATAGCCTGCAACTAACCAAGAGCGTCCTTGGCTAACCATCACTCCCCAATCAGCGGTATAGGCTGCAGCGCCCAATCCCAAGAAGGCAAGACCTGCTGCCGTGAGAATCACATTACCAAGATCCATAGTGGCTTGCACCAAAATAGGGGGCAAGGAATTTGGGATGACATGCCTCCATATTATCTTGAACCTACTCACCCCAACTGCCCGGGCAGCCTCAATGTACTGGTTCTGCTTAACTGATAAAACCTGTCCCCTTACAATTCTCGTATAGGCAGGCCACCAAACAATCATCAAAGCGTACATCACATGCTCCAAACCTGGACCCAGAGCCGCTGTAATTGCCATGGCAAGGATCAATCCAGGGAAGGCAAAGAACATATCACATATTCTCATTATGATCTCATCAAACCATCCTCCAACATAACCTGAATAGGCCCCCAACAGAACCCCTATGAGCATGGCAACGATGACCACGATGAAACCCACATACAAAGCTTCCCTGGTTCCATATATCACCATACTGTAAATGTCATGGCCCATGTCATCGGTTCCAAAGGGATGCTCCCAGCTGGGCGGTTTTAGAGATTTGGAAGCATCGTAGGGCCAGTACTGTTGTCCCCCGATATAGGTTGGATGATAGGGAGCTATATAGGGGGCAAATATGGCCACAAGAAACATGAATATTAAGAGGGCAAGACCAACAAGAGTTAAGGCACTTTTACGTATCAAATGCAATGTGTACTTGAATTCCTTGATTTGTGATTCATGCTTCACCCAGAAACTTTCATTTACATTCTCTGCCATGATCTCACTCTCCCAATTTTATCCTTGGATCAAGGTATGCATACATTATATCCACAATCAGATTGGCAATGACAAAGATAACAGCCATGAGTAGCGTCACTCCCATAATCGCAGGATAATCCAAGGTAGATATTGCCTGATATGCATATCTGCCCATTCCTGGCCATGCAAATATAGTCTCTGTGAGAACTGCACCACCTAATAGGCCTGCAAAGGCCAAGCCAGATACTGTTAATGTTGGAATCAAGGCATTTCTAAGGGCATGTCGATATATTACCACCTTATCAGATAATCCCTTGGCCCTTGCAGTTTTGATGTAATCAAGCCTCAAAACTTCAAGCATACTTGATCTCGTCATCCTTGTGATAACAGCCAATGTGGCATAGGATAAAGTCACCGCTGGAAGAATTATATGCCATATATCATCAATTAAGGCATGGAAATCCAAGGATAGGATACTATCAAGTATGTAGAGACCTGTATAGATATGTGCTGGAGCTACCCCCCTTCCACTTGCCGGGAACCATCCTAAATATGTATAGAAGAGGAGTATTAGAAGAAGTCCAAGCCAGAATATTGGCATTGAAACACCGCTAAGAGCAAACACCCTGGACAGATGATCGGGTATTTTATTTCTTTTTACCGCAGAGAGAACTCCAATATAAATACCTGCCGGAATTGCAATAAGCATAGCCCATATGGTTAACTCAAATGTAGCTGGAAAATAATCGGCTAGACAATCACTCACAGGTCTTTTCTCAGAATGGGAATATCCCCAATTTCCAGTGAAGACTCCAGTAATATAGTAGTAATACTGAACGTATAGAGGATCGTTTAAATGGTATTTTTCCTTTATTTTTTCAACGGTCTCTGGTGGAGCTTTCTGTCCAGCCCATGCCCTGGCTGGGTTGGCAGGAATCACAAAAGAGATTGTGAATGTTATCAAGGTAACTCCTATTATAACAGGCAAAAGAAGCAATAATCTCCTAGCAATATACTGCCATAGTTTCATTAAACTGGGAAATGGTTAACACCTACTTAAAAATTTAGATATAAAAAGAAAAAATAGGGAGATTATTCCTCTTTATATAGATTGTAGAAGTTCAGTTGCATCACTGGGTTGTAGTAATATCCCTGTAGCCAAGTTCTGTAAACTGCCACATGCTTGTTCTGTGCCAAGTATATGAAGGATGGATCCTCCATAGCTATCTCCTGGGCTTGCTTGTATAGCTGAGCCCTCTTATCCTGATCCACCTCGTACTTTGCCTCCATAAGAAGCTTATCCACAGTCTCGTTGTACCAACCTGTCCTATAGGTATCTCCTCCTATCTTCTCAGAGCCTATGAATGGGAATATGTAATCATCGGGATCATTGTAGTCGGGAGCCCATCCTATGATTATCATGCTGTAATCTCCACGATCCATCTTATCCAATAGAGTTGGCCAGGCAAGTTCCTGCACATTTACAGATATGCCTATTTCAGCCAGATTACCCTTGACTATCTGGGCTATGTGGGCACGGACATCATTACCCTGGTTGTAAATCAAGGTAAGTTCGATAGTGTCTGGGAGACCATACTTCTGCCTAGCATCATCCATAAGCTGCTTTGCCTTATTCACATCGTATGGATACATAAATAGGCTATCATCGTGTCCAGGCATTCCCTTAGGAATAGGACCTTGAAGCCTTATGGCATAACCCATATAGACATCCTTTATTATAGTGTCATAATCTATGGCATAGGAAATTGCCTGTCTAACTTCCTTGTAATAAAGTGGATTTGTCTTGTTCTGATAAGTGGGCCTACAATTCATCTCTATCATATCTACGTTGTATGTTAGTCCACCCTCATCAACCTTGACTCCCTCTTTGCCCTTGACATCATCCAGGTGGTTTACAGGAATGTAAGCCATATCAGCATCTCCCTTGAACAGCTCCTGCTCCCTTGTTGCAACCTCAGGAATGTTCTTTATTATCACATATTTAACATGCTTTCCGTCCCAGCCGCCCCAGTAGTTCTCGTTCCACTCGAGTTTTATGTAGGCATTGTGCTTCCACTCCACCAACTTATATGGACCTGTACCAACCATGTTCTGGCTCATCCACTCATTGTCCTCATTTGGCTTCACTCCGCCATGATCCTCAACTACATTTGGATCCACTATGGAAGCCACTGTAAATGCAATGGCAGGCAAGAAACCGCCATATGCCTCTCTTAGCTGGAATTTAACGGTATAGTCATCGATTATTCTCACACTGCTCTCCCCATCGGGACTGTTCCACTTACCACTGGTGGCATTGTAAGTGTACATAAACTGGCTGAGAATCCA
>CAYXLB010000090.1:0-4793 GCA_964465785.1 uncultured Thermoplasmata archaeon
CTCACCCATAATAGCCTCAACAACGTTGTTCTCTCCTTTTCTAATGCTCTTAATTCTTCCTACAACCCTTCCATCATCACGCAGAATTCTCTGTCCCACCCTTATTCTTCCCCCAAGAACCCTTACTCCAACGATGGCTGGCTTGCTTAATCTGAAGATATACTCTGGCAAGATCTTGAATTTGCCTGGAAAGGTTATTTCCATCCTCTTCTCTGCCTCCATCTCTCTCTTCTTCTCCTCCATCCACTCCTTGTAATCCTCTATTATCTTGTAAACCACATTGTTTGTGAAAATCTTTATCTTTCCAGCCTCCTTTTCAGCATCTGGAAGAACCTTTACATTGAACCCAAGAATCACGCGATATAATGGATTTCCTATTGTTTGGGCATCCACAATATCCCTCTTGCTTATGTCTCCTATGTCTGCCATCTTTATGGGTATGTTCTCCTGTTTAAGCTCGTAGGCCAACGCTTCTAGGGAACCAAGGGCATCGGCCTTTATTATTACTCCCTCCTCCTGGGTCTCTATGTGTATTTTCGTCTCTCTCCTAACCCTGTTCAATGCTTCCTCAAGATTTTCATTGGCCACGATTACAGGTGAGCCAGCTAGGGCGCCATCTAGGTTTGGGGCAGCAATTTTTATCCCAGCAGCTGCATGCACCTCATCCCTGCTCATGAATCTATCCCGGGGGTCCCTCATTTCATCTAGGGGTTTGGGTTTCAGTATTGCCTTTATCTTAGTGACTATTGGCTCATCATGACTTCCCACCACAATGGTGTCTCCCTTTCTTATCACGCCTGAATAGAGTATGACATCTATTGTTTTTCCAAGGCCTCGCTCTTCCTTTACCTCAAGAACTGTTCCTTCCCCTGGTCCCTCCTCTGTTTTCAACTCCTGCTCCAAGAATTTCTGAGCGAGGCCAACCAAAACCAAGAGGAGATCGGCAATACCTATTCCCATCTTTGCACTCATGGGAATGATGGCAACATTCTGCGTAAAATCTGCGATTCTATCGTATCTTTCTGCAGAGAATCCCAGGTCGTATAGTTTCTCAACAATCGAATATATCTTTTCGTCCAATGCCTGCTGTACATTCTCTTTTTGCTTCTTTATGGCGAAGATAAAGGGCTCATTTTCACAGTTTTTCCAACCATAGATAAGGTCAATTTTATTGGCCGCTATGACAAATGGAGTGCGGTATCTCTTTAAAATATTTATGGATTCCACCGTCTGAGGCATAATCCCCTCATTTATATCAATAACCAACACAGCCAAATCTGCCAAGGCACCACCCCTGGCCCTGAGGGTGGTGAAGGCCTCATGCCCAGGGGTATCGATGAAGAGAAGTCCAGGAACCTTAAAATCCTTCCTTATGAGATTTCCACATATGCGATATATGGCTTCAATGGGCACCTCGGTAGCCCCTATGTGCTGTGTAATAGCTCCAGCTTCTCTCTTTGCGACGGAAGTACCCCTAATCCTATCCAGCAATGTGGTTTTGCCATGATCCACATGGCCTAGGACACTCACGATTGGCTGTCTTATCCGCATACTTGCCCTAATGCTGGAGGAGTAATTAAAATTTCTTACAGCCCCTCCATCTTTGCGGGCAGGTTCTTCCATCTCCAGGTCCCATCCATTATCTCGCCATGGGAAAAGCCTTGGGACTTGAGGAACCGGTACCACTTTTTGAATAAATCGGGATGTGTTCTCTTTAAATTATGAAACTCGGCATTTAGCATGGAGGGGCACATAAAGCATCCTATGCGCTCATATCCAATATCGTAGAGGGGATTGTAGGGTAGGCCCTTAAAATGCAGAAATAACCATACATCTAGGGCAAGCCAATCTATTATGGGATATATGACCTTCAATTTGCCTAGGGAGGAAGTACTCCCCCTCATCATCCTACCAAAGGATTCATATCGTCTTGAGCCATCCACGATGGTACCCTTCAATTTCTTTAACCCTTCCAATTTTAGATGTTTGGTGCACCATCGGTTATCCTTTGTTGGTATTCCCTTTTCCCTCACAAGGTCCCAGAAGTTATCCTTCGGCTCTATTTCAATTAGTTCAATCTCTAGGAAGTCTGCAAAATTATACACAAATCTCTCGGTTTCTGGGAACTCTAAGCCTGTGTTTGCATAAACGGCCCTTTTAACCCCAGCCCTGTGGGCAAGATACAGGGCAACCTCACTATCCTTTCCCCCGCTGAAGGCCACATAATCTGCCCTATATTTACGTATTTGGTTTATTGCCCTTCTTTCAATGCTCCTTAAGAATCCAGTATTCGCCTTTATCGCACTGTTTATATCTCCTCTCCTCCTCAACCCCACCTTGTGGCAGAAAATATCCTTTACCTTTGTTCCCTTTCTACCCTTTACAGCCACTCCTATGCAATCCCCTGCAGAGAAAAGGGCCCAATCACCATTCAAATCCTTTGAAATTCTTTTTCCCTTCAAATGTCCATGGTACTCCAAATCGAAATCGATGTGCCCGGATAGGGTGTAAAATAGGGATGCGCCCTTACCTGTTGGTATGAATCTCCACCTCCATCTTTCATCCTTAATGTACTCCAAAATTCCTATTTTGTAACCATCAACAAAAATATCCTTCCTGTAATCCAATCCAGGTTGTTTGGCTAGGAGAATCAATCTTCTTCTCATGTAATTTCTAACATCATGGAAAGGTATGAGGTTTAGAAGGATCTTCTTCTCAAATTTTGAAGCAGGCCTTATATCTCCTAAATCATGGAATTTCAATATTCTGGGCTCTCCATTGCATATGTCGCAGGTATCTCCCCGAATAGGAACATTGCACTTAACACAGTACCCAATTTCCACAGATGTTCAACTCCTTATAAGATTTATATTTTCCTCAATCCATGAATCTCAAATCTCCGGTGTAAAAATGCCTTCTTTCCCCCTCGATCTCTAAAATTATTCCCCCATGCTCATCTATATCCTTTGCAACGCCGCATACCTTCTCCCCATTTTCAATGCATACCCTCCTACCCAGGGTTATATTCCTTTTTCTCCACTCATTCAAGAGTTCATCCTTGGAGAGTGAAAGAAGATTCTCAAGACACTCTAAAAGCACGGGAAGCAGGGCATCCCTATCTATCTGGGGCAGATTGATGGCCACATCCTCTATTTCCGGTGGGATCTCATTTTTGAGGTTGATTCCTATTCCTAAAATCACCAATTCTCCCTTCTTCTCGGCGATTATCCCGCCAAGCTTCTTTTCATTGTAAATTATATCATTGGGCCATTTTATGCCCGATTGGATACCAAATTTCTCCAGTGCCATGACCACGGCTACTGAAGCCGCCAGGGTTAGGATCTCCCATAGATTCGAGCGGATAATCAAGCTCATCCACAGTCCACCTGGTGGAGAGTACCATGTTCTCCCTCTTCTTCCATAGGAATATCTCTGCTCATCCGCTACAATAACAACGTTTTCCTTCATTATCCCCCTGGCAATCTCTTGGGTTGACGTGACGGAGATGAAGTGAATAACGTGAAATCCCATGGGATAGGATGTAAGAAGAAGTATTCAAAACTTTTGCAAAAATGGGCCCGCCCGGATTCGAACCGGGGACCTCCACCGTGTCAGGGTGACGTCATAACCACCTAGACCACGGGCCCTATTCCGTGGATATTTTCAAATTATATAATCTTTCTGCTTTTTCGTGGTAGCCACATAATCATCTCGGAAAAACCCTCAAAATTCTTGATATGTTTGAATGGTATTTACCCCATAAAGCTTAAATAGGTATTAAGGACATCAGGCAAGTATGAAGGTGAAGTTTAGATTGGATAAGGGTGGTAAGGAGAAAGGTGTTTCTGAAGTCCTTGGGAGCATACTGGTGCTCCTTATAACGGTGACTCTATTCTCCTCAGTCTTCTACTACGTTAGCAATATCCAGACACCCAGCCCCAGGATTTACGCGCAGTTCGACGCTCACATGAAAGTTTTGCAGGACAATGGGAATTATTACATACAAATCACTGTGGACAACATAGGCGGGGAGAGTTTGGATGACTGGAAAACTATGTTCATAGTGGTTATTGATTTCACCGCGAAACAACATATGTTATCGGAGCAAAATTTTGCTTCACAACCATTTGATTCTGACCACAAATTCTCACAGGGCGAGAGTCTGGTTTACGATTCAAGATGGGATGGATTCACCTGGAATAGCGAGGAAGCAGTTAAAGCTCTGGATATAACGGTGACGCTTTACGATAACTCTGGAGGCACGGTCATATGGTCCACAAAGCTTCAGGGGAGGACCAATGTACCCCCCATACTAATAAGCCTAACTTCAGATCCAACCCCAATAAAGCTTGGAGAGGTAAATACCCTGAAAGCCACGATATTTGACCCAGATGTTGGAGACGATATAAGTCAGTACAAAGTGGGCCTCGATTTCTCCCTTTCCAATCTTGGTCAGGCTATCGACGTTTCCCAGAATCCTGGGATAAATCCAAGCTATGTTCCTATGAAATATTCCCAAGGCTCTCTTTTCATAAAGAATCTTTATTTCGCAGATGTATCATCTTTGGATGTCACCAGACCTTACCCTGTCAGGGTCTACATAGATGATGGAGTGCATAATATCACAAATGTGGAGTACGTTTTTATCTCCAGGGGTACAGAGGTTAGGGGTCCGGATCTGGCTCTCAACGCGAACCTGACGATTTTTAGTAATTCCAATCCCACTAAGGGAGACAGCATCTTGGTAACCCTCGTGGTTCAGAACAGGGGAGGAATGCCAGCCACCTTCAACC
>CAYXLB010000091.1:0-4693 GCA_964465785.1 uncultured Thermoplasmata archaeon
CAAGGAGCTGAATTTATGCTATCAGCCAATTTGCGTAGTGGTTAATTATGTGGATGGGAAAACTACCCATGAGGGGACGTTAAGAATGATACACTCCATGGATGAGAAAATAGCAATCTTGATGAGGGATCTTATAACTTTTTTCTAAAACTTTATTACTATTTTTGCAATCACCTTATAGGGGCCGTGGGGTAGTTTGGCATCCTTCCGGCTTCGGGTGAAGGGGCACCAAGGTTCCCCTTTCAAAACCCCTCCTCTGCCCCTCAGGAAGAGCCGGTGACCCGAGTTCAAATCTCGGCGGCCCCATTATTACTTTTTCTCGTTTATGATTTCAAAGCTCTTTATTTTGGGATTTATCCAATACCCACAGTTCGGACAATACTCAAAATCCTTTTCCAAGGCATAACCACAGGAGGGACATTTTTTCTTCTCCCTAGCCAAGAAAATGAAAAATAAGAGGAAGTAAAGTAAGTTAAGAATTAGCAAATATAGAAGAACCCAAGAATTATCATCGGAGGAGACATTCTCCTCTACATATTCACTATTTCCACCATATCCTGCATAATGCTGTCCCTCAATGGGGATGAATGTTAAATTCTTTATAATAATCCCAGCCCTTTGGGGTGATATGCCAACCCAATATCTGAGCGTTTTGATCTCTCCCAAATCTAGATAGATGCTCTCTTCACCGGTGGATTCCATATAGTAATATTTTTTGCCATCGTAGATATAGTAATCTTGAAGATAAACAGAAAATGGACCCTCCTTTTTTTCCACATCCAACCCAACAGCAACATGACCGTAGAGCCCCTTGTATTCCACTTCCATGGCAAACAAAATAGAGTTATAACCGAGAATATCTAAAATAGTAGCAAGAAGAATGGATTTATCCTCACAATCTCCACCACCTTCAATTAAGGTTTCCAGCGGGAATTTATAATAATCCATAAACCCCGTGGAGGGATAATCACTAACATAGGGGATGTTTTGAACAAAGGTCAGTATGAAATTTGCCTCCGTCAACTCATCCCACCCATTTATGCCGGAGATGTTATCAAGTGTGTTGGCCAATTCTTTTATGTATACATCATTAGGAGTTACAAAATAATTCAAGTATGAGAAATTATCCCCAATCCTATAACCTCCAGGATACTCCCTGTAAAAGGAATAGGCCATAGAAGGTATGGAAAGATTTATTATCCAGTTATTTCCAATTCTCGCAACATTGATGCTTCCTTCATTTCCCATAACCACATTCATCCTAAAACTTTGGCCCAAAAAATCCCATTCATAGGATTGAGTATTTGTGGATGGCTGAATGGAAAGGGCAAGAGGAGAGAGGAATATGATGATGGCTATGAAGAATACTATGCTCTTCATCTCTTTTCACCCCTCAATTCTTCCCTGCAATAGGGACAATAATTCCAATTAGAACTTACCTTGCGATGACAATTTGGACATGTTGCATCAAGAGACGCACTTTTTTCCATTCTCCAGTCAAGGATCAGGAGCAGAAGGGCTATACCCACAATAAGAGTGCCTCCGATGAAAAGTGGCCAGTTTATATTTCTATCGTAGGAAACATCCACCTCGATGGATATTATATTATTGAAATTTGCAACCACAATATAGTAATAATCAGTTTTGGGAGCTGTTAATTTAACATGCATATATTTTCCTGTGGATGTATAAAGACTACCATTAAAGGTTCCGTTGTGAAGAAGTCTCTGAAATTCACTTTTGTTCATGATATACAAAGTAAATGGATGAATAGATTGCAATTCAAATTTCATACTTTCTCCAGCATATATTTTGAATCCTATACCCCTGTACCCTCCCGATGGTAGGTTTACAACCTCCGAAGGAGGCGTGTAGATTGTCCCTATAACGATTAAGGTAATTCCCCCCAAGAATATGAGTAGAGAGAGAATCTTCAGGGTATTCATCATCCACCCAATGCCTCCTAGAATTTAAAACTTTGCAGAGATTTGGGAAATATTTAAATATTAGCAATATGATGGAATTATGATGACCCGGCTCATAAAGAGTGAATTTAAGATGGTTTCACTCTATTTGGAGGGCCAATACCTGGAATGCATTATTAAAAGAAGAGTTGAGAGGATTTTGAGGGAGATGGAAGAGTGGGAAGAGCTTGAGGAACTCATAAAACTCTGAATTTTTCCCAAAAAATTAAATATAATAGCGGTAATAGTAGGATTGTATGAATTTACGCTCAATGCTGAGTGGGTGGAAACTATACCTCATAATAATAACCATATTCGCAATTCTAATTCGTTCTATCCCTACTTGGTTTTATTCCGCCTGGGGCACCGATTTTGGAATTTATTACTCCATTACCATAGAATTTTTAGATAAGAAGAATCCATTCTATGAATATCCAGCAGTATGGGGCACCTCTGGATATGGTTCCTTTCCCATGCTTTACACCATAATTCTTATAGTTCATACATTCACAGGGCTTCCTCCTCAAAAACTGCTTCTACTTGTGCCACCTGTAATAGGCGGCTTGTCGGTAATACCCTTATTTTTCATAGCCTATGAACTAACGGGAAATAGAAAAATAGCCCTGCTTTCATCCGTTCTCCTGGCAATAAACCCCATACATATGTTTCAAACATCTATGCCATACCTCCTCACCGTGGGACATCTCTTCATGCTCATCTCTATGTATTTCTTCATTAAATGGCTCAAGGATGATAGATACATATGGTATTTAATTCCATTCTCAATAGCCCTCCTTCTTTCTCATCACCTCACAAATTATATGTTCATAATCTCAATGATAGGAATCACATTCTTCGGGGGGATATACGGATACATATCAAAACCCATAGCCAAAAAATCGTTCTTTTTTATTATTCCATTCACAATTATCACCATTACCTATTGGATACTGAGGGTTCCGGGAATGGAATCCTTTATTAGCTCTCCTTTTCATCATATGTTTCCCTGGTATGTGATTGCAGGATTTGGAATTGCCCTGCTCTTCATGCTATATTTCCTCACAATAAAAATATCAATTGACCCAAGACATTGGGTCTTCAAAAGGCTCAGCGGTTTGAAAAATTCAACAATATTCGTAATTTCTCTCGCGGCATCCATGGGCATACTGATCTCGATAGCCTTGGTTGGATTGCATGGCTACTACATACCCCCAATTTCCATAGTTTATTCGATTCCCTTTATGCTCACCATGGGATTCATGGGGGTGGGATTAACTAAATTATACAAATATCACGACTCCTTCTACATCCTAGGCAGCTGGCTTCTAGCCATAGTTATTTCTATGATTTTCGGTCTCATCACATGGTCTGCCTTGGAACCATGGAGACACATTGAATACCTTATGGAGCCACTTTCCATCATCGGGGCTCTTGGAATATACATAATTTTCAAGAGTGATGTTTTCAAGAAGGTATCCGTTAGGAAAAGAATTCTTGTGACCTTGGGATCTCCCATATACGGTATATCGCATAGGCTCTCAGCAGAGCATTCTCTAGGATTCGAAAGTGCAATACCCATAAGCCCTGGGGAGGTTGTGGGGAACCCCGTTACCTTTGAGGAAACATATCCCATCGGGAAAAATATGAGAATAATATTCACCTTTACCCTTATATTCATCATTCTTATGACGGGAATAACAGCGTTTCCATTTATGAGTGAGGTACATCATCCAGAGTATCCTGGGGTTTCCAGTGTGGTTATGAGTGGAGTGGATTGGTTAAATCAAAATGGAAATAGAAGCTACACAGTGGCTGCAGATCACACCGTGGGAAGTATAATTGCAGCCTATGGATTTGTATCGAGCTTTGAATATAACTATATGATTTGGAATGCCACCAATTGGACTGAGTGTCTCTGGGAACTTGAGGGCATGAACAACACCTATCCACCAATAGGCTACATCGTTATAACAAAGAGCATGTACGAGCAAGGTGTTTATGGATTTAACGAATCACAAAATCCCCTTCAACCTCCTGTAATAATGGGGAAAAGGGGATATGAAAAATTCAAAAAGGAGCCTTTCAGACTCATCTTCAGAAATTCTACGGATGATGAGAGCGATTGGGTTGAGATTTACAAGGTTGATTGGGGATACATACAGAATTATCTAAGCCTCCATAATATAACAGAACAAAATATCACAAAAAATAGTGAAAAGGGTTATACCCCGTGGTACTCCCACAGGGATTTCTTAAATTTCTCGATCTCCTGTTCTAGGGAATTCAGCTTGTCCTTGTTTACTTCAATTCCAGCTATCTTCATTATGAACAGTAGGGACTTTAGATGATCCTCTGCACTTAGTCTCCAATCTTCTACCTTTTTGTATATCCTTGGTTTAGGAGCTTTGATGGTTCCTGCTGGAGTTTCTATCTCAGCTTCTATCTCTTCCTCAGGGAAGTACTTGGTAACGTCCTGGACTTCGCCTCTCGCATAGGCCATTATTTCCGATTTCACTTCTCTGCTTATCCAACCAATGTCCACATAGTAGTCCAAGAGCAGTGTGATCTTGTCCCTCTTTACTCTTTCAAAGAGGAATTCTATCCATCTCATTAGTAGCACTATGGTATAGTAGTCCCTCTTTATTGTTTTGAGTATTGGGCCCTCTGAAATCTTTGGCAATTCAGGCACCTCTCTTTTCTCCTCCCTCCTAGGGAGAGGTTGAGCTTCT
>CAYXLB010000092.1:0-4648 GCA_964465785.1 uncultured Thermoplasmata archaeon
ATGCTTCGTAGAGATTACGATGCTTCCCAAGGTAAGGAGGTCTTTCTATCCTTCGAAGACGAGAATTACGATTCCATTGCTGCCTTCCTCCGACTCAGATTCCCGAGCAAGCATGCCCATCGTTGGGAAATGAGGGATGCTGCCATTGTGCGTGAGGTTAAGGTTTTTGGCAAGGAGGTACCTGTGGGAGAGAGGGAGAATGAAGCTTGGCAGCACAAAGGTTTTGGAAGAAGGTTGATGGAAGAGGCAGAGAGGATAAGCAGGGAGGAATGGGGTGTCTCCCGTCTAGTTGTAATAAGTGGTGTTGGGGTTCGCAATTATTACCGCAAGCTTGGCTATGAACGGCTAGGCCCATATATGGCTAAGAAATTATAGTTAGCGCAAAAAATGGAAAAGGTGGAATTATCGCCTTCTCAAAAAGTACACGATACCTAAGAGAATGACCACGGCTGCAATACCATAGCTGAGCTCTGGAATGGGAGTCGATGGCTCTGCAAGGGGATAGGGATCCTGAGAGCCCGTATCTCCATCGAGAATGTAGGGATTATCCACTATTCCATCATTATCGCCGTCTGGCGATGTCCAGTCGGCCCAGTAATTTCCATGGCCCTTATAATACCAAGAATTGCCTGTTCCATTGTTGTACGCCTGCACATGTGAAGAATCATAGGTGTCTGTGGCGCCATTGTTGTTCAGCAGGGAATTGTTGTAAATGAGAACGTTGTTACTGCTGTGGATCTCTATCCCATAGTTGTGGCAATTGCGAATTGTATTGTTCACAATCCTCGTATCATCCGCCCTCGCGTAGAGGCGAATACCCTCGTAATTTGATGTTACAATAGTATTGTTCTCCACTCTATTCCATCCTAGAGTTGAGTAGAGATAGATACCATATTCTCCAACATTGGTTATTGTGTTTCTCGATAGGAAATTCTTATAGGTTCTTGCACTTCCACCATCCAGATAAATTCCAGTTCTCGCCCCATCTATGGTGTTGTACCATGCTTCATTATCCGTGGCACCGTAATCCATAGAAATTGCAGTCCCGCTGTGCACGCTGTAATGGAACTCGTTGTGCTCAATAGTAGTGGAAGATACGTAAAAGTGGAGAGCTATGCCGGTGGTAACGGAGTAGAAACTGGAGTAGGAAATCTTATTGTTCGAGGAATAAGTGGTGATGTAAACACCATAGAGGCTATTAGTGAAGTTGCACCCCAAAACATACCCGTTTTGCACCCTGTGGAGTTGGAGAGCACCAGCCTTACGTCGATCTGAGGATGAATCATTGTAAAGATGAGAGTATCTTAAGATGAAGTACTTGGTGGTATTGCCAATATAAATTGCAGATCTGCCGTGTCCATCTATTTCGTAATTCTCAATTATATAGGGAGAGAAATATCCACCATTTCCGCTCCATCCCTCGCTGGATGCAATGGCATCAAATTCATCATCACTGTTTATCCTTATGGGATCATGGGGTGTGAGTGCCCTCAAACCATTTTGACCTTCATTAGGCGATGCATCTTCAACATTTGTCAAAGTAACCATAAGAAGCATACTGGCAACAAAAATAATCGCTACTATACCAATACTCTTAATGGCCCCCATGTTTAACAATAGGGCTCAAAGGATAAATAGTTTTGTAAAAAAATTATTTCTTTAGAAACTTCTCCAGGGCTTCCTTCAATTCCTTGTGCTCCTTGGCATATTCCTCCAGGGGTATATCATGCATCTTTGCCTCCAGGGCTTGACGCATCGCCATGGCTCCTGCCCTTGTGCCCCTTGGATGACCATGCACACCGCCACCAGCCTGAATTACTATATCCTTGCCCATTATATCAACCACAGCTGGTATGTGTCCAGGATGCAGACCTCCAGAGGCAACGGCGAGAACGGGTTTAATATTACCCCATGGCTGTTCAAACCTCAAATCCTTGGGAGGCACAGGATTAAGCTGAATCTCCTCCCTTATTCCACTAACTTCTTCAGCACTTCCCTCCATCTTTCCAACAGCAGTACCTATGTGCAGATTATCAACACCCATTAGACGATAGATCTTGGCAAGGGTGAGCATCGTAATTCCATGCCTAGGATTTCTCGTTATGGCTGCGTGCATTGCACGATGCGCGTGTATGGCCATCTTGAATCCCTCCTCCCTGAATCCCTGGACGGAGGAAAAACCTGAAATCACAACATCTATCATAACAAATTCGTTTCCCATATCCTGCACCAGTTCTGCACGATGGATCATCTCTGGATAGGGGGCAGTTATATTCACCAAATATATTTTCTTCTCCCCCGTTTCCTCCTCCGCTAGGTCCTTCTTCTCCAAGGTTAAGGATAGCCTCTCTTCAAATCTATTGAAACTTTGAGAGGCAAGATTCTCATCATCCTTTACAATATCCAACCCTCCGACCCATGCTTCATAGGCAACCTCTGCATGCATCTTTGCAGGCAAGCCAATCTTTGGCTTTATTATCGTACCCAGAAAGGGGCGATCCTTTACTCCCGTCATCCTTCTTACACCCTCAACACCGTACTGTGGACCTGGATATTCCTTGATGAGCTCCAGGGGCAATCTTATGTCCAGAACCCTTAGATTCTCCACACTCTTCATTCCAAATACGTTTCCTGCAACGCTTGCAAGTATTGCAGGCATGTTCTTGACTTCGAAAAGCTCCAGTGGATAGGCAATCTTAACCAATCTTCTTTTTTCGTCTATTTCATACACCCTTGCCCTCAACCTTTCCCATATATCTGGCAGAAGGGTTTTCAAATCTGTCCAGGTACCAATGGATGATTCCTCAGCTATTCTATCTGCAACATATCTCATATCCTTGCCTGCGGGTGGCTCTGCATAGAACCATACAAGCAGATCCGTATCCCTTGGGGTATAACCCAGCTCTATGTATGTCATAAATAATCTATATCCATTTATGGGATTTAAATTTATAGGAGATGACTTGCATCACAGGTTTTTGCCGTGTTTATATCAAGTCCCTCCCTGCAAACCGAAAAAGGAATGCCATATTTCATTGCCTCTCTCCTCACTTTGCTAAGGATATTCAATCTCAGGTCCTTGGGTGCGTATCTTATTCCCCTCACAGTTTCTCCCATTTCATAATAAATTTCCCTAAGCCTAGGGGCCCTATCCTTAAATACACCTGTCACCCTTGTAAAATTATCCCGCTTGGCCTTGTAAACTGAAGAAATTATCTGGTCAACACCAATATCCGCAAGAACTTTAACCATATCCTTTATATCTTCCTGGGAATCGTTCACCAGGGGAATTATGGGATCGAATCTAACAGCTACTCTAATCCCCTTTGATTTCAAATATTCTATTGCCTTTAATCTCTTATCGGGAGAGGGGGCAAAGGGTTCCAATTTTTTGGCCAGGGCATCATCCAATGTGGTTAGAGTTATGGAGACCACGCTCCTCATGGAAGAAAGCAAATCAGAATCCCTCTCTACCAGATTGGATTTTGTAAGCACCAGCACGGGGAAATCATATCTTTTCATAAGCTGCAAAGCCCCCCTTGTTATCCTCATACTCTTTTCCATCCTAGGATAGGGATCCGATGAGTTGCTCATGGATATGGGAAGTTTGATTTTGGCGTTTTTCAAGTCCCTCTCAAAATACTTGAGGAAATCCCTCTTGGGACGCACCCTCCAAGCATCCTTAATGTAGGAGGTTATATAGCAATAGATGCATCTATGCTCGCATCCTGTATATGGATCTACCGTGTATTTCTTTGGGCATGTACATAGTGGAAAGTTCCATGGATCGAAGATGTGCAAATAATACACGAAAGCACATTAAATGAGCAACTATAAAAATGTAATTATCACTTTTGATATCTCTTTGAAAAATGATATATATTTCCTATGATGAGCCTAAATCCATGAGTGGTTCCATAAGGTTACTGGTAATTGATGACAATAAGGAGCTGACAAATATAATCAAGAAATACATGGAGACACGGGGATTTGAAGTGTTGGAGGCCCACACGGTGGAGGAGGCAATGAATATGATTGAAAGGGAGAAGAGAATCGATGTGATTCTTCTAGACCTAATGCTACCAGACATGCATGGGCTGGAATTTCTAAAGATTGTAAGGGAGCATGAGAAAAACGTTGCCATAATTGTCATCACGGGGGTCAAGGATCTCAACACGGCCATAGAGGTAATGAAGGCTGGTGCAGATGACTATCTCGTGAAACCCTTTAGGCTTGGTGAACTGGAGGAGAAGGTTAATGAAATACTCTACAAAAAGGCCATGAGCGAGCCTGCAAGGGAATCACTCACCGCCGAGAGGGCAATGGAAGTGATAGATTCCACACCCTACCAAGGAGGAATGTTCAAATTTTCATTTGGGAGCATTGAAGAGCTCAACAAATTTGTTGAAGAGGTGAACGCAAGGGATGATGTGAATATCAACGATGTTAGAATAGGGGAAAACTACGAAGTGTATGTGACAAAGAAGAGGGAAAATGGCCCTGATTGAATGTGATGTGGAGTACATCCATCCCTACGGTAGAAGGTTCATACTCTACACAGATAAAGAGTGGAGTATGGGGAAGATCTCTCAAACCACAATAGAAATAGTTTTAGAAGGAAAGGATATCTATAAATTTCCACTTCTCT
>CAYXLB010000093.1:0-4621 GCA_964465785.1 uncultured Thermoplasmata archaeon
GATTGATTCTCGTTGTGAGAACCAGCGGTGCATCCATCAAACCTCCGCGGGTTGAGGGAAGGAATTTACGGGAGAAATCTAGGAGCCCTTCAAGGAGGAGCATAACAGAATCCTCATCTCCATCACAATTTCTGCGTTTGGCCGCATGAAAGAATGGATGCGCAAAACCAACATTGGTATCGGAGAATCCAATTATTCTCCCCAAAATCCCTGCTGAGGTGTGGGGCGCGAGTCCTATGACAAGATGCCCTATCAAATCTTCCCTTTTACGAATGTTGTAAAATCTTTTCATCTTGTAGAATTTCTCTAGGAGTTCATCAACGTAATTGGCTATCTTCATGAGATAATCCGCTGCCTTCTTTGGGATTATTACATCTTGAACCTTCAGCTCACATAGTTGATCCTCGCTTTCAAGCTTTCTTCCCATATAATCCTTGGTATAACCCAATTCCCTTGCCTTTTCAACACTTAACCCTATTTCCCCTGGCCTAAAATGGGTTATGGCTATATCAGTCATATCAAACCTAGCAGTACCATCCTTAAAAACATATATGCCATTCTTGGCCCTTAGAATTCCCTTTTCCAACCTCTCTGGGATACGCTCTGAAGACATCATCTTCTTTACGCCCTTCACATCCCAATCAACTTGAATCCCAAGATGTTCCTGGGCCCTCTGGAAGAAATCTACTAGATTGACCTTCTTGACTGATACCACACCTGTAAACTCTGTTGGAACCCCACATTTAGGACAGAAGGACAGGATGGTCTTCTCGCCGCAGGAGGGGCATTTCCTTATCCCAACTTCCATATTGATTACTCCCTTTTTAACAGCCTCCGTTATCAGCCTCCTATCTCCCCCAGCATTACCTATGGGAAAAAGTGAATGTATGGGTGGCCTCATCTTTCTGGGAGCTGCCTTCTCAGGTCTTCCCATCCTCGCCCCTATCCTTAGGGGGGATCTGGCCCTTATCTTCACCCCGGCTAAAGTGGAGACGATATCCATTATCTCTCCTTCTCTCACGCTTGCTCTTCTTACTATCTCATCTTCCTTCAAATCAAGTCCAAGCCCCCTAAGAAGAGGGTATGCGTATTTATCAAGAATGTAGTAATCATCTTCCCTATGCAGAGCCCCTAATTTTTTGAGAATGTTCTTTATCTCCTCATCTTTCTCTATATATAGTTTTCCATCTTTCCAGAAGGCATTGTGTTCCACATAATTGGAGAGGCTCTTTAACTCCTCCAAGGATAAATCATGCCAGAAAAGATTGTAATCTGGATGCAGTGGTATGTTGAACTCCTCCGCTATTCTAAATGCATCGAAGGCATCCCTTATCTCATCATGATATCCAGCCCTCTGGGCTTCTTGCTCCCACCACTCCTTTACATATGGACTTGGGACTAGGGGATGATTATTCTCTAAGAATTCTCCATAGGGAATTAAAATCTCCCCCACATCCACTATCTCCACTACCCTATCCTTATATTTTTGTGCCTCTTCAAAATCGTTGATCTGAACTAAATCTCCATTATCCAGAAGAACTATGGGGCCCTCAATACTATCGCATGAGGTCATACCCCCAGCCTTGCCAGGGCGCTCTATCTTAAGCTGCGTCCCTATGGCTATGAACTCGTTGAGTATGACCATAGTGGCAGGATTAACACTTATAGTGGCCAATCCCCCGGCCCTACATCTCCCGTATCTCAGCCTGAATCCTCCAGGGCTCATGGGATAGGCAAATATGGGTCTCCCAGCAAGGACATCCTTGATATACTTGGTGGATGGCTCAAGTTTGAAAGTGTCCTCCTTAACCTCAGGAATCAGCTTGTTTATCCATTCCCATCCATCTATTCTAAGCATATCCACGTACGCCTTTACCTTCTTGGTCTTCTGCAAGAGCCCCTCGGCAAGGACAAGACACATGCCCCCTCGAACCTTATTTGTATCCACCCTTGGAAGATTCCTAAACCCGCTAACCTCCACAGTTTCGGTCCCCTCTCCATCTATACATACGGGACAATTCTTCACCACAAGCTCAATTTCCTCATTGGTAGGTCTATATTGAAGGTGATGAATCCTATCGTAGAGCTGTATCTCCTCCTTGTATCTCTCAATCTCCTCTTCAGTAGGCTTATATTTTCCAATATTTAACTCTCTACGGACAACATCCGCTATGAGAACGCTCAAGGCCTGGGCAGTACCACCGGCACCCCTTATTGGACCTGCATAGTAAATTGATACATAATCACTCCCATCCCCATTTCTCTTTATCCTCACGCTGGCTATACCCTCAAGGGGCGCCACCAGAATACCTTCAGTTAGGATCGCCAAACCAACACGGACAGCCTTATCTAAGGCCTCTTCCTTCCTCTCGAATCTCTGGGCAACCCTCTTTGCCATTAGCAGGGAGACCATGCCCCTATCGTATTCCTTGCTCAACTCCCTTATTTCATCGGCTATGCCCTTCACGCCTGTTAATTCTTCAACCCTGGCGGCGAGGTCCTTGGCACGGGGAATCTCAACATAATCCACAGGGTCAAATCTCATCCTCCTTGCTTCCTCTGCTACCCTATAACATTCATCCGCCTTTCTTTCCAGTTCTTCAAAATATCGCAGCATCTCCCTGCTCGCTTCTACCATCCTTCATCCCCTAAAGCCCTATGAGTTATAACACTTTCTGTTACCTTCAATTTTATCAGAATTGGTAAATTACCAGAACTTATGCATGGATTCCATGGGGATTGGGCACAGGGTAATTCGTCTGGCCCACAGGCAATCGCCACAGCTGGGTTCATTACCCCAGCAATCACTCGTGGTGTCATGAACATAGGAGCAGGCATTCACAACAGAACAATCCGTGCAGGATGGATATATGGCATTTTTAACTATGAAGCGGAACCAAGAGTATTCTTCACTTGTCCATATATCAGCCAGGCTTTTTTCCCTTATATTTCCAAAGGAGTAGGCATATACCATTTTCTCCCTGCCAAATACATACTCTGGATATGTGTGAAGGAATCGGTAGCAGGGCGTTACCTCGCCATCCCATCTAACAACTGTAACCTTTTTCTCTATGAAATCGCAATGTCTCTCTGTGCGCAATTTGAACTCTGGAATGTGCAAATAAAAACCCCGATATGCATTCCTTCTGAGCTCGTCGAGATATGGCTCAATATCAATCTTACCGTCGTATAGAATCTGCTCAGCATGCTTTTCATTTACAGGAATGATATTGGAAAAAAGGAGGGAATCTACATTGTAATCCCCCAGGAGCCTTGCAATTTTACCCATTTCCCTGTAATTTTCCTTGGTGAGTACAACCTCGACCCCTATATGGGGCAATTCGGTACCCCGAGCTCTTTTCATCTCTGCAAATTTCTTCACTCTCTCTATTGTAACACTTGGAATAACATGCCCTATCTCCGTTGGCTGAACGGGTAAGGAGTCCAAGGACATATAAATCAGGTCAACGGGTAAATCTACAAGCTCTTCCATCCTCTCCTCAGTGAGTAAAAAGCCGTTGGTGGATATACCTACGGCATATCCCCTTTTCTTTACCTCCCTCACCATATCCATAAATCTTGGATGCACCGTTGGTTCCCCTATGCCCCCAAAATAAACAAGCCTCAAATCTGGGAATTCGCTGGCATCATCCAGAAGCTTTAAGAATAAATCGTAGGGCATATCCCCCTCCTCATCCTTCCAGTACTGCTTAAAACACATTTCGCAACGGAGATTGCAGCGATTTGTTATCTCCACATACAGATAGCGCAAATCCTTTTCCCTAGGAATGTTTATGATTACCCCATCAAAATTAAAGGTGTGCATTTATCCACCACCTACTGGAGGAAAGATCGCAACCTCGTCTCCTTCATCAATCTTGGTATCGTATCCCTCCAAATCCAAAATATTGTGGCCGTTAACCAGGATCATATTTTTCTCCTCTATTTCCCTCTTGAATTTCTCTCCGAATTTCTCGTATAGAATATTTAAAAGCTCTCTTATATTTCCGACTCCCTTAACCTCTATCTCGCGAAGACCCGTAATATCCCTGAGGGTTGCAAAGAACTTGACACGAACCATAAAAATCAAAAAAAGGTTAGAGATATTCTTCAAGTCCAAGCTCCTTTATCTTCTCCTCCGGCATTGTACCGTCTGGATTCCAGCCGCGGAGAGCATAGTAGCGTGGGAGCATCTCCTTAAGACGCACCACATGTCCTTTATTTGGTCCCGCAGGCATGGGCTCATCCGTGAGTCTCTTTGGCAAGGTATCCTCCTTCAAGGGATCAAGACCAGCCTTCAGGTTAAATAGGCGCTCAGCATTCCATATGCGCTCTCCTATCTTTAGCCATTCCTCCGTGGTTAGATTGTATCCGAAGGCTGCGTTGAGCAAGTCTCGATAATCGTCACCACCCAGTCCAAAGGTGGTGAATACGCACATACCAGCAGCATCTATAACAGCCGTAAGGTCCTGGAATAGGATGAGCATCTTTACCTTCTCATCGCTTATATCGTGTGGATCCATCTTGAATGGATATCCGAGGATTTCAGGACTTATGAGGTATGCTTTTATATGGTCTCCTCCGCGGTTATCGGTGGCATAACCCAATCCGTGGCCCTCGG
>CAYXLB010000094.1:0-4588 GCA_964465785.1 uncultured Thermoplasmata archaeon
CAGGGAGGATAAGTTGCGAAAAAAGCTCAACGAAGAAGAGGTGAGCAAATTCACAGAGGGAATGCATAACGGAGAAGATTTTGACAGGGCCATAGTGTTCTCAGATTATGACAGGGATGAGATCAAAGGCATCGCCGAAACTCTGAGTGTTGAGGAGAGGAATCTCTACATATCTCTAATAAATATGATTGAGAATTTCAAGTGGGTCACGGTGGATCTGACAGACTACGATTCTTCCTACAGAAAGATGTATGGGGTAATGGAGGATCTTATATCCTCACACATAAGGAATGAAGATGTATCCATAAAGCTGAACCTCAGCTGTGGCCACAAGATAGGCTCTCTAGCATTATATCTTGCCACAATGAACGTGGTGCACAGTAAAGAGTACTATAAATATATGAGCATAAGAAGGGGCCGGAAGCTATCCGTGGATGCCTATCATGCCGAGAAGGGAATAGTTGAGAAACTACCCACCATGAACTTTGAAAGTGAGACCAAGGGAGACTGGGAAAGGCTGCTTCTCTATCTCAAAACTCCAAGATCCCTGGAAGAGTTTAAAAGGAAAATAATTGGAAATGCGGACAAAGCAATAATGTACCTTAAAAAGCATGGATACATAGAGATGAGGGAAGACAAGCTGCATCTCACAAAGAGAGGGAAAGTACTGGTCACCGTGCTTGATAGAATAGATTAGAGGTTTATCGCCATTCCATTCTTCAATACTCTCGTTTTTTCTTCGAACTCTTTTGCAAACCACTCTGGATTGACCGTGTGCACAGGAATAATGATATCAGGATCCACTCTATCTATCAAGTTTCTTATCTCCTCCTCGCTGGCATGTCCAGAAGCGTGGTATCCCTTCTCAAATTTCGGCTCTTTATTCTCATCCAGATGGAACCCCACGCTTCTCATCCTGTACTTTTCCAGCCAGTTTCCCAAGGTTTTAAAGTCAAGCTCCATCTCCTCTGTAAATGCCTCTGTGGAAGAGTAGAGGTACATGCCACCCTGGGTTTTTATATCCATCATGTTGGGCATATCGTAGAGGGAGAAGGCTAGAATGTAATCTCCTGGAGAGTCTCTTATATCCAAAGGCCCCACATACTTATCTTCCCAAAGATTCTCGTTCTTCAGTATCTTTTGCCATCCCTTTAGGGTATCCTTTGGCTTATCGTAAACCAGGATATGCTCGGTATCTATCTCCGTTCCTGCGGCCAAGAGACCCATGATAGCATAGGCATCCTTCTCCGTGACCACAAGCTTCCTTCCATTCTGGGCTGCGATTTTTGCAAACATGTTCAGCCTCTCAAAGTTCCTGGCTGAGAAGTCTGCTATTACGAGCCCCTTCTCATCCCCAACAGCTGCTGAGCAGTTCTCAAGGACATCGTTCTCGGTGGTATAGCTATGCTCTCTCTCATCGGAGAGGCGGGTCCCTTCAATTATCAGAATATCACTTCCCTTCACCGCCTCTATAAACTTCTCAGTTTTCTTTGCACGCTCACCGTGCATCCTCAAATCTCCCGTATAGGCTATCTTCAGAGATTCAACCTCCAGTGTATACGCCACTGCCCCGTATATCGAATGGTCCACAGGATGTGCACTGACCTTGAAGGGAAGAGAGTCCAGAGAGTCGAACTTCAGATTATCCCTGAGATACTGCTCCCTCTCTTCATTCGTTTGAAGATATAGAAAATCCCTCTCCTCCTGGCTGAGGGGCTCTGTGGGTATAAGAGGCCTTAAACGCATATACCTTCTCATACTCTCCATATTCTTGCCAATACTGTTTCCCTTGCTCTTCAAAACGGGTAGAGAGCTTTGGTTCTCTTCCCTTATGGCAGCGTAGATTATGGAGGTGGATGTATCGGTCTTACCAGCATCCTGGTACGCCTTGATTATCGCCAAAGTTTCAGGGGAAGCAACGAGGGGAATGTCGAATCTCAAGTACCCGATCATCCCGTAATGGTCCATGTGGGCATGGGTGAGCAGCACGGCATCCACTGGTATTTTCTCCATATCTGAATTTTTGATATCAGAAGGGTACAGGTCTTCACGGTAAGCATCTATGAAGGGTAGAAGTCCCATCTCCAAGGGATCGTTCAATCCGCGGATTGCACGCATGGAGATGAACTCTTTGAAATACATACCGCTGGTGGCAAAATTCAGCCCAAAATCCAGGAAGACTCCATGCTTGCCTTGCCTCAAATATATCTTGTTCCCACCAATACTCTCCGCCCCATCATAGATCTTCAGTTCCATACTCAAATATGTCCAGTTTCTTATTTTAACCTTTTGCCGTAACGTTTTTGTGCCTCTCCGCCTCTTTGATTAGTTCCTCCCTTGTCCAGGGTCTCCACTCCACAAGCCTAACAATGGGCTCTTTTCCCAAATCCTCGTATATGGCTATCACATCTCCCTCCTCATCGAGGTTTGGAATAAGCGCAGCAGCCAGATCTCTCCTGGCCACAAGTATGCCCGTATCTCCGTTCTGCAGAAAAGCTCCTATCTCCCTGTGCGCATTCTCCTCCTTTGCGGCCAGGTCTATCAATTCTTTTTTTCTCCTTATCTTAAATGGCACGGCATAGAAATACGTAAGCAGCTCATCTGGATATGTCACGCTCAGCAGATCCTGCGAAGCTCCAAACACCTTCTCTGCCACAAAATCTTTGAAGGATAGGATCACCTTCTCTTCCATCAAAACTCCCAGGGCAATCTCGCTCCTGTTAATGTGCTCTTTTATGAATTTCAGCATATCGTTCTTTGTGACACCCCTGCATGCATGGCCGAAGAGATGGATGAACTCACCCTCCTTTAGAATCAATCCACCATAATCGATGCCGTATGCCACCTTGATATACTCTGCCCCCCCGCATGCCATCTCCCAGTTTCCCTGCCAGGCTATTATGAGATCGTAATCCAACTTCTTCAAAGTCTCTGTGGCAATTCTCAGAATTTCTTCCTTGGAGAATATGGGCTCATCAGTTCTCTTGAAAACGGCAAAATCGTTCTTTTTGGTTATGAGCACCCCTGGATAGGGTATCTTGAAGGTTGAAAGCATAAACTCCGCATCTCCAGATACAACCCCGTAGCCTCCCCACTTGTAAGCACTGTAATGCGTAACATTACTCTCCTTCTTCTCCCTGGGTTTTTCAGATATGAAGCTTCGGGTTTTCTTCTTTCCCTTCCATTTTAATTTTCCATACTTGAACGCTATGAACAGCAGGATGAAGAATATGATGAAGAATGTGAGCTGGGAGGCGTACATCTCCATATTCTCAGTACTGCCAGTGAGCGCTACGTAAATCAGAAAGATGGCGATGATCAAAGCTATCATCAGTGCCACTGGATTGGTTTTTCCCATGAAAATAAATCAAGGGAAAGATGTATAAATATTATTGGGAAAAATTAGAGCATGTATCTTCCGCCGTTGATGTCCACCACCGTGCCTGTCATATAATCGTTCTCCAGCAGGAATATGACTGCATGGGCAATCTCTTCAGGTGTAGCAACCCTTCCCAGGGGAGTTAGCTTCGATAGTTTCTCCTTTATATCTTCCGTTATCAGTCCCGTATCCACAGGACCTGGAGCCACGGCATTAACCGTTATGTCTGGTGCAAGATGATGCGCCATGGAAAATGTGAGCCCTATCAATCCCGCCTTTGAAGCTGCATAGTGCACACCCACAGTACCTCCGTTTCTTCCAGCAATAGATGCAATGTTCACAATCTTTCCCTTCTTCATGTATTTTGCAGCCTCCTGGGACACGATGAATGCGCCCTTCAGGTTCGTATCTATCACATCGTTCCAGTCTGCGTCATCCACATCCCAGAAATCCAGGGCCTTTCCCAGTATGCCCGCATTGTTCACAACAATATCTATTCTTCCAAAATTGTCCACTATCTCCTTTATTCCTCTTCTCACCTCATCCCTATCGGCCACATTGAATTTGACAACCATGGCCTTGACTCCCTTCTCTTCTGCCATCTTCCTTGTTTCCTGAGCCTTTTCCTCATTGTTCCTGTAATTTATTGCCACATTGCACCCCTTTTCAGCAAGTGCCAGGGAAATGGCCCTGCCTATCCCTCTATTTCCCCCTGTTACCAGGGCTATCTTATCCTTCAGCTCCATATTTATCACCATAACCCATTTATCACGCACAAATTTAAATTTTTCCATACATTTACTTTTTGCGCATGGGATAGAACATGCAAAATTTTAATTGCTCACATTTAAATACTAAAATGGTTATGTATAAGATATCTGGGGAATAAATAATGGAAAACATGGATGCTTTTGAGGAAGAGATCGAGAGACTGATAGAGATGAAGGAGTATGAGAAAGCCTTAGAAATTCTCGATGAGAAGATTGCAAACTCTGACTCTCCTGATTTACTCACCCTCTGCTTCATTGAGAAGGCCAAGATTATGGGACTCACCAAAGAGCCCCACAAGATGGAGGTCAACATCTACAACGCTGTGAATATTTTCTACGATATCAAAGATCGCAATTACAGGGGAAAGATGGCCCTATACATAGGTGGCCTCTTTCTCTTTCTGGGAGACACATACAACGCACTGAAATTCTACAAAAA
>CAYXLB010000095.1:0-4520 GCA_964465785.1 uncultured Thermoplasmata archaeon
ATGGTCTTATGATAGCCATAGGGCTCCAGATAATATTTAACTTTACCCTCCTTCCATTGATATGGGGGATGCATCCAATTTATTATTTTATGGGCATATTTCTGGCAATTCCCTATCTCTACCTCAAAGTTTATAAATATGTACTCATTGATGTAATTCCGCAGGGGGTTAGAAGAAAATGGATAAAAGAAAGGGCAAAATAGTGGCGAAGGTAATTGCAATTGTGATTTTTCTAGTAATCCTTTATGCGTTTATGCCGTACATCACAAATTTCATAGAGAATCCACCAAGCCTAGCAAGCTATACAATAACTTCAGGATTAGATTTTGAATTTGAGAGGGAAATAAATATAGATGCACAGGGTACCTATACTTTGAATCTTACAATTCCACTTAACAACACTTTCCAGCATGTAATTGTAGAGGATCTATCAGGACTGAATAAGGATGTAGTTAAAAGATATAACAGGACCATGTGGAGTTATGACCTGCAAAATAATGCAAACTTAAAAATCGTTTATAGGGGAAACATTAGTGCAAAGATATGGAATATTGAGGATAGTCTGGATGTGGATGCCATACCTCCGAATTTGAAAGATCAGTATAATCACAATGAATCCATAAGGGTTTACGATGAAAATCTTGGAAGATATGTAAATAAAGATGTTATCCAGCCTTCAAAGTTTCGGCATTTAACGGAGAAATTAACGAATAACGATACCAATGTTGTGGAAAAGCTAAGGACAATCTACGACATAATCATTGATAATTTTAAATATCAAACACAGAGAAGTGGGTCTCCAAGCAGTGCGGTGGAAACATGGAATAAAAAGGAAGGGGATTGCGATGAGCTCTCGTTTGTATTTGTGTCCATGGCAAGAAGCATTGGGATCCCGGCCCGTGTGGAATACGGACTGGTATATGCACAAAATACCTGGGGCCCACATGCTTGGGTAAATGTCCCCATACCCACATCCGATGGAGTTGTATGGGCTGACATAGACGTCACAGTTGAGGTGGGTGGCGAAAATGTTGGAAGAGGATTCTTAATAAGAAACGCCGATAGGCTTACAGAATGGTATGAAGATGGAAACAGTCAGCATCTAACGGAGTATTACTCATTTATAAAGGGATACTATACCTCCCTTCATTACAGTGAAGATGTGAATGTCATAAAAATGAATAAGCTTGGAGAAATAACAATTCCTGTAAAGGAGGCACAGTTACCCCAATGGCTCATGATCCTCATAATAGGACTAATTATCCTTGCAGTGTTCATAATTATAATACGCTACTAATAGAGATTCCCCTTTATTATCTCTCCACTGGCTGCATTGATTATAATCATGCCATCCTTTCCCTCAATGACCCAGACAGGGAGGTAATACAATCCTATGAAATTCAATTTTATGGAGCCCTTCTTAGGCCTGGTTTTTCTTTTCTCAATAATTGTTACATTTTCTCCCTCTATTTTTACTTCCTCCTCTCTTGAGAACTCCTGATCGATAACTTTTTCAGCTATGTTTTTGGAATCCTCCACACTTATGGCTGGCTCCATCCTACGATTCTCAATCTCAATCTTTGTTGTAGTTTCATAACCCTTTTTCCAGAGCTCATACCTTTTATTTATGGCGTTTATGGCTAAGAGTCCCTTTATCGGTTTTGTATTCAACGTGCCTTCAATAACCAATTCAAGGGAATACTCATATATAAAATAGGGTAAAAGAATTAACTCCTGGTGAAATCCTCTAACATAATTTCTTGCAATGGCCGATGCCTCTTCCGCAGAGATGGCAGGCTTTATTATTCTTTCTTCCCCCTCTCCAGTTACTTCCTCCAGAAAAATCGGGATGGTGTCCTCATCCTCTGTCTCAAGCTCTTCCACTTCCACATCTTCCTCCTCAAGAAGCTCAAGTTCCATAAGTTTATTTTTCTCATGGAGTTCTATTATGAACTCTCCGAGAACTCTTGCAAATTCACTTCTGTCCAATAACTCAATATTTAATTTTTCTCCCATATTCTTTGCATCCGATGTATACCCCTTGAGACATATTATGCTTTTATATGCGTTTATCTGCTCAGTATCCCGTGAAAAATTTATCACATAATTCCCATCCACAACCTCCTTATCCTCAATATATATAAGTTCCAAACCCTCCTCATATTTCACCCATAGGTATTCATATGGCTCCCTATCAAGAACCTCCACACCCTTAAGCTCGAATATTTTTCTCATCAAGTCCCTTAAATCCACCATCATAAATCTACATCCTCTTATTAATTGTTTTCTCAAACTCGTTAAGCAAAATCCGGTAATCTGTCTTTAGGGTACCTTCACTTGAACTTATTCTTTTTTCCAATTCCTTCACTATCTCATCTTCATCCTTATCTTCGTTCTCCTCTACAAATTTTTTTATCTCTGACAAATTTAAGATATAAGGCGCAACTTCCTCAAAGGCCCTTTTAAGCATAGGACAAAAAAAGGGTGATGTGATAAAAATCTTTCTACTCTGGAGGCGGTGGTGGCACCGATGGAGGCGACTGTGGTGGATAGGAGGATGGATAGCTAACTGCCTTCTTCAATTCCTCAAGTTGGAGGAAAACTATGAGAAGCAGTATTCCAACTATGAAACCAAAAATAAGTCCAAGTACCATCCAGATCAACACCACATCATGGAGTTCTGCATATCTCCTAGATTTCACCATACTGGAAAATTCATCCATTCTCATGTACAGCATAAGGTTTATCACCGCAGAAACTATCCAATACAGCGCCCCTATTATGGATCCCCAGTAACCGTATATTATGGGCCATGCACTCCAAGCGGCCAATAGAAATCCCAAAATCCCTATGATCAGTGCAAGAATTTTTGCAATGTTCAAAAGATCAAGAATTGTATTCACCTTACTTGACTCTCCTATTGCTGGCTGTATTCCTTCCATAGTTGTATATATTTAGATTGCTATTTAAATTTTTGTTTTTGTAATTCAATATTCCCTTACTTCTCTTATCTCCTTGGCATATATCCTCACAATATCCCTAGCCAGTGCTCCACCACGCATAACAAATCGTTCCTTTGTCTTTATCTTATGTATAACCGCATGTCTATTCTCCACCTCTATTATATCTCCCACATAAAATTCCTCGTTTGGATGGGCTATTATCTCATAAGAGGATGTCCTGCTTCCCCTATTCACAGAGATTTTAACAACCACCTTATCAAATCTCTTAGCCCAGAGGGTGTCTATATCCTTTACCTTCGCCTTTTTAACCCTCTTACCCTTACTATCTATAGCAGTTATTTGGGAATTTATATTGTCAACACTTATCTCATCCCCAACGGTTATTATGTCTTCCTCTAATTTGTAGACCCTTTTGACCTCTGATTTATCCCTCCAACTCCATATAACCTTTATCTCCTTCATCTTTTCTTCTTCGAAAAATTTCTCATAGGTGTATCCGCAATTACTACACTTCAGAAGATATTCCACTCCACCCTTCCTGGATTTCATGGATAAAATAATATGTTCCGTCTCTTGATTGCAGTTTGGACATAGGAGTTTCATACATCTGTATTGGGCACCCTATGTAAAACTTTTGCTCATGCTCACAATTATGAATCTTTGTATCAATAATATGAAGAATGCTTTTATATAATCCCCTTTTAGGTTTTCTGTGCTCAAGAAGATATTGGAGGATGCAGGAATTTCAAAAAAGATAATCGAAGAGATAATTAAAGTATATCCAGATGTTAAAAGCATATTGGAGGCAAAGCCAGAAGAGCTTGCCAAGGTAGCAAATATGAATATAGATGATGCAAAAAACCTTCAGCTCCTCATAAGGAGAAGGACTTCAGGAAATAAGGTGGGTAACGATTTTCTTAAGAGATGGGGACGGGTTTCTTCAGACGCAAATCTTAAATCCTCATATGAGGAATATGATAGGCTTTCCAAATTGTATCCAAATTCCCCCATAGTATGGGAGATTAAGGGAGAAATACTTGAAAAAATGGGCAGATTAAGGGAGGCACGGGAAGCCTATGATAAGGCTTATAAATTATATTTGCAGAGGGGGGAGATGCCTCCAGAGGGCTTGGTAGAAAAGCTGAGGAGGAGGGAGAAAAGAAGTAAAAAAACAATTACAGAGATGGGTCTATCTCCAAGCCTTGGTACAATCAATGGTTTTAAGAATGGATTCAGAAATGGATTGATAAATGGCAAGGGTATTGTAAATGGTTCACCCATCATTTCTCAAAAGGCACCTATGAGAGATATTGGGAAAATCATAATCCCTCTTTTCATCGTATTTCTAATATTGGCTGCTCCTCTAATAGGAATTATATTCTTTGAGAAGCATTACATATTCAAGGTAGACGGGGATTTTCAGGAGTGGGAGAGTGAGATTCCATATTATGGATTGAAATCTCCAAAGGATTCCCTTAATATCATAAATGTCAAATTTCATCCTGCAGATAATGGGATATACTTCTACATACATCCACAGTATGATATATTCAAAAA
>CAYXLB010000096.1:0-4477 GCA_964465785.1 uncultured Thermoplasmata archaeon
CCACCTTTTCTTCCTCTCTCTTCTCCTCTTCAGCTTCTTCCGGAGGAATTATATTTATCTCATCGGGTAATTTTGCATCTGGTGGCATAATCTTTACAGTCACGCCAATTATACCGGGCTTTGTTTTTGCTGTGGCATAACCTATGCGAACAAGCTCCACGGGCTTACCATTGTATTTTATAGTTCCAGCCATAAACTTCTCAGTTCTAGCCCTATCCCCAGTTAATTTCCCAGCAATTATTATTTGGGCACCCTTGGCGCCTGCCTCCATGATGCGTCTAAGGGTGGAGTGGCCTGCACGTCTGAAATGCCAGCCACGTTCCAGGGCCATGGCGAGTTTCTGAGCCATTATCTGGGCGTTGAGATACGGATTGGGAGATTCCTTAACCTCTATTGTTGGATTTTCCACACCAAAATCCTGCTGCAACCTATCGGTTAGCTCCTTAATTTTGGCACCCTTCCTGCCTATTACCATACCGGGCCTCTCTACCTCCAATATTATCCTGGTGCCCAGAGGTGTGCGCTGTACCTCCAGACCTCCAAAACCCGCCATGGCAGTTTCCTTCATCAGGTATTCCTTCATAAGCAAACGATTAACATTTTCCTTCACAAATTTCCTCTCATCCATAATTATTCCTCCTCAGGAATTCTCTCCTCCAAGATTACCTCTATATGTACCCTGTCCCTTCGTATTTCAACAGACCTTCCCATGGCCCGGGGCACAAATCTCTTAATAACTCTTCCCTTGTGGGCTGCAATGTGCATTATGTAGAGATTATCGGTATCAAGGTCCTTATCCTCGGCATTGGCCTCAGCATTCTCCAAGATTTTGAGTATGTGCTTTGCCTCCTTCACGGGATACCTACCCGGTCCTATGCCCCTGCGATGGGAGATGGAATCAAGATATCTGAAATATGGTACTGCCCGTTTCTTCTTTATCACATCCTCTAGGAAATCCTTGGCATCCTCAAGCTTCATACCCTTTAAGGCACGGCATAGATTAACGGAATCCTTCAGGGAAAGTGGCAAATCTCTCCCCAGGGCCTTGGCGTATTTTTCTCCTTCCACCTTTATACTGTAGGGCATTCAATCACCTCACTTCAGCGGTACAAACTTAGAGCTGCGGGTTGCTCCCACACCTGGTCCGCTGTGCTTGACCTCTTTGCGAGTCAGGGCAAATTCTCCAAGATAATGACCGATCATTTCCGGCTTTATCTCAACTTCCACAAATTCCTTACCATTATGAACTGCCACACGCTTTCCAACAAACTGTGGCAAGATTATCAAATCCCTTCTATGGGTTCTCACTACCTTATTTCCATCTGAGTTTATTATCTTCCTGACAGCCTTCATTCTCTCCTCATCCCAGCCCCTCTTAAGGGTTCTCCTTGCCCTAGCGGGGAGAAGCTCAGCAAATTCATCCCAGTTCATCTTTTGCAATTCTTCAAGAGAATAGCCCCTATAGGAGAATTCCTTCATCCTTCCCATTACAAGCTTCCTCGTCTTCCTCTTCCTTCTCCTCGCCGACTTGGCACTAATCTTTCTCATCTTTGCCATTTACTCACCTCTTCCTCTTCTTCTTTTTAGGAGATAGTCTTCCAACCTTCCTGCCCGGAGGGGCATTTCTACTAACCGTGCTTGGTCTTCCAACATGCTGGTGATTTCCACCACCATGGGGGTGATTCACAGCGTTCATGGCCACGCCCCTAACACGCACATGCTTTCTGGCCTTGCTCTTCCAAGCATGATAAACCTTGCCCGCCTTGAGCATTGGCTTTTCCTTACGGCCCCCTCCTGCCACTATACCTATTGTGGCCCTGCAGCGGGGGTCAAACATCTTAAATTCCCCAGATGGAAGCTGCACAGTGGTTTTAACACCATGGGTTACAATCTGAGCATAGGAGCCTCCAGATCTTATATACTTGCCACCATCTCCCGGTTGCGCCTCTATATTGTAAATGGGAACACCCTCTGGTATGCTTCCCAAGGGTAAAACATTTCCAGGCCTGATTTCAGCACCCTCTCCAATCTCAATCTCCTGACCCTCGTACATACCCAAATGGGCCAGCATTAGAACCTTCTCACCGCTATCAAGCACAACCTCAGCAAGGGGAGTTGTATGGCCAGGATCATGGAATATCTCCTTCACGATTCCCCTGGCACTATCAACCTTGGGATTTATGGGCCTGCCAGCATACCTATGGCTAGGGGCCCTGTAAACCGAGGAGCCACGACCTCTCCTTTGTGGAATTATTCTCTTACCCATTTATATCACCTTTAGAATATACCTAACCTCATTCCTACCTCTTCCGCGCTATAACCCTTCTTCAGCTTCACAATTGCCTTTTTCCCATACTTGGTTATGTGTGTATTCACCTGCTCAACCTCCACGTTGAACAGGCGCTCAACGGCATGTTTTATCTGAATCTTCGTTGCATCCCTTCTCACTATGAAGGTGAGTTTATTTTCCTTTTCTATTAGCAAAAGGGTCTTTTCCGTCACATAGGGCTTGATTATCACCTTGGTTGGATGAAAGGTCATTGGGGCCACCTCCTGATCTCCTTTATAGCACTTTCGGTGAAGATTGCCAAACGGCCCGCATGGGTGCCGGGGGCAAGAACCTCAGCATTCAACTCCCTAGGTGTAACTATATCCACGCCGGGAAGATTTCTGAATCCCTTCACCACAGTCTCCTTATTGGATACCACAATCAAAACGCTCTTCTTTCTCTTGTATCTCCTACCCCTTCTCTTACCCTTTCCACCACGTATGCGCCTCTCGCTGGCCCTCTCAATATCTTCATAAACACCGAGATTCTTGAGAACCTTTATGGCTTCCTTAACTGTAGAAATCTTTTCAAATTCATCCTCAACCACTATGGGTAATGTTATATCCTCACTAAATCTATGCCCCCTCTTGGAGACCATTACCTTATTTGCAGTCATTGATAGGGCACTGTACTTTGCCAAGCGGCGCATCTTAACATTCATTTTCCTCTTCCAGACCTTTTGGGTAGTTGGAGGATGTCCTGCCCTGCCACCTACGGTACTTGGTATGATTGCTCCCCTTGAAGTGTGACCTATCCTAGGAACCATCTTAGATATGCCGTGTCCAGGTCCCCAAGACTCCGCTACGCGACGCATTCCAGCCATGGGATCAACACCATGGGGTTGAACTCTATTCAATTGAAATACACGCACTGCCTCCTTAATCAAATCTGGCCTATAGGGATAATTAAAAACCTTGGGAAGGGTTATTTGTCTTTTTACTCCCCCATCAACTGTGTAAACATTGACACGCATTCATCACACCCCCTGCTTAGACTGCAGAGAAACATAGGTTATTTCGATGCTCTCCACATCCTCAAGAACCTGTCTCACCGGATCCCGGAACCGAATCAATCTCTTGGCAGGTCCAGGTACTGAGCCATGGATGAGCACATATGGATTTCGAACTTCCCCATAATGGGGGAATCCACCCTTAGGAGTTATATCCAAGGCAAGCTTTTTCTCGCCATTTTCCTCTATGAAATCAACATATTTGATTACCCTTTTATTGTATTCCGTTCTCTGATGATAGCCCATCTGCCCTGCCTGAGGCACAGTGTAACGGACCCAGTCCGGATGCCAGGGACCAAGAGTACCTATCATACGGCGATGTTTCCTATTCTTCTGATTCAGAAGCTTTACACCAAATCTCTTGACGTGGCCCTGGAATCCCTTACCCTTGGTTATGGCAATAACATCCACAAATTTACCCTCACTCTTAAAATCTGAGAATTTTATCTCCTTACCGAGGAGATTGAGTGCGTATTCCTTACGAGCCTCAATTGTACCTCCCCCAACGCGAATCTCCATAATATCGGGTGCCTTCTTTGGCACACCGCTCACGAGCTTTGGCTGGGTATGCACGATTAGTCGAATGTCCTCAATATCCCCATTTATCTTACTCAAGGCTCTATCTTTACTATACTCCTTTGGTAAGGGAAACCTGCGAGCCAATTCCCTATCAATATTTTCGTCCCACACCTCTCCAATACTCCTCAATCCATACATTGTTCTTTCATAAAATCTCACGCCTGCCACCTTCATTGGCGGGACTTCAATTACGGTCACAGGGGTCCATATTTCCTGTCCAGCGGTAGTTGTATGCTTTCTCCAGTCAATTGTGAACACATGGGTCATTCCAGCCTTATAGCCGGCAAAACCCTGTATTCTAGGACCATCTTCTATCTCTGGCCATGTCCTTATCCTTGGCACTGGACTTGCAGCTCTCTTTCTCGGATAATACGCCATAGAGCCTCTTCTAGGATGATGCGAACTTCCCATATCTTTCACCTCGTAGGAGCCGTGACGCCGTTGCCACGCCCAAAACACATTTTTGGGCGCACTTGCGGGCTATTTGTGCCCTTGGCGTCTGGCTAGCCTTTTTTCTCTGCTCCCATAAAGATATTTGGTATATAAAGAATTCGGAGAAA
>CAYXLB010000097.1:0-4464 GCA_964465785.1 uncultured Thermoplasmata archaeon
TTTCCATCGATGGATACCTCAACCACCTCGTCCTTCAAAAATGGATACTTTTCTTTAAGGAATTTAACAAGGTCCTTAACTTTGGAGTTATCGGGCATTTCAATCTCCTCTGAGAATTTTCCTATTTCGGCGGCAAATCTTCCAAAGTAGCGAATCTTGACAATCATAATTTCACCTCCAGGAAATTTGTGCTGAGGGCATCGTAGATCAGCAGGCGATTTTTAAGCAAATCACCTTTTCCGCTTAGATACTTTATGACCTCCAAGGCTTGCAAAGAGGCTATGAATCCAGCAGTGGATGCGAGAACATGGGGTTTTTGAGATTTGAAATATTGGATGAAATCTTCAAGCTTCTTAGTGGTGTTATCTATGAAGGTAATCATACCCATAAATCCCTCCACGGCACCAAAGACATAGGGGATATTGCGTGAGAGAGCAAAATTTTCTGCTGCAAATCTTGCCTCTATGTTATCTAACCCATCAACCAGGATATCAATTTGAGGGGATATTTTTACATCTTCAATCTTTCCTTCTATGGGTATTATTTCCACATCGGGATTTATTTCCTTTAATCTTCTTGCCGCAATATGGACCTTTTTCTTGCCTATATCTTCCTCCCGATATAAAACCTGTCTGTTAAGATTACTCTCCTCCACAGCATCGTGATCTAGGATCACCAATTTACCTATTCCTGCCAGGGTGAGATAAAGGGAAGAGAATCCACCGAGCCCCCCAACTCCAACTACAAGCACCGATGAATTTCTCAGTTTCTCTTGATTCACCAGTTTCCTTTGACGGGAATAACGCATCTTCATCAATTTGCCATAAGGAAATTATTAATTAATGTTTTCCATCCCCCTCCTATGGAGTGGATAGGGGATAATCTAAGGAAATTGAGGGAAAAAAGACCACTGGTGCAGAATATAACGAATTTTGTAGTCATGAACACCACGGCAAATGCTCTTCTTGCAATAGGCGCCTCCCCAGTGATGGCCCATGCCGTTGAAGAGCTGGAGGATATGCTTCATCTTGCAGATGCTCTGGTGATAAACATAGGGACCCTGGATGCCCATTGGGTTGAATCCATGGAAAGGGCCGTTGATTTGGCTGGGAAACTCGATAAACCCATTGTGCTTGATCCTGTTGGTGCGGGAGCCACCAAGTATAGAACCAAGGTTGCCCTATCTCTCCTGGAGAGTGGAAATATAAGGATTCTCAGGGGAAATTTTAGTGAGATACAATCCCTATTGGGTAGTGGTAGGACAAGGGGCGTTGATGCAGTTGGATATAAGGAAAGCGTTGCCAAGGACCTAGCAGTTAAGGCATCTCAAGAATTTGATTTAACTGTAGCCGTTACAGGCGAAATCGATTTTGTTAGTGATGGAAATCGCCTATTCATGGTGAGGAATGGCACACCACTCCTTGGCAGGGTTACCGGTACTGGATGTATGGTTACATCCATAATGGGTGCATTTTCAACTGTGGCAGAGCCTATAGAAGCCGCAGTATCTTCCTTAGTGGTATTTGAGATAGCCGCAGAAAAGGCGGCTGAGGAGGCATCCTATCCTGGCAGTTTTCATGTGAAACTCTATGATTGGTTGTACAGGATCGATGAGAAATTGGTAGATGAAAGGAAAAGGGTGATGGAAGTTGGGATGGAAGGATAAGTTGAAATTGTATGTGATCACAGATGGGCGATTTGTGGACGAGATTGAGGGTACAAGGCGGGCCCTGGAGGGCGGTGCCACTACTATTCAATTGAGAATGAAGAATGCACCCACCCGCAGAATGTTGGAAGTTGGCAAAGAATTGAGAAGGCTTACTGATGAGTACGATACCCTCTTTATCGTGAACGATAGGATCGATGTAGCCTTAGCCACTGGGGCCGATGGTGTTCATCTAGGTCAAGAGGATATGCCCATAGAAATCGCCAGGGAAATTGTGGGGAATATGATAATAGGGATATCCGCCTCTAACCTTAAAGAGGCAAAGGAGGCTGAGAGGAAGGGTGCAGATTACATTGGGGCAGGTAGTGTTTTTCCCACAAGCACAAAGGAAGATGCCAAGTATCTGGGATTGAATGGGCTGAAGGAAATAGTTGAAAATGTTGACATACCCATTGTGGCCATTGGTGGTATAAACCACGATAACGTTGAAAAGGTTCTGGAAATTGGAGTTCAGGGAATTGCTGTCATCTCCGCCATAATGGGAGCTCCCGATATAAGGGAGGCAACCCTCAGAATGAGAAAAATTATAGAGGGGAAAATCTAGCTTATATCTTCCTTTATTTCATAGCTTCGGGTGATTTCAGTAGTCTTTGAGAGCATAGCACTTATAGAGCAGTACTTCTCCTCTGATAATTTTATGGCCTTCTCCACGCTCTCCCTTCTCACATTTCCAATTACTACGTATTTTATGTGTATCTTCGTGTATATCTTGGGATAATCTCGTGCCCTTTCGTAATCCATATACACGTTAACCTCCTTTACGTCTTCCCGCATCTTCTGCAGAATCATAAGAACATCTATACCTGTGCATCCTCCCAAGCTTGCAAGGAGTGCCTTCATGGGACTCATGGCCTTTCCACTACCACTGAGGAGAATTGCATTGTTGTCATCCTCAGCTGTTATTAGCAAATCATTATGGACCCTAACCCTCATAGGGGGTGGATGGACTCTTATTATTTTAATTTTTTTTATAATACAAATAAAAAATTTTAGGCAAACCTAAAATGTATGTGTCTCATACATCTCCAATCTCCCTTCTCTCTATGGGCTCTTCCTCCTTTATTCTATCAATACCGTATCTGCAGGCTTCAAAACCCTCCTTGCGATGCACAGAGGACACAAGAACCGCTGCAAGTAGCTCTCCAACCTTCAAATTCCCAACGCTGTGGTAAAGGATGATATTTTCAACTGGAAATTTTTCCAATATTTCCCCTTCAATTTTTTCCAAAATCCTTCTACTATTATCCTTTTCTATGGCAATCATTGCCCTTACCCTCTGCCCATGGGCGAAGTCCCTAACATATCCGAAGTAGGCCACAACGCTCCCTTTTCTCTCCCCTATTAGATTTAACAGCTCCTCTTCAGTGGCCTTTCCTATGAGAATCATTTTTTAACCTCCTCAACCCTTTTGAGGAGATCATCCTTCAATTTATCCCCAATGAATTCTCCCTTGTAATAATCCACCCTGGCTGCAATGGCTATCTTTGCAGCCAAGGTTCTTGCGATTTTTCCCCTTAGTCTCTTGGGAGAGTTCCTAACCATGGGCACACGGAATATTATGCCATGCTTGGGACATTTTGACCCTGATTTTAAATGCCTGAAAAATGCCTCCTCTGCCCCCAGTACCTGGATGGTGCTGGCAGGTAACTTTGCCAGTCTCTTCAAACTTCCAGCACTTGCTATCAGCCTGGCCGCTATTATTGGACCCACAAGATAAGAGATATTGGGACATATGCTATTTGCCCTCCTTTCAATCTCCTTGCTTATCTCATCCCTCATCTTCTCCAAATCCTTAAGCCTATCTTCCATAAGAACCTGGATTCTATCCTTCTCTCCCTTTATCTCCTCAATTTTTTCCCATTCAAGGAGCCTCTCATCCATGAGATTTATGGTGGACACTATATCATCGTAAGTGTTTAGTGCCTCTATTAGTCTGTAATCATCCCCAAGATTGTCCCGCATTTCCAATTTTGCCACTTCTATGGCTGTAGAAATAAGCTCCTTTTTATCTCCTATTTCTCCCTCAATTACAACCTCATCATCCTCAATGAAATCGGAGAGGATGTCGAAATTTCCATCCCTTATATCCTTAAGGATTGCTGCCCGCTTCTCCTCTGGAAATATGTATTTCTCCACCACTTCTCCATCCTTAACCCTGAAGGCCCCATACCACTTAATAACTATCAACAAACCTCACCCCGAACCATAGGAACTCATCATCAATATTTTCCATATAACTCTCAATTACTCCCTCCTCCATAAGATAAACCAGGGCATCCCTAATGGAGGCGATATCGTATTCCTTCAGATCATTGTGCAAATATTTTGCCATTTCTGTGAATCCCTCATCCTCCTTATCTGGCGTATTCTTAATGCTCACTCTAAGATGGCCCCGCATTCTTATCTCTGCCTTTATTATACGCCCAATTTTGAGATGCATGGAATCGTAGTAGATGGCCTTCCCAGTTCCTAGAAAATCCCCGTAATACCAGCCACAGTGGGGGCACATGTAGAGGGGTATGTCACTCTCAGCATCCACAAGCATCAATTTTCCCTTTCCACAGTGCCTGCATATGAGATCGGGTTGAATTTCAATTTTCGGCTTCTCATAAACCTCGTAATCTTCAAGTTTTGCACCGCAAAATGGGCAAAAGTTTGCATTGTCGCTGAGCTTGGCACCGCAGTTTGGGCAATACTTCATAATCGCCTTATGATTTGGTGGGATTTAACATTTTCCT
>CAYXLB010000098.1:0-4457 GCA_964465785.1 uncultured Thermoplasmata archaeon
GAAGATTTGGAAAAGGGACGAAAGTTTTCAAAGATGAGTTAGGAAGCCTTAGCACTCTCCTGAGCAACAACCCCCAGCACGGCGAAGATACTCCTCGCCACAACATCGCAACAGGAAGCCACAATCCCACCAACAAGCTCGGATCCCTACAGCTTTGTCCCTTTAATGAACGCATATCACCAAAACATTCAGTAAAGACACATGCCGCCAGACTTGAAATAACAAACCAGTCCCTGGAATCTCCACAGATTACCCAACTGGTAAAGCACTGAGTGATCAACTCTCCAGCCCATTGAGCAAAACTTCGTCGGTTCCCTTCAGATCCATCATTTACCCTTTAAAGCCTAGGGTACACAGTTACAAAAGGTCTTAAGGAAAGGTTGTTTCTTCACAAGAATATGGTGCCGAAGGCGGGATTCGAACCCGCACGGCCTATTACAGCCACTGGATCCTGAGTCCAGCGCGTCTCCCATTTCCGCCACTTCGGCACCCGCTACAAACCGTGGGAGCAAGGGAGTTTATAGGCTTCCTCCCTCCCTTTGTCAAGAAGGCGAAAAGGGGCTGGAATGGGCAAAACTAGGCTGGTTTCGTTAGTAATCTGTTAGCTGCCTCCTATATGGCCCACAACCCCTTGGGACAAATTTGAGTCTGAACCAACTAGGCAGTGGAGTTTCTTGCTCTATCGACCGTGTACCTGGTCGCTGAAAGTTTTCTTCTCCCTTCATGGCCTCAGACCTTGGCCTTAAGCTCGACCGAGTGCTTCTTGCCCTCCTTTTCACCCTTATCTTCTTAAGAATCGCTTGTAGCCAGGAGGATTACCATATGGTCCCAATGGTCCCAGTTTTTGGGGACCACTTCATCCCTCTAGATTAAGTCTCGACTAGTTCAGATTACAGACACTGAAGGCAACCTCATCACTCTGATGTAAACTGTTTCCTAAGAACGTGCTTCCGTATTTTTCCGGTAGCGGTTTTGGGAAGTTCGTCCACTATGTAAACCTTCTTAGGCACCTTGTAACCTGCTAGCCTCTGCTTACAATGAGATATTATTTCCTCAGGGTCTATCTTTTTCCCGGGCTTAGGCACCACCGTTGCCGTCACTGCCTCAATCCATACAGGGTGAGGTGTCCCAAAGACCGCCACCTCCTGAACATCTGGATAGTCATATATGCACTTCTCCACTTCTATAGAAGGAACATTTTCCCCTCCAGTCTTTATCATATCCTTCTTTCTATCCTCAAACCAAACATATCCTTCTTCATCCATTCTTCCCAAATCTCCGCTATGAAACCAACCAAACTTAAATGCTTCTTTTGTCTTTTCTTCATCCTTAAAGTAACCTTTCATCATATGTCCACCCCTATAGACTATCTCACCAACTTCACCAGGTGGAAGAAAATTACCATTATCATCCATGATGGCAAGCTCCACATTTAGAACAGATTTACCAACAGAACCTTCTTTGTATGGATGTTCCTCAGGTTTAAGAATTGTTGTAACTGGCGACATTTCTGTTTGTCCAAAATAAATCTGAAACCCCTTTTTAGGTCTAAATTTTTCCATGAAAATCTTTAATTCTCGAATACTCACGGGAGCCATCGCGTAAGTACACATTCTTAAAGAGCTCAAGTCGTAATCATCAAAATCTGACAGTGCCAGCATGGCTCTATACTGAGCAGGCAAACAAAAAATAAAGGAAACCTTTTCTCTCTCGATAGTTTCCAACATCTTCCTAGGTTCAAACTGGCGAAAAATAACCTGGGTTGCTCCAAGGTAAATATGGGGACCAGTAAAGCAGTGCAACTGGGCACAGTGAAAAAATGGCATAGCCGCAATAGCCACATCGCTTTGTCTCAGGTCTCCATCAACAATCGAACTGACATACTGAGAAATAAGACCCCGATGAGTCAGCATAACACCCTTAGGAAGAGCCTCAGTTCCACTTGTATAAGCTAGTTGAACTATATCCTCACTATCTACTTCAACCAGCGGTTCCTCTGTTGAATTTTCCTGATTTATAACACTCCAAAAATCCATCATACTATCGTCCGATTTATCCCTCTTTTTATGGCTAATGTGCATGAAACACTCTACTTTATTCAGCTTATCCCTTACATCTTTAATGGCATCTACAAATGTATCTTCCATTATAAATATCCTGGATTCAGAATGGTTAATAATGAAGCTTAGTTCCTCACCTTTAAGCATAAGGTTCACTGGAACCATAGTAATCCCAGCCTTAGCTAATCCATACCATATAATGAGAAATTCCAAGCTATTACCCGCCATAAGTGCAACAGTATCTCCTCTATTCAGGCCCAATTTCATTATGGAATTAGCAAACTTATTTACCAGCTCGTTAAATTTTCTATAGGTAACTCTGCTATAATCAGGGTGATCTGAGATCAAAGCCACCTTGTCTGGATAGCGGACGGCACTGCGCCTTAAACATTGGCCAACTGTGTCGAGAGTAGAATACTTGGGTAAACTTACCATAACCTCCCCTCCCTTCTTCTTTATAAGCTCCCGGACCTGTACTCCCAGTAAATCAAAGGGTTTTCTGTAAGAGCCAGCCTTCTCCCAAAGGAATCTCACACCCCCTTCAACATACCTGGGTAATGGTGCATATTATAAGAATGATTGCTCAGGGGTCGTCTAACAGGTAGGACAGCGGACTTTGGATCCGCTAATCCAGGTTCGAATCCTGGCCCCTGAGCCATCCTCCCAATAAGTAGAGTAGCGCAATTCTGCCTTACATTTCTTCTAGAGGGAAATAGCCCTCTCCAAAATTTCGGCCACATCCAAAATCTCCAATTCCCCATCAACACCCATAACCTTAGCGGCGTCCTCCAGCATCTTGGCGCACTGGGGACAGGTTACAGCTAGAATAGAAACCCCAGCCTCAAGGGCTTCTCTCACCCTAAGGCGGCTGGGGTGATTCTCTCCACCTCCCAGGACGTCGGTAAAGAAGTTTCCACCCCCTCCCCCACAGCAAAGGGAGTTTTTACCATTACGTTCCAGCTCCACCAGATCTAACCCAGGAATAGCCCTAAGGATGGCCCTGGGACTCTGGTATTCCCCATTATGCCTACCTAAGTAACAAGAATCATGAAAGGCCACCCTCACTCCAAGTAGCCCCAGAGAGGGAAAAACACCAGCTTCCACCATTGGAGCAAGGATCTGGGAATAATGGTAAACCTGAAAATTACCCCCCAGTTCCTTGTAGTGGTTTTTAAAAGCATTAAAAGCATGTGGATCCAGGGTGATGATCTTCTTCACTCCTTTCTCCTTGAAAAGCCCTATGTTCTGTTGTGCCATATGTGCAAAGAGCTCTAATTCACCCAATGCCCTCACTTCGTTTCCCTCACATGTCTCCTGATTCCCCATAATGCCCACAGAAAGACCAGCCTTCATAAGTAGATTGACCACCGCCCTGGCAATCTTCTTTCCCCTCTCGTCATAGGAACCTACACACCCCACATAGAACAGATACTCTTGCCCTTCATAAATCTCTATGTGAAGATCTTCTGCCCATTCACCTCTCTCCTCAGCAGGGGCTTTGTAAGGATTTCCATAATTATAAATATTCTTTAAATAGTCTCTAACCTGCGAAGGCACTATTCCACTATTTACCATCTCTTCCTTGGCAGCAATAAAGATTTCTATGAGGTCTTCGCTAAACTGAAATGGACAGTTTTCCACACAATTGGCACAAGTTGCACATGAAAAAAAGATCTCCTGGAGACGGGGGCTATTTCTAACCTCTCCTTTAAGCCAAGCCCGTATCAGCCACATTCTCCCTCCCGGAGAAAATGTATCAAACCTATACTTTAAATAAGATGGGCAATTAAAGTCATAATAATTCCTGGTGAACTTACAATAACCACATCTGAAGCACCTATGAACAACTTCTTCATATCTCATTGTTCCAACTCCCAATTACCAGGATTCATGATTCCATTGGGATCAAGGTGATTTTTAACCATTACCAATAACTTAAGAGTGCCTTCATCCAAGATCTGCATTGTCATTTTTTGCTCTTCTATCGTGGGCTTCCAAAAAACTCCACCTATCTCTATAACAAATTCACTTACCTCTTCCATGGCTTTTCTTGCCCTTTCTACCATGTCTTCATCTGCCCTATTAAAGGCAAATGAAAAGGCAAACATCATGCAATGAGCTATATCGATAATCCTGGCCATAGCCGAATAAGGCAGGTCATATTTCTCGGATAGTTCTTTCAACTTCTTTATGCATTCTGGATATTTTTCCACCAGCAAAATAGGGCCAGAGTATTCAAAACCGCCCCCTCTCTTCACATCTGCAAATCTAATAACGCTCCTTTGAGGCATATCTAAAAAAGTAGGTTTCATGGAGGGTTGAACCCACATAAATCCTCCATCTTTGGACTCTATAAATCCCTCCAAGGCCCTCCATATCATTCTTCTTTTAAATTCC
>CAYXLB010000099.1:0-4425 GCA_964465785.1 uncultured Thermoplasmata archaeon
CCACTGGAGGCAATTTAACAGCCTTGGATATGAACGGCACAGAAATATGGAAAATCGAAATAGGAAGTTCCACGGCTCCCCTGTCAGTTGTGAATGGAACAATATATGTGGGCACAGATGACGGAAAACTCTATGCCATAAAAGATGAGGGGTTGTATCCTACCCAGCTATGGAGCGAAGAGCTCAATGGCCCAGTAAAGGCGGGAATATTATACGCCTCTGGAAAGGTTATGGCTATTACGGATACAGAAAACAGTACGATTTACTGCTATTCATCCTCTGGAGACTTACTTTGGAACTACACCCCTAAACCAGAGAATTATATCCTATCCTCCCCCATTATTGCCGATTCCTATTTGCTAGTTGCATCCAATAATGGGTACCTAATCGCCCTTGGGGATAATTCATCATTTCCTTCCATAGATTCTATTATTCAGGAGCAGGCCTATGTGGGTAGGAGTATAAAAATAATGGTGGATGCACCGGAAGAGTATCAGGCAATTCTGTATTACAGAAACGTGAGTGGTGATGAGTTCCATACCATATGGATGAATTATTCCGATGGAAGGTACATTGGCTACATACCTCCGCAGCAATCTACAGGAAAGGTGTATTATTATGTTACAATCGTGGCATCGAATGGTCTGGAGAGAACATCAGGGATTAAGATAATACAGGTCCAGGGAGAAATACCAGAAATGAGCCAGGTACCCTTGCTTATAATAATAGTCCTATTCCTTATTGCCTTCCTTAGAAATAGAGCTCATGGCTAATGCGGGGAATCATGGCCATAAGAACTGCCTGGGCATTAAATTCAACCCTATCTATTTTTCCCTTGCTGAGATAGCCTATTGCTCCCATCATCTTCTTTATTTCCCTTATCCCCGAGATTATCTCCATAGCATCTCCAACTTCCATTCCATTTTTCACCATTTCTATAACCTTTGGAGGATATGCAAACCCACCGGAGTATCCATAGGTGAAATTTCCATACTTGTCAAGAATGGCACAGAAGGCCTTGTCAAAATATTCCCCAATTTCCTCATTCCAGAAGAGTCCAGCCTCTATGCCAATGGCATAATCTGCATCTTTAAGTGCATTTTTGGCACGGTTTATGGCACCTTTGATGGTTTCATTATTTATGGGCTGGGATGATACATGGGAAGGTACTTCTACCCCCTTTACTATGATTTCAAAAGGGAAAATACTCTCAAAAACCCTTTTCACCGCCTTTATTTTCGAAGGGTTTGCTGAGCCTACATTGACCCTCAAAGGCCTCAATCTTTTACCATCCTCATCGATTTCCCCATCCCTAATTCTCCTTGAAGATATGGGGAGAAGGTCCTCCGCATAAAAAATTGGTATCTCCACAATCTTCATTTCCTTCAATCCCTTCTCCCTTCTCAATCTGTTTATCTCTTCTGCAGTTCTTTTAGTTTCCTTTGATACGACAATCACATCAAAATCTTGCTGGAGTGTAGGCCCATACTTATCATGAATTTTCACAATATCGTATTTTTTTCCAAAATTCTCTACAAATTCCTCCACCCTTCTCCTTCGCCCTTCAAAATTGATGCTACATTCACTCTTGAAATCATCGGCTGTGAGGCCTATGAGTACATAATCTCCTATCTCAAATGCCTTCTTCAAAAGGGCCCTGTGGCCCTTATGCAGAAATTCGAAGGTTCCACCAACCACAACTCGGATCATAGGGATCCTGAGCTGAATAGAAGTATTAGGAGCAATATTCCCAGGAATATGAGCCAGATATAGGTGAATCTCTTTTTCTTCTTTATCATAGTGTTCCATTCATCCTCGCATTTCTTGGAGCAGAACTCCTTATCTGGAGGAATGGCTATTCCACAGTTGAGGCAATGTTTGTGGGGAGGAACCTCCTTTATCTCTTTCCTCAGGGCGTTAATCTCCAATTTTAATCCTTCAATTTCATCCATAAGCTCATCAATATCCACCATATTTCTCCATAAAGGGTTTAAGGATTTATAATCATCGGTGCCTGTTATATGCGTATAGGGCATACATTAATAAATTAGGCGCTCCGAAAAGAAGAAATACACAGAAAAATTTAACAAATGATATATACCATTGCACCATTTTCCTCTTGATGCTGAAGATTGAAAATTTAACAGTTATGCGGGATGACAGAGAGATAGTAAAGGATGTAAGCTTTGAGGTAAACAAGGGAGAGATTCACCTTATTTTAGGCGTCAACGGCTCCGGTAAAACCACATTGGCCCAGGCTATAATGGGTATCTATCCCTGCAAGGGGAAGATAATATTTGAAGGTAAAGACATCTCCTGTGTTCCTGTATGGGAGCGGGCAAGAATGGGTATAACCCTCGCCTTCCAAGAGCCCGCTAGGTTTGAAGGATTGCTTGTTAAAGACTATCTTATGCTAAGTGCCAAGGATAAGAGTTTGAGCAGGCTGGAAGAGGTTGTTAAGATGGTTGGATTGCCAAGGAACATATTATTTGAAGAGGTGGGAGAGAATCTAAGTGGTGGGGAGAGAAAGAGGATAGAGCTCGCCTCCGTTCTCCTTATGGAGCCGAAACTTGCGATTCTGGATGAACCAGATAGTGGGATAGATATGCTTTCATTCAAGTTAATATCCGAAGTGATAAGAAAGATGAAGGATATGGGAACTGCAGTTATGCTCATTACACACAGCGAAGATATGATAAATATTGCGGATAGGGCCACTATTTTGTGTTCTGGGAAGGTTATAGCCACTGGAGATAGGGAAGATGTGAAGAAATTATTCAAGTATTCTCCCTGCCCTCTCAAGAGGTGATGGTATGGATAAATTAATAAGAAGGGAGTATGAGAATCTAGTGAAATATTATGAATCCTCAGGTGGCAATTCCAAGGCTCTACTCTCTAAGGATTATGCTTCGATGGTCATAAACGAAGATCGTGTTCTTGCCAAGAACAGCACGGATGGAATCAAGATAGAAACGGAAAAAATTGAAGGTGGTGTTCATGCCATAATAAGGATAAAGAAGGGTTATAAGGCAAAGAACCCGGTACATCTCTGCTTCGGGATGCTCCCTCGCAAGGGCAGGCAGATAATAAAGAGTGAAATAGTAGCCGAGGAGGGAAGTGAAGTTAAGTTCCTAGCCCATTGCATTTTCCCAAATGCTGTGGAGATTGAGCATATTATGGATGCTGAAGTTTATGTGGGGAAAGGGGCTAAGGTAGAATACGAAGAGATCCATATCCATGGAAAGAGTGGTGGGGTTAAGGTACTTCCCAAAACCCATGCAATTGTGGAGGATGAAGGAGAATACAATACCACATTTGTCATAAAAAGTGGAAGAGTTGGGTATGTGGATATAGATTACGAGGTACATCTCAAGGATTATGCTAAGAGTATGCTTATAACGAAAATATATGGTAAGGGCGAGGATTACATAAAAGCAGATGAGAGAATATATCTGGAGGGAGAACACTCCTCGGGGGTCATAAAAACAAGAATGGCCTTGAGGGATAGGGCCAAGAGTGAAATCATAGGAAAAACCGTTGGCATTGGAGCCTATTCCCGTGGCCATGTGGACTGCACAGAAATTATTATGGATGATGCCGAGGCTATAGCATCCCCAGTGGTTATGGCCAAGAATCCCAAGGCAAAGGTTACCCATGAAGCTGCCATAGGAAGTGTGGATAAAAAGCAGCTTCTCACACTCATGACCAGGGGATTAAATGAGGAAGAGGCGATAGATGTAATTGTAAGGGGATTACTTAAGTGAAACCTTCCGGGGACAGTACTTAACCTTGCAGTAATTGCAAACTATTTTCTGTTTGTCCATCTCAGATGTGTGTATAGTTATGGTCTCAACACCATCCAGTGTTCTAATTTTCCCGATGGCCTCCATATTTACAGGCTTTTCTAAGACTATGGTTAATTTACTCCCATTCATGGTTTTCCTTTCGCCTATTACCTGTCTTATTTCGCAGGAAGCCTCGCTTAATACATGAAATACTTCCTCAAGAATACATCCATATTTTGGCTTCTTGAACTCTATCTCCACTACCTCCCAGCCCATTATGGGGGCAACCTCTGCCAGTGAAAGTGTTGGCTCTAATCTTTCAAATATGTTTCGGAGCTCATATGTTTTCTCTATGAATTCAATGGTATGGTACACAATCTTCCTATTGACCCCGGCCACCTCTGCCACAGAATTGACGGGTACATCCACATTGCCAATGTACAATTTTGAATTTTTCACGGAGATCCCAAGAGTCACAAGAAGCTCTGCTACTTTTTTCCTTGCGGGAAAATTCTTGAAATATTCCTCAACTATGAGCAGCATAAAAAGTAAAAGTAAAGGGTGATAATAAATTTATTGCTTTACTCAATCTGCTCCATACTTATGCAGCTTACTGGGCAGGAATCCACTGCCTCCTGTA
>CAYXLB010000100.1:0-4310 GCA_964465785.1 uncultured Thermoplasmata archaeon
ATTCTTCGAGAGATGCTTCCTTATCTCCGAAATTCTCGGAGTTGAAATTATGACCTCCTCCTCTGCCATGTCAATCAGTTCTGCAATTTTATTCATAACCTTATCCTTACCGGAGATTGTATAAACCAATTGGGGTTCACCCTTCTCCATAAATACACTTTCTACAAATTCTAATTTATCGAATAATTCGTTTATCTCTTCCATCACCCTCTTTTTTAAAACCTCCAAATTCTCTGGTTTGTACATCTTTGGTCTGCCTCTGGATGAAATTACAAACCCCTTTTCCTCAAGAGCCTCCAGTACTTTATAGGCAGAGGTTCTTGGAATTCCAGCATTCTTGGCGATAACTTCTGCTGAGCCAACCCCAAGGAATAGCAGGGCAAGGAATGCCCTAATCTCATATTGGGAAAGTCCTAATTTTCTTAGGGTTTCACTAATCTTCTTGTATTCCTCCACGGCCTCATCCATATCCAGGAAATCCATGGTGCTGTATAGGTAAACATATATTTGTGTTCTTCTATTAGCCCCTATGATACAGTACATTTATTTCCGCTGCCTCTCTCATGCAACTGAAGATCTTGATAAGGTTAAGAAGGCTATGGAATTTATAACGGGGGCAAGTAATTTTAAGGTTACCGTTGAAAAAGGGTACTATGGAAACGAGATAACTATCCTTGAGCTGGAAATAAAAAAGGGGAGGGGAATAGATCAATTCTGGAGGAGAATGAAAAAAATTGGAATTGTTGAGGAGATTTTGCCCCTCTTGGATGAGCTTGTGGATGAACATGGTACATTATATTTGAGATTCAACAAACAGGAGGCATTTTTGGGAAGGGTGGCCTTGGTAACCCATGGGGATGCCATCGCCATGAGGGCAAAAATAAAGAGCTATCCTATGAAAAAGGACAGGGCAATAGAAAATTTTAAAAAATATGTGGAAGAAATTTAATCCTTTATCTCTATAACTGTAACAACGAAGTAAAGCGTTTTTCCAGCAACCTCCTTGTTGTAGTTAATTCTAAAGGATGTATCATTCTGCCAGTCTATAATTCCACCATCTGGTAGTAATATGGGTGTTCTTTCAATCACATATCTAAAGGTTATTATGCCATCCTGAATCTTTTCCACATACACCTTAAAATCGGCTATGTTTTCATAAGGCTGGTAGTATTTATCTACATCCGGATTATTCATTATGGTTACTACATTCTTAGTAGGATTGACCTCTAGAACTAGGGAATTCCATCCGTGCTCCTTGTCCTTGTAAACACTATTGTCTGAAGGGTTTTCCTTACCAAATCTTTCCTTGAACTGTTCTAGAGTGAGATTTTCCACAACAGGTATACTCTGCCGTAAGGTGTAATTTTTCACCTTGCTCCAATCGAAGGTATATCCTTCATCCGGAGGTACTACAATGGTCTTTGTCTCGTTGAGCTTCATCCCTAATACGCCCTTTTCAAATCCTTCAATCATCGTATGGTCTCCAACCTTAAAGGTAAGGGGGTCAAAATTTCCACTCCATTTATAACTCACACTCTTGGGATATGAACTATTATCCTTGGCTACCTCTTCAATATTTGTGTCAAAAACCCTCCTCTCCCCACCATAGTATATGTAGCCGTAATATTTCACGGAGATTGTATCTCCAACTTTTACAATTGGGGTCTTTTCTTCACCCAGGCCTTTTGTACTCCACCAATAGGCACCGATGCCCGCGGAAACAATGATTATCGTCATTAGGATTGCATAGTGCGATAACTTCATAAGCCGCTTAATATCCATTCACAATATATAACTTACGCTTGATTCATGGGTAATTGAATTATAAACACACTTCCCCTAGGTTTGTTATCCTCAACCCATACCCTTCCATTATGCATCTCTACAATCATCTTTGCTATGTTAAGTCCTAGACCGCTCCCTCCCTGTTCTAAGGTTTCAAAGGCATCGAAAATTACTTCCTTCTTATTATCTGGTATGCCTGGGCCATCATCGCTTATCCTTATTTTCACATTCTCATCATCCATTTCTGCATTTATGGAAACTCTTTTTGCCCCATACTTGAATGCATTATCAAGTATGTTGAGAAAAACTTCTCTCAACAGTGTATGACCCATAATCGAAATCTCTGGTAGATCAATATTTATCTCCCCTTCAGGATACTTGTGCATTATTATGGAAGCAATCTCCTCTATCTCATTTTTCAGATTTATCTCTACCTTCTCCTCCTCAACACCCCTTGTTCCAAGCTTTGAGAATAGTCTTGCCTTCTCAATAATCTCAACTGCCCTATCCACAGCCTCCTCTATAACATCAATATACTCCTCCCTAAATTCCTCCCGAATAAGCTCGGTGTAACCACTTATTACAGCCAATGGATTTTTAAGATCATGGCTCACAATGCGGAGCATAAGCTCTTGGTAATTCTTTGCCTTCTCCAGAGCCTTTTGTTTTTTAAGACTCATCAATGCCACACTCATATGCTCTGCTAGCATATCAATGAGGTTTCTACTTTCCTCCGATATACCATCAACCTTCTTGCCCTCAACATCTAGCACCCCATATACCTCCCCATCCACTATTATTGGGGTAGCGTATTCACATTTTGAACCTGCCCCTGTATCTATATATAGAGGTTCCTTGCTAACATCTGGTACATATATGGGCCTTTTGTTTCTTGCTACCCATGCGACTATTCCCCTCCTTCCGTTCAACTCCATCTTAAAATGAGAAATTCTATAGCCAATAGTTCTTACAAGTACAAGCTCATCCTCCTCCAATTTGAAGATGGCTGCATTATTGAAGTTTAAAACATTTTTTAGTGAATGTATAGCTATATCATAGATTTCATCCTCACTCCCTGCAATTTTTATCTTTCTAAAACTATCTGTTAGAGATAGTATAGTTTCCTCCATTTGTTTTAGGGGGGTTATATCTTCAATGGTAACTAAATAAACCTTTTCCCCATCCCAAAGGAGAGGCTTAATAATTACATGTCCATATAATTCAGTGCCATCTGATTTTACAAATTTCATTATATCATCGACTTCTTGGAAATCAGGTTTAGATATTATGTTTTGATAATAATACACAGCTTCGCTTTGAACATCAGGATGGATAAATTTCAAAATTGAAGCACCAGTTACATCCATTTTTTCGTATCCAAGCATTGCTTTAAAAGCTCTATTTGCATATAGTATTTTTTTATCCTTGACAATAATAATGCCTGTTTGGATATTCTTTAAAAGGAGATTCATTTTACTTACTTTATTATTAAGCTCTTCCTTTGATCTCTTTAACTCCTCATATAGGGTTATATTTAGGAGACCTATGGCAAAGTGGGATGCAACAGTCTCTAATATTCTTTTCTCTCTCTCCCCAAAGGTATTAGGCTCAAAGCTTTGTATATTAATCACTCCTAAAACCAAATCATCTATGAGTAAGGGTACTCCAAGCCATGATCTACATATTTCTCCTGCATGTATTGGCTCTGCAGGGAGCCTCTCATTAAGCATATCTTTTATTAGAAGGCTCTTTTTATTATGTACTATCCATCCTAGGAGAGGTTTTTTAGGATGCACTTTAAAAACCCTTTGAGCTAGTATTTTATCTTCACTTATACCTATTTCCGTTTTTATTGTGTTTTTATTCCTGTCATAAATCCCAACAAGATAGTAATCAAAATCAATTAAATTTTTAAGCTCTTTATAAGTCGTTTTATACAGAGTATCTCTATCCAGTATCCTTAAGATTTTCTTAGTTAATCCATCGAGTATTTGAAAATCTTCAGTAGGAAGAGTAGATATCTCTTTAAATGTCACCTGACTCCCCACAACGCTTTCATTTATTTTTAATGGAGTTGCAAAATATTGGAATGTTATTCTGCCCTCGGGTGTTTCCATTTCAATTTTTCCGCTGATGGTCTCTCTACCTTTGATTTTTTCTATAATTTCCCCAGCTCTTCTTTTATTAATAAGATCGTGAATTTTTTTATTTACAATATTCTTTCTTTTCCATCCATATCTTTCGATTGCTCTATTGGCAGTTAGAATCTTTCCATTAGAGTCTATGACTAAAATTATATCCTTTAAATTATCAACTATTCTCTTGAAAAATTCTTTATCTTGAGAGATTAAGGTATTTTGGATGGCAGATTCATCCATCGTTTATCCAAATCATTTTTTATTATATAAAAGCGTTGTGCCATAATTACCTAAACATATAATGATGGCTACTTGGAGAAAAAATAAATAAATAAGAAAAATATACGGGCAGGAGCGGGGGTTGCCGAGCCAGGTCAAAGGCGGTGG
>CAYXLB010000101.1:0-1988 GCA_964465785.1 uncultured Thermoplasmata archaeon
ATAACGCCTGCCTCCCTCGGGTCTATATCCATGTATACTCGTCATAGGGAACGGGAACGACGACTGCGGCTTTTGGCCTAGCCATGCGCGCAGTGGGCCGTGGGAAAAAGGTTTGCATAATCCAATTCATGAAGCCAGACAAGGGGTATGGGGAACAGATTTCCGCTAGGAAACTGGGTATAGAGGTATATCCCTTTGGAAGCAACAGGTTTGTTAATAAGAATAATCCAAGGGAGGAGGATGTAGAGAGAGCTAAGAGAGCCTTGGATTTTGCTAGGGAGAAGATGGGTGAAGATTACGATTTGATTGTATTGGATGAGATAAATGTTGCCCTGGATTTCAATCTCATATCCCTGGAGGAAGTCCTTGCAATTTTGGACTCTCTTCCAGAAAAAACGGAGCTCGTTTTAACGGGGAGATATGCCAAGGAGGAAATCATAGAGAAGGCAGACCTTGTTACCGAGATGAGAGAGGTGAAACATTATTATAGGAAGGGTGTTATGGCTAGAGAAGGAATAGAATATTGAGGTGATGAATATGAAGGAAACACTCCAGGAACTTGTTGAGAAATTTAACGCCAAGGATGATGAGAGGAAGGAGAAGATAAGGGATTTAAAGAGAAGCATCGTGGTAAAGTTCACCGATGATGGCACTTACCATTTTTACCTTGAGAATGCAAAACTATCCGATGTTGAAGATGGAGAGATAGAGGCAGATATTGTTCTGGAAACGGATACCCAGACATTCAGGGACATTTTGGATAAGAAGGAAGACGCGCTTACAGCCTATATAACAAAGAAGATTAAGATAAAGGCAAAGCTTATGGACAAGCTCCTCCTCTCCGATCTCCTCAAGTGACATACATCCTGGGTCATTTTGACCACCTTTGTCCTCCCCCTTTATAGTTTTGTCATAAAATGTCAGACATACCTTTGGATTTATTTCTAAAAACCCGTATTTTCAGGCATTTTTAAAATAATTTTGTCATAAATATTAAATTTTTTTATCCAAAAAGGAAAAACTTTATATAGTCAAATGTACATATCTTCCATTAGCAATGGGCAAAGGGTGAATGAATGAATGGTACTAGATTGACCATAAGGCTGTCAGACGTTGAAATTGACGAAATTGATGATTTTCTAGCCAGGCATCCTGAGTACAGAAACCGCTCCGAGTTCATAAGGAATGCCCTGATGTCGTACATAAAGATGGCCGATAGGGGGCTTTTGAAGGAAAAGGGCATGAAGGTTGAGGTAGAAGATAGGGTACTTGATGTGCTGGAGGAATATGTGGATTACAAGTACTTCAGGGATATGGGGGATCTAATAACCTACGTTCTTCGTATTCTAGTTTCAAATGGTGAACTAGCCCGCATATTGAAATCATACACCGAGGGGTTATCCTCTTTAAGGCTAACGGAGGAGGAAAAGAGCCCTTTGCCCCGCAAGTAAATGCCAGAAGGTGATGGGTATGCGCAATATTGATGATGTTAGAAAGAGTGTAGAAGAGCTCATGATGGAAGAGTTCGGTATAAGGCCCGATGTACGAGTTTTTGCCTTTGGCGGAGGCGCTGGAAGAGCTGCCTCCTACCTAGCAGAGAATAAAATAAGTGGTGCAAAGATCATAGCCATAAACGCAGATGAGAGAGGGTTGGAACAAATAAACGCGGATAAAAAGATGCTTCTTGGCAAGGATGTACTTGGAGAGCATAGCGATACCGAAGGAGAAGTGAAGGTGGCTGAATACATAATTGATAGGAGCAAAGCTTGGATTTTGGAAGAGGCAAACAATGCAGATGTTGTGGTCCTCCTCGCTTCTCTTGGTGGGGGAATGGGAACAGGTGGAATATTGGAGACTGCCAAGATATTGCGGGAGAGAACAAAGAAACCAATTGTTGCGATCCTCATACTCCCATTTTCAATTGAGGGGGAAAGAAGAAGATTGGCCCTTGAAGCTACCCGTAGGATTAAGGAGATTGTGACAAAGAC
>CAYXLB010000101.1:2088-4229 GCA_964465785.1 uncultured Thermoplasmata archaeon
CTCTCTGCATAGGGCTTTTCAACTGGGGATTTAAGCTGTAAGAAACATAACTGTGCAAATTTATCTCCTATTTTCATTGTCACTTCCTCGGAGGCAAATGCCCCCATGGTCAAAATCCCTTCAAATCCCGCATCTACAAGACCGAAGGAGGCCAATACACCTCTCCTTGCCCATCTACTCTTTATCCATATCTGAGCCACATATTTATCGCTTAGAGTTATATATTCCTTGCTTCCTACTAGGAATCTTGTCAGTGAGGGTATGTTTATCTCTCCCCCTTTTATATGAACTCCCAAGCTTGGAATCATTATTTCCCCTATGGTAAGGTCATATCCATTGGGAGTTAAATTTCCCTCTTTAAAATTCTCTATTTTTATCTCGCCCTTCTCCATTGCCTCCAATATGTCCCTATCGGAAAGCATAGAGGACTATGGATATTAATTATTAAAAATTGTTGGGAAGTGCCACAGAGATATTGAGAGTAATGCTCCGGCCGGGATTTGAACCCGGGTCACGGGCTTTCTTCGAAGCCCACTGGTCTGCGGCCTGAGCCTCACGAAAGGCCCGAATGCTTGGCCGGGCTACACCACCGGAGCTCACCGGAGTTAATGGCGTATAGGCAGGGGAGATATAAAATTTTTTATTCTTCTTCGTAAGTATTAAGATTTCCATTATTATCCCCCATTATGGATGTATTCCTGGACTTGACGGGAACGATTACGGATATGAAGAGCGAAGATTATGCATTCCTTAAAATGTGCGAGGCTATAGGTAAAAAATTCAGAATAGGGATGAAACCTGAAGAGATAATGCGACATGTATTGGAATACAGGAAGCCTTATATGGAAAATAGACACGTAGAGTATTACCCCATTAGAAATTTGATAGTCAAGGCTGTTGAAGAAATTGCTCCCCAAAGGCTCTGTGCTTCGGATGTTTTCTGGATAATAGATGCCTATGCGGACTTCCATGCAAAATATGTAAGACTTGCTCCAGGAGCTAGAGATGCACTAGAAAAAATAAGGGATATTGCAGAACATATGGGTCTAATTACCGATGCCGATACTCCCTATACCATGAAGGTGCTTGAGGGCTTGGGCATAACCCATTATTTTGATTCAATAACCACTGCGGAGGATGCTGGCGTTGGCAAACCAAATCCCAAAATATTTCAGATGGCACTTGAAAACAGTAAGAGCATGGTAAGGGTATACATAGGAGATTCCGAAAGGAGGGATATTGAAGGTGCCAAGAATGTGGGCATGATAGCCATAAAAATTGGAAATGAGAGTGGAAAAGCAGATTATCTAGCTCAAAATTTGCAAGAAGCTTCTAAAATATTAGAGAGGCTCATTCAGTGATATGCTCCACAATTCCCTTCCCCTTATCTGTGATTTTCAATAGTATTATCTTTTTTATCAGTCCCAATTCTTCGAGCTTATCGGTTATATCCTTGAATTCCTGGGGGGTTAATTGATGCTTTTGTAGTATTTCATTCACCGTTGCTCCCTGATTAATCAGAAGAAGTACAAGTCTCTCAATCCGGGTTAATTTCGATAGAAGCTGAGAATATATGTACTCCTCGTTCATTATGGTAAGCAATTGCCAGAAGAAATCCCTTTTTAGTGGAGGAGTCACTACCCATATCTCATTTAAATTATCTCCCTCCTCCACCTTCAAAACTATTACCCCAACATTGGAGAAACCCGTGGACATGGATCTTCTTTCAAATTTCAGAAGTTTGGATATGTGAAATCTGTAATTGGTTGGTACCAATACTATATCAGAACCTTGAACTCTCAAGAATCCCTTATGCCATTTATCCCCCATTTTGTAGGTGATTGCAACGTTGGAGGTCAGAAGTGCAAGCAAATTCTTTTTAAAGGCTCTTATGCAGGCTCCATAACCCGAAAAGAGGGTGAAGATACGCTCTTTGCTTCTGATATCTACGTATTCAAGAAGAAGGGTGGAGCGCCCCTCCTTTATAACTGGTAATGCTATTTTCTTATCAATGCTAACTATTGAGAGAAGTGGAAATTTATAGATATCCTTTCCTTCCAAAACTATTTCCCTTGTGGTTAGAGAGATCTTCCCCATGCTCCACTCTTTATCTGTGTAGAGTATGAACCTCCTACCGTAGG
>CAYXLB010000102.1:0-4193 GCA_964465785.1 uncultured Thermoplasmata archaeon
CCGCCATGCATGGTTCTATCCATATTCCATTACACGTTCGTTCCCATATCTTCTTATCCTCAATATCTTCTCCACATTCTCTCCTGCCAATTCCCGCGTATATTCTCACATTCTCATAGTCAGATATCTTGGCTCCCGTCTTAACTATGTGGTAATGCCCTCCGTGCAGCCAGTGCTCAAAGGAGCCGTCGCCCACATACCTGGTTCTATCCTCACAGTAGCCCATACAAATCCCCTTCACCCAATGTGATGCGGGTCAATTTAAATGTTTTCCCGAAGTTTCATACAGATAACTGAGATCAATATCCAATTTATTTTCTATATCCCTCACACTCTCTTCAACATGTGATATTAGTTTCTCTCTTCGCTTTCTCGCACTCTCCACCATTTCCCTTATATGGAGAGCAGTCTCTTCAGATATGTCACAATCCTTCAACTGCAAGATGAGCTCATCTATACGATACGCCTCCACATTTTTAGTTCGGAGTTCATTCAGGGATTTCTCCAGATACTCTCTCACATCATCCACATCAACGATTCCCCCATTATCCATCCAGGAAATCCAGCTGTTTATCTTTCCAATTATGAACCAGGGCTCAGATGAAAACATTCCATATCTAAAATTAATGTTCTCCTCTATCTCCTCCAGCATCGCCTTCTCTCCTTTCATCAGCAACACCAGGCAGCTGTGCAGTTCTATAAACCTCCTCTGCATTCCTGATAGGGACATGCCCGCAATCCACCCTATATTCTCTCCCTCAAGATATTTTCTATCCAACATATAAAGGTCCCTTATCTCCAACCAGAGCCCGTGCTCCTTGGATTCATACAGCAATCCCTTTGGATCTGTGGGATAACCTCTCTTCTTCACATAATCCCAGAACTTCCTTTCGATTTCATCCACATACATCACCCTATTGGCATTTTAATTCCTATTTATCAACTTTCTTGACAAAATTATTCCAATAGGAATAAACATACCAGATATCAGCTATACCCCACTACAACATCATAGGTTAGGGAGAGAGCTGTGTAGAACATAGAAAACTAATTTTATAAACCTGTAAAAATGTTTACTGGGAAGTGGGGGCACTGGGATTCGAACCCAGGTCCGCGGGTCTCTCCTGAGGGTCAGCGCTCCAGTTACTCATCATCTTTCAGCTGACCCGCTTGTCATCATCTAACTGGAGCCCACCAGGATGCCTGACTACCCCATGCCCCCTTCAACACGGATATTTTCATCAAAGATATAAATCTTGCTCTCCTGAAGAAAATGTATTTATATATCCACACTTTGATGAGTATATGAGCAATCTATCCCTGGGGCATGTTGTTACAAAATATGCAGTTTTTGTGGTCATACTTATACTGCTTCTAACTGTCATATTCGGATTTTTCATGGGCAGTATGGAGATGGATACCGATTACACCATCTTCATGCCAAACGATGAAGAATCCAATGCCTATCAGGAGATCCTGGAGAACTACTATTCGGTGGAGATGGTACAGGTTCTGGCAAAGTATGAGAATTCAAGTGCCATAGCCAAGGAGAGCCTCATAGACTATCTTAAATTTGAGGATAGGCTAATTCAGAACGATACGATAAGGGAGCACCTGATGAATCCTTCAAATCCTGGAGGAAACGTGGTCTCTCTGGCAAACATCATCATAGCGGCAGATATATTCACCAGGGCGCAGCTTGCGGCAATGAATGCCACGGTATCCGCACTTCCCCTCATAAGGGAGTTCAACGATACCTTCTCAGGCATAGAATCTTCCCTTTCTAATTACACCCATTATTACTCCCAGGATCCAAACAGCAGTGCCACACTGCACTATCTCAACATCTCATACCTACGTCTCAGCATATTTCTCACCATCTACGAGATTGTGGATATACCCGACGTGCCAGATATAGGGCTGCCCACATTCAGCACCCAGGAGAAGATTGAATATCTGGAAAATATGAGTGAGGAGAGCATTAAAAACGTGCTCCAGTACGGCATATCCGTCTCGCCAGAATACTTCAACTCCATATACCTCAATTTCACCAGGGCTGCGGAGGAGATATCCAGCATATCTTCCAGGCTCTCAGTGAGGGCGCAAAACATAACGACCCTAATCAACCAGTCCCTTGAAACGGAGCACGTGAAGAACAACGCAACAGTAGGCACGACATTTCTCAAATCCAAACACGCCTTTGAAAACATATCTGCAAACCTGAGATACATAACCCTCCAAATAAGGTCAATTTTGAACTCTGACCCATCCAAGATTCCAGAACTGATAAAGATATCCACCAACTCGCTTCTATCAAAGGATCTGGATGCAAAAAACGGCACTGCGAAAGCCAGCCTCATGCTCATCATGCTGAATGGCACCAGCGGCGACGATGAAACCCTGCTTATGGTGCATAAGGATATCGCAAAGATAGCGCATCAGTTCAATAAAGACTACTCGGTTATGAGCATGAGGATAATGGGTGAAGAGATGATTGAGAGCACGAACAAGACCTTCTCCATTCTCCTGCCAGTTGCCCTTATTCTCATAATACTCATTCTGTATCTGGTGTTCAGATGCGTGGTGGACACCGTCATGGGCCTGCTCGGCTTGATGATGTCCATAATCTGGGCCTACGGAATAGGTGTGCTCCTGGGCCTATCCTTCAACGTGATAACCACCACAGTGGCTATTCTTCTGGTAGGCTTGGGGGTGGATTACGCCATACACACGATAATGCGCTACAGAGAGGAGATAAAGGAGGGTAAAGATGTGGACGAGGCCACCAGGAGCATGGAGAGAAAGCTAGGAATAGCCCTTATCCTCTCCACGATCACCACGGTCATCGCATTTCTATCGAATCTCGCCTCGCCAATTCCAGCGCTTAGAGATTACGGGATGATGAACGCCATAGGAATACTCTCCGCATTTCTGATATTCATAACCTTCGTGCCCGCCTCCAAGGTCCTTATGGACAGGTGGAAAACAAAGAAGGGAAAGAAACTGTTCAGGGAGGAGAGGAAAAAGAAAGGAAAGAGCATTGCCTCCGTGATAGAACTTGGCTCCAGGGCGGCCATAAAGAAGCCCTGGGCAGTTGTGGGCGCGATTCTCCTGATCACCCTCGCTGCTCTTTACGGGGCTGCGAACATAGGAACCGAGTTCAGCGCAACCGATTTTCTACCTGCAAATACCGAATCATACAGCGTGATACAGTACATAGGTGAAAACTTCAACGTAAGCGGGGTTGAGGAGAGCTATATCCTCGTCAAGGGAGATATGAGCGATCCAAGCATGCTCGTGGCCATCGATGAGACCCTCAAGAACATGAGGGACGATAAGTACATTTCATTCATACAGACGAGCTCCATAGTGAATGTGATAAGGTCCAGAGCATTCGTGGATTCGAATTTCTCAGATATGTTAGAGGCTCTGGATTCAAATGGTGACGGTCTGCCAGACAGAAACGTCATTCAGGTCTACGATTACCTCTACGAGCATGATATCAATGCAAAGTACGTTCTTCACAGGGATAACGGCACCTACACGAGCACCCTCATAAGGGTCAAGCCCACATCGAAAATTAATTCGGAGCACGAGATACTTTACAAGGAACTCAATGAGGATGCCAAGCCACTCCGCGATCGCGGATTTTCCGCGGTTGTCACTGGAGGCCCGGTGCTGATGTACAAGATAACGGACTCACTGGAGAGCAGCCAGTGGAGCTCGCTTATTCTGACTCTTCTTCTCACGGTACTCATCCTCACCATAGTTTTCTACCTACTCACAAAATCGCTGGTGCTGGGATTGATCACATCCCTACCCGTTATAATGGCCTTGCTCTGGTCCATGGGTGTAATGTACTTTATAGGCATGGACTTCAACGTTCTGACCATAACGATCACCTCGCTCACAATTGGACTGGGAATAACGTACGCAATACACCTAACCCACAGATTCGTAGAGGAGATGAGGGAGAAGAATGTTGACGACGCAATCGAGAACACTGTGAAGTACACGGGTGCGTCCATCATGGGCGCCGCTGCCACAACCATCGGAGGGTTTGGAGTGCTCATGCTTTCAACCATGCCCCCGATGCGGGACTTCGGTGTAGTTTCAGTGCTTTCCATATCCCTGAGCCTGCTGATAAGCGTCTTCGTGCTTCCGAGCTTCCTGACAATATGGGCAAAACGGAG
>CAYXLB010000103.1:0-4175 GCA_964465785.1 uncultured Thermoplasmata archaeon
TTTTCAAAGATAGAGGCTGTTGGCCCCTACGTGAATTTTCACATCAATCCAAAAAAGTTGGCTGAAATGACCTTGCAAGCAATTCTCAATGACTCCATTTTTGAGTTTTCAAAGAAGGGGAAGGTCATAGTTGAACATACCAGTGCAAATCCAACAGGTCCTTTGCACGTTGGGCGCACAAGAAATTCAATAATAGGAGACTCTTTGGCAAGGATTATGCGTAGATACGGTTATGATGTGGAGGTTCATTACTTCGTGAACGATGTGGGTAAGCAGGTAGCCACACTACTATGGGGGGTGAAGAATCTTGCAATTATTGAAAGGGAGATGCGTGGGGATTACAAGTATGTGGCCTATTACCAAGGAGCATACAAGGAACTGGAGAAAAATCCAGAAATAGAAAGTGAGATAAATGAGATAATATGGAAATATGAGCGGGGAGATGATGAGCTAAGAAGGATGGCGAGAAAATATGTGGGTGCGATTTTGGAAGGTATTGAAGAGAGCTTGAAGAGAATAAATGTGCATTTTGACGAGTTCGTTTGGGAATCTTCTCTAGTTGAAAGAGCCCATGAAGTGGCAAGGATGCTCAAGGATTATCTGAAGGAGGAAAATGGTGCGTACTACATAGATTTGAGAGAGCTTGGTGTTGAGGGAAAGGAAAAATTATTTTTATTCCGCCAGGATGGAACTACCCTGTATCCCCTTAGGGATATTGCCTATCATCTCTTCAAGGGAGAAAGGGCCAAGAAGAATGTGGATGTGTTGGGGGAGGACCACAAGCTTCATTTCGAGGCAATAAAGAAAATCGTAAAAGTTCTTGAGAAGGATATTGAATTAGATGCCCTCTTCTATTCCTTCGTGAAGCTCCCCGAGGGTAAGATGAGCACCCGCCGTGGGAAGGTTGTGTACATTGATGACCTTGTGGATGAGGCTGAGAGGAGAGTTGCCGAAATAATCAAAGAGAGAAATTATGATGAGGAGGAGGAAAAGAGAATAATAAGGGAGGTGGCTGTGGCTGCCATAAGATTCCACATTCTAAATGTGCAGGAGGAGAAGCCTATAACCTTCAGGTGGGAAGATGCCTTGAATTTTGAGGGGGAGAGTGGGCCCTTTGTGCAATACTCCTACGCAAGAGCTGCAAGCATACTGCGAAAGGGAAATTGGAATGGTGAATACGATGCGTCCCTAATCTCGCACCCTGAAGAGATAAAATTACTCAAATTGATGGCAAGATATCAAGAAATCATTACCAATGCAGCTGAGAACTTAAGTCCATATTTGGTGGCCAGATACACCTATTCCTTGGCATCGCAATTCAATCAATTCTACAGGGATTGCCCAGTTTTGAAGGCGGAAGATGGGATTAGAGAATTCAGGCTTGCCTCGGTGAAAGCATTCAAAAAAATAATGGGGGATTTATTGGAGCTTCTTGGAATAGAAGCCCCAGAAAAAATGTAGAGAAATTATTTTTTACTCTTCTTTTCCTTAGTCTTCTTTGTAAATCTACCCTTCAGCAGTTTCTTCTTCTGTGCCATCCATCCAAGATATCCAAGCACGATGATTATTGCAATGATTCCTATCACCAGTGCAGGTGTCTTCCAAGGTGCCTGTTCTATGCTGACATTTATCTTCTTCTCATTATCGCTGGTATAACTTCCAGGCTCGTCGGGTGAGTATACCTTTATGGTCACCGAGTAGTTATTTGGTCCAGAGAATGTCCAGGTAACATTGTTCACGGCGGATTTGCCTGCGCTGAGATTGTAGAAGGTTTGATTCACTACTTCCTTCCCATCAACCAAGATTATGATGTAGTAAACGCTAGCATCCTTATTTCCATTGTTTGTTATATTTACGACGAAGGTTATGGGAGAACCCTCTACGCGATCTCCCTTGACTTCCACATCGGAAACAGCCAGATCGGGTCTTACGGGTGTAACCCTTATGCTCTGGTTGTAAATCTTGTAGTTACCATCTGCATCGGTGATATTGAGAATCACATAATATGTACCGAATTCCTTGAATTTAAGCACCAGTTTCTCAGAACTCATGGAACCACTTATTATTTCGTAGACTCCATCGGTTGCATTAACGACCTTATATTTATCGTTCTTAATCGTCCATGTGTAGGATGTTATTGTTCCATTATCTGGATCGTAGCTTCCAGAGGCATCGAAGCTTATATTTTCACCCTCTTTAACCTCGGTGGTCTCCTTTCCATCAACGGTTATGTTTACCTTTGCCACGGGCTTTGTAATATCCTTAATTATCACTTTGAAGGAGAGGGTAACTGTGTTGTTCACAGTGTCTCTGAATGTTACATTTATGGTGTATGTTCCATTCCTTGTTGGTTTATCAAATGCATACGTTTTATTCATTCCAGTGCTCTTATCCCCATTGAAGTTCCATTCCACATCCAGTGGAAGTAGAACCTTGTTGGTACCATCATATGTGTCATAGCTCTTGGTGGCATCGTAAATTATCTCCTGGGTTTCATTAAACTCCAAGGTTACAGGTATAACTGCTGTGTGATTCACTATATTAACAGTTCCATTGGTTCCGTGTATCTCATAGAATATGCTTGTCAGGCTCTCACTCATAGTAACATTTGCAACGATCTTTCCGGATGGATACTCTATAACCATATCCACAGTGGGCCAATAGTTATCGGCAAGAACGGTTATATTGGTAGTGTTTGTGTTTTCACCCACATCCTCAGCCTTTAGTTCCAAGGTATGTTTTCCAACTGTGAGAGAGTGGGTTATATTGTAAACTCCCTTGCCTTGAGCTATAATACTTCCATCGAGGCTCCAGGTAAAGGTTGTGTTTTCTGCATCAACAAGATTGCGAACCACATCAAAGGCCACATCAGAGGCATTGAACCATACATCCTTATTGGCTGGCACAACAATTGTGTAATTCTCAATGCTCTGATTTACCACATAATTCACATCCCTCATTCCGCTCCAGCCAAATTTGAAATGCATTGGATCAACGCGCATCTGAGGACTCTTCCTCTCCTTGAGAATTATCTTGAGGGGTGTCTCTTCAATATTCTGTACGGTTATTGCAGTTATATAGCCATCAACCTGTGCACCCGCTACATCGTTGCTTCTCTCTAAGAAATCAGGTATGTTTATGGTGTAGCCATATACCATCTTTGCACCCTTATAGGAATTCTTCTCTCCGAAGAGCTCAAGATTTACGCTTCCATCCTTAAGGAGGGAATCCTTTGTAACATCTGGATTCTTATAAATGGCATCTATCTTTATCTGGAACTCCTCATTGGAAGCATCCAGAACAGTCCAGGTGGGTGTGAATTGATTGAGTTCATAAACATTACCATCAAGGGTTATGAGCCTGTCGGTATAATTCATAACTGCATTGGAGAAGTACTTCTCCAGATCACTGTTGTCCAATCCAAGGAATTTGAGTTGATAGTAGAGCACACCGGAATCATTGTAGGGGAGCGAATAAAGGATTGTTTCATTGGTTATGTCCATAACGTATGTGAGATATATGGTTTGGAGGTCATCGGATATTGTTATGGTGTAATTCACATTATTTATTGCTTCATTCAGTTCAACCCTATTGGGTCCTCCTGTGGAATAAAGTGTAGAGGCATCGTAGGTGGCTATATCGTAGCCATCTGCGGTAATTATCACCTTATAATTAAGGGATGTTAGATAGAAGCTGAATGGCCCTCCAGGGAAGTTCAAAATTTTGAATTCTCCCGTTGTTTTGTTTATGAGGGTTATATGCACACCGGTATCCACGGGCATACCTGTGGAGGCATCTTCAACTATTCCCCAAATTTTGTAAGTTGCATCCACATCTATGGAAACATCCATATCTCCAGTAACCTGAACTTCCCTGTAGATGGATTTTGTGACACCGCCATCCACGTATGTGACTTCAATGGTAACATTTCCACTTGGTACAGAGAAATGGGTATAGTTATAAACAATACCGCTGGCAATCTCGTAATCCTGGAAATATATGCCCACTGAACCCTCAATGGGCTGTCCTCCCTTGGTCAGGGTTATGTTGAGCGTATTTGAAAGGGCATATCTATCCACAACTAGCTGCCAGAACTCATCACCATCTAGGGTATATAGACCGCTGGAGGTAAACTTCACAACTTCATATGCCTTGGCGTAGAAGTATCCGCCCTT
>CAYXLB010000104.1:0-4069 GCA_964465785.1 uncultured Thermoplasmata archaeon
TAACGAGGCCCTTTACAGATACCTGCATTATGACAACCCGACCAATACCACAGATGCCTTAGTGGAGCTGGGATTCGATGTTGACTATGACCATAATGGAGCACCTCAAAGTGGCGATTTTACGATAGAGGTAAACATTCAGGGAGAGACAAAGGAATGGTACGCCGCATCGGGCAACTGGCATCAAACCATGCCATCTGGATGGAGCTATGCAATCGACAACTCCTCCAGCGGCTGGGGAATAGAAATCATGATACCATACAACAAGCTCAATATAACTCCCGGCGAGGAAAAGGATGTGGGAATGAAGCTTTACATTCAGGATGGCTACCCCATAACCCAGACACAGCCAATATACGCAAACTGGCTAGACACATCTGGATGGAGCAGAATAACATCCTCGGATAACTGGGGTGGGAACATAGAAGTACCTGAGTTCAGCGCCAGTGCAATGGCCATTATGCTTATAGGACTTTTTACTGTGGTTGCTGTAATGACCAGAAAAAGGAGCTAATCTCCTCTCTTATTCTTTTTTATCATATTTTTTAAACCATTGAGCTATCTCCATCAATCTGGCTTCCCTATGCTTCGGTTTTCCGTTGCGGGATAAATCATGATTTTCCTTAGGAAATAGAACCATCTTCGTATCCACACCCTGCATTTTAAGGGCATAGAATAACTGATATGCCTCACTCACGGGACAACGATAATCCTCCTCACTGTGAATTATAAGCAATGGTGTTTTGATGCTTTTCGCATATTTCAATGGACTCATATTCCAATATTCATCAAATCCTTCCCATAAATCCTTGCCAGCACCTATATAATCCCTATTGAACCAGGGACCTATATCACTGGTGCCCCAGAAGGAGAGCTGGTTACTTATGCTTCTTTGCGTAACTGCCGCCCTAAAGCGATTTGTGTGCCCCACAATCCAATTGGTCATAAATCCCCCATATGAGCCTCCTGTAACGAATAACCTTTCTTTATCAATGGGATAATTCTTTAGCACAAAGTCCATTGCTTCCATTAAATCTTTGAAATCCCTATTACCGAAATCTCCCCTTATCTTTAAGGCAAATTCCTCAGAATAGCCGGAAGAGCCACGGGGATTTGTGAATATGACCGCGAATCCTTGGGATAGGAGATAGTAAAATTCAAACATAAATGCATGGCCATAGGATGTCTTTGGCCCTCCATGTATCTCCAGAATAGACGGAAATGGACCTTTACCCTGGGGGATGAGAATCCATCCTTCAACAGCCTCCCCATCTGAAGCTTTAAAACTGAAATGCTCTCCCTTGGGCAAAGCTCTAAAACTTCTGTTTAAATTGGTTATTCTCCTCTCTCTACCCCTTTTCAAAAATACCTCTCCCGGATTGTTCATCTCCTGGGCAACAAAGGCCAAGGTTCCAGAGGCATAGGAGAAACTCTCAATACTTCTCTCCCCCTGCAAAAACTTCCAGCATTTCCCTCCAGAGTACAGGAATATTGGCTGTGTACCCTTTTCTGTTGCAATGAACAATATCTCCTTCTCATTTATCCATTGCATAACCTGTCCTCCGCCAAATCTGGCATCAGAATTAAGAGATCTGCCAAAGGAGAATTTATCCTTGCACAGCAGCTTGTAATCACCCCCCTTTAGTGATAGGGAATAGAGTTGTTTGTGCTCAGCAAATCCCTTTTTGTGGAAGCTAAGAAATAGGGCTATCTCTTCACCTGTTGGGGATATTTGAAAGGCACTTATACTGGATTTCCTTTTGCTTATCTTCTCTCCCATTCCATCCTTCAAAATATACATATGCTCCATAAAGGGCTCCCTTTCATCGTCTGAAGCTGCATAGACCACAATGCCATCTTTAACATCAAAACCAGATATTCTTTCATCCACATCGCTCAACTTCTCCACCTTTCCTCCTCTCAGAGGAACACGGAAGATTTGAATCTTCGCATTATATATGAATCCCTTGCCATTAAAATAGAAGGGGATGTTTTCTATCCTTTTCACATCATCCTTTTCCTTCTTAACGACGGGAGAGGTGAAATACACATATTTACCGTCAACCTTCATATCAATGATTTCTTTCTCAACCTTGGCAATTACTCTCGACTCCCCACCCTTGAGGGGTATTATTCTTATCTCACTCTCCTTCTCTCCCTTCCTAACGTACACTATGCTTTCTCCATTTTCGGCGAATCTGGGCATTGAGTCCTTGGGTCCAGAGGTAAATGCCCTGGTTTTTCCATCGTAAAGATATACGCGAGAAAGATATTCGTCTTTCCTTCTATTCATTCTTCCAACAACAAAGGCAATTTCATTGCCCGTGGGTGATATTTGAACATCTCCCACAAGTCTCAATTTGTACATATCCTCAATTTTCAATTTCATATTCATAATATTTGCATGGATATACAAGAGATAAATGTTTCGTTGCGCAAAATTATTTATTGGCCATTGCAATACCATGCTAAGCATTGTACAGGGGTGTGAGGAGATGATAATCACCTATAAATTGGAGACGGAAATGGAGCTGGTTGCCAGGCACATAAAGGTTTTAAAGGCAGTTATAGAGCATCAGCCAGTTGGAATAATAAAACTCTCCCATATGCTCAATATGCCAGAGCATAAAATTAGGTATTCGCTTCGGCTTCTTGAGCAGGAAGGTTTAATCGAAGCCTCCCCTGGGGGTGCAAAGATAACTGATAAAACCAAGTCGGCCATAGAGGAGATTAGGGATTTCCTTGATAAGATGGAAGTGAAGTGCAGGGAAGTACAGGACATAATAGATAGCATCAATCTCTGATTACCGTTTCTTCCCTCCCAGCACCGTAGGATATTATCCTTATCTTGGTCTTTGTCTCCCCTTCAATCATGGAAAGATAATCATTTAAATTTTCATCTTCCAGGGTGTCCCATCCCCTTAAATATTTGTATATGGGCTTGCAATCCCCAATATTCAAGGGTGGATATTTCATATGCTTCCCGTAACATTCGTATTCCCAAGCCACAGGTATGCTCTCCATACCCTGGAGTATGTCAATCTTAGTCAAGGCAATTTCATCCACCCCTGCAACAAGGGTTGCGTATCTGAGAAGGGGCATATCAAGCCATCCAACCCGCCTAGGTCTTCCAGTGGTAGCACCGTACTCGTTTCCCCTTTTCCTTAAAAATTCCGCCTCACCACCAAAAATTTCCGTTGGGAAGGGACCTGCACCAACCCTGGTGAGATATGGCTTCATAACACCCATTATTTTTTGAATTCTTCTTGGATCTATACCTAGACCTGCACATATTCCTCCAGAGGTTGTGTTGGAGGAGGTGACATAGGGATAGGTTCCGAAATCTATATCCAATAAAACAGCCTGGGAACCTTCAAAGAGAACATTCGCCCCTGAATCCATAGCATTATTCAACCATATCTCCGTATTCCTCACCATTTCTCTAAATTCAAGGGCAAGTTGAGAAAGGTGCTTTGCTTCTTCCTTCACTTCCCCTCTATCATATATTCCCCACAGCTTTGTCATTAAAGTAAGCCTATTAATAAGGGTTTGAAAATTGTAAAGATCCCCCATCCTTATTCCAACCCTTTTTACCTTGGTTTCATAGGTTGGTCCTATACCTCGTTTAGTGGTACCTATTTTCCTTATCTCATCTTCAATTTCATCCATCCTCTTGTGAAAGGAAGTCACCACATGTGCCCTAGAGCTTATGAATAATCTTGGCTCAATACCATACTCCTTGAGAATTTCTATCTCTTCCTTCAAAATCTCCAAATCTATAACCATCCCATTACCAAGAACCCCCATTTTCCCCCTCAAAACCCCGCTGGGTATTAGATGAAGCTTGAATCTTTCACCTTCATACACCACCGTATGCCCGGCATTGCTACCCCCACAAAATCTTGCAATAATATCAAAATCCTTAGCTAAATAATCCACGATTTTGCCCTTCCCCTCATCGCCAAACTGCAAACCTATTACAGCGAGATTCATATTCTCACCGTAGCATAAAGGCAAAGGGAGTATTATAATTTTACCCGCTGATGGCAGGTGAAAATATTTAAATAAT
>CAYXLB010000105.1:0-4048 GCA_964465785.1 uncultured Thermoplasmata archaeon
AAATCGCCAAGTTGATATGCTCACCATTCTATATTAAACTTCCTTTGCAAGATTTCCAAATCCATAAATACTCCTTTACATTTATGGGCATGGTGATAAAAATGCCTTTGAAATTTAATGAAATGGTTGAATTAAGAGTTCTTACAGGCCAGGTTGTTGGTTTTAGGGCTCTCCAGGGCTATAACAGGGTTGCCTTCGTTGCCATGAAGAATGTTCTCTGCACTGCCATAGGCTCTTCTGTGGAATCCTCCTACATCTCTGCCACGGGGGGAGAGTGCAGGTACTTCGTTATCGATGAGAATTATGAAGCCCTCGCCGATGAGTTGAAGGAATATGGGCCCAATTTAATTGCGGTGTTTATTGGGGGCTCAAAGGAATTTGATAAATTGAGAGAGACACTTCAATCTCTATTCTCAGCCCTGGCCAAGAGGGAAGTTGATTCGGATTATCTATTCCACCTGTATACCTTTGTTAAGGTTGGACTTGATGGCCTAAGAGAGGATGAGGAGATAAGAAATTATCTGGCTGATAAGAGATTGATGGCCTATACCGCCAATTTTGACGAGGGTCTTGTTGAAATCAGGGATATTTATCTGCTGGAGGACCAGATATATAGCGAGGTTGTGGAAGAATACCCAATATCATTCAGACATACTCGTATATTCAATCAGGGCTTGAAGGGAAGAATAATCAAGTTTGAAGAGGAGTGAGCCCTATGCGTGTTCTGGTGCTCAGCGATATTCACGGCAACTTAGAGGCTTTAAGCGCGGTATTGGAGAGGGAAAGCTACGATACCATCTGGTTCCTTGGAGATCTTACCGATTACGGGCCGGATCCCGATGCAGTTATGGATATTCTCAGGGATTTAAAACCCGATGTCTGGATCTCGGGCAATCATGATTATGCGAATGCTTTTGGTGTAGATTGCAAATGCGGAGAAAAGACTCATGATCTCAGTGTTTACACGAGAGAGAATATTTCTCAGAGAAAATTGAGCAGGGAAGATATCCTTTATCTCAGAAGCATACCCATCAAAAGGGATATGCAGATTGATGGCCTGGATTACTATTTTGTCCACGGATGCCCTGCAGACCCCCTCTACGGCTATATGTTCGATTTTATGCCCGAATGTATGCGAAATGAGATTGGTGGAGAGATTAAAGCCGACTATCTATTCTTTGGCCATACCCACTTTCCCGTGGTTGGGGAGTATGGCGGGCTCAAATACATGAATCCAGGCTCCGTGGGCCAGCCAAGGGACGGGGATCCCCGTGCCGCCTATGGGATTTACGAGGATGGAAAGCTCACCTTGCATCGCATAGAATATCCTGTGGAAAAAACAGTTGAGAAGCTGAAAAGCCTTGTAACTCACAAGGAATACCTGGAAAGACTCATAGCAATATTGAGGAATGGGAAAGTATAAAAATTAGAAAATAAGCACCAGGACATCTCCTACCGATAGGGCGGTAACTTTTCTCCCGTGATAGCGCTTCTCGTACTGCACTTTCACCATATCTTCCGTGATTTTTATTCCTGCAACTTCGGCCTCATCCTTCTTTATCTTATCCCATAGCTCTGCAGGATTCGAGGCTTTTATATACGCAACGATATCCTTAGCCTTCTCCCTGTACTTTGGACCTATGACCGCGAAATTCGGCTGTAAGGAAGCCACAGACTCTTCAACCTCTCCCTCGATTTTCGTGCCTACTTTGCAGTTAAATACGCCGGCTATTTCATCCACATCTTCTAATCCCTCGATCACAAGCTCCTCAATTTCTCGCCTATTTTCATTCTTCCATGCTCTTATGGCAGCTATTACCTCCTTGACCTTCTCTCCCTCCACAAGGGCCTTCTCATCCACGAAAATTGGCTCTGGCCAGGATGTTAGATGCACGCTCATCTCACCTTCAAATTTGCGATAATGCTCTTGATATATCTCTTCGGTTATGTGGGGCATAAAGGGTGCAAACATCTTCACGATGCCCAAGAACACATAATATAAGGTGTACTTTGTGCTATCCTCGTTGATACGATGCTTTACCATCTCCACATAGTGATCGGCGAAGACATTCCACATGAAATTCTCAATTTCCTTAATTGCGCGATCGTAGCGATAATCATCCATCTCCCTGGTGGCATAATCCACGAGTTGAGAGTACTTCGAGATTATCCATCTGTCCATCAGAGGCAGCTTCTCTCTCGGCATTTCTTTCACGCCATCTTTAATGGCTGTGCCCACAAATTTCCCAAGATTGTAGAGCTTTATTACCACTTTTCTCCCGCGGATTGTATCCTTATATCGGAATGGAGTATCCTCTCCAGGAGTGCATTTGGCTGCGAAGAAACGAAGAGCGTCGGCGCCGTATTCATCTATAATATCCAGAGGATCAACCACATTACCCCATGAGGTGTGCATTGGCCTCCCATCCGGTGCGAGGATGAATCCATCTATGAATATATCCTCCCAGGGCTTCTCTCCAGTAACGCTTTTGCAGCGCAAAATGGTATAGAATGCCCAGGTGCGTATTATATCGTGGCTCTGGGGCCTGAGGCTCATGGGATAGAGTTTTTTGAACATCTCATCATCTCGAGCCCAGAATGCGTTGTATAGAGGGGAAATGGAAGAATCCACCCACGTGTCAAAGACATCCTCCGTGCCCTTCAATGGCGCCCCGCATATTGGACATTTCTCGTAGGGAGGAGGATCCACCGTGGGATCTACGTGCCTATCCATTTTGAGCAAATCTTCAAATTTCGGCGTGAATGCGTGACCGTTCTCACACTCCCAAATGGGTATGGGCGTTGCGAAGTATCTCTGTCTGGATACCACCCAGTCCCATTCTAAGGAGTCTACCCATTGATAGAGCCGCTTCTTCATCCACTCTGGGTGCCAGTTTATTTCGTCGGCTGTTTTCTTTATTTCTTCCTTCAAATCCTTTATTTTGATGAACCATTGCTCTTTGTTTATGAGCTCGATTGGCGTATGACAGCGCCAGCAAACACCCACATTCTGCTCAATTTCCTCCTGGTTGAGTAGCAATCCCATATTTTTTAGGTCTTCTATTATTGCACTCCTTGCCTTCTCCACGGGCATACCCTTGTACTTGACGGCGAGTTCAGTCATCTCCCCCTTGTCGTTTATTCCTTCGAGGAATTTGAGATTGTACTTGTAAATCCACTCTAAATCATCCTTATCTCCTACGGAGCAGATCATAACAGCTCCGCTTCCAAATTCTGGGTCAACCTTCTCATCTGCCACAATCTTAACCTTCTGCCCGTAGATGGGCACGATGGCATGCTTGCCCACATAATCGCGATACCTCTCATCATCCGGATGCACCGCCACCATCTGGCATGTGCATAAAAGCTCGGGTCTTGTGGTTGCAATAACTATTTCGCCCCCCTCTTCCACCTTAAATCGGATGTAATTCAATTTCGTTTTTCTTTTCTGATACTCAATTTCAGCATCCGCGATTGCCGTTCCGCATCTGGGACACCAGTTAACAGGATGCTTCGCTTTATACACTAACCCCTTCTCGAACATCTTTATGAAGGATAGCTGCGTTATCCGCCTGTAATATGGGGCGTCTGTCTGATAATATATGCTCGGATCCATGGCCTCTCCCAGAATCTTGAACTGGCGAATCATCTCCCCAATGTTAGCATTAGCAAACTCTTCGCATAATTTTATGAATTCGTGCCTGTCTGTCTCCCGCATCTTTATTCCGTATTTCTTCTCTACATTTACCTCGATGGGCATGCCGTTCACATCGAAGCAGAGGGGATAGAAAACGTTGTATCCGCGCATCCTCTTATACCTTGCCAGAAAATCAATATGGGTGTAATGCACTGCGTGACCAATATGCAGTTTTCCGCTTGCATATCGCGGCGGGACATCTATGCTATAAATTGGCTTATCACTATTTGGATCAAATCTGTAAATCTTCTCCTTCTCCCAGAAATCCTGCCAGTGTGCCTCGCGCTCCTTGAAATCGTACATAGATGGGTGTAAAGATTAGGAAATATAAAAATTTGGGTATGCCTGGAA
>CAYXLB010000106.1:0-4040 GCA_964465785.1 uncultured Thermoplasmata archaeon
CTGTGCCCTACGTGCTTGTAAAGGATGTTGGCATAACTCGAGCTACAAAATAATCCCTTTTATTCTTTATTTTTGTTGAGCCATTTTTCAATAAGCTCTAGGCCATGCACGTCTCCAATTATATGCATATCTTCATCCACCACAGGGATCTCATGGATATGATATTTGAACATCTTCACAAAAGCCTCGCTTACATCATCATCCTTTTTCACGTATAGTGGAGGGAGCATTAGCTCCTTGGCGGTAGCCTTTGTCCCCTCAATCACAGATATGTTAAATTCCAGATATTCTGGGGGAATGTATTCGTTGAACAGATACTGGAGGGCCATATTGAGCGTGATAATGCCCACCAGCTGCTCTTTATCGTTTACCACATATACGGTCTGGGTTTTTGGATCCTTAACCATCTCCTTGAGCACCTTGGGCAGGGGCTCATCCTCTCTAACTATTGCAGGTTCATGGGTTACCAAATCCATTACATCCTTAACTTTAGTTATGTTCGCCATATGCGGGGGAATATGAATTGCCATAAAATTAACTTTTCCATTAACAGGGTTAAAAATATTAATCTCCAATGCATACCCTATGCTTAGGTGTCTCAAATGTCTCAGAAGAATTACAAGGCAATGAGCATTGAGGATACGCTCAAGGATCTTGGTACATCTCTTGAAAGAGGACTGAGCCAGGAAGAGGCAAAAAAGAGACTTGAAAAGTACGGACCCAATGAGATTCCTGAGAAGAAGGTAAACCCCATTGTGAAATTTCTCACCTATTTTTGGGGTCCAATTCCCTGGATGATCGAGATTGCCGCCATTCTCTCTATCGTTGTGCAGCACTGGGAAGATTTCTGGATCATATTCTCGCTGCTCATTCTCAACGCGGTTGTTGGATTCTGGGAGGAGAAAAAGGCTGAGGATGTTATTGCCTATTTGCAGAAGAAGATGGTGGTTCGTGTAAGAGTTCTTCGAGACGGAAAATGGCAGGTACTTCCAGGTAGCGAGATTGTGCCTGGAGATATTGTGCGTATAAGAATGGGAGATATTGTGCCCGCAGATGTGAAGCTTGTGGAGGGAGATTATCTAACGGTGGATCAATCGGCACTAACGGGTGAGTCTCTTCCTGTCACAAAGAAGAAGGGAGATATAGTGTTTTCAAGCTCCATAGTGAAGAAGGGGGAGATGACGGGAGTTGTGATATCCACAGGGCTCAACACATATTTTGGCAAGACTGTGAAGCTTGTGGAAGAGGCACGCACCGTGAGCAGTTTCCAGAAGATGATACTGAAGGTGGGCAATTATCTGATCATACTTGCGCTCATCCTCGTCTCACTCATTTTCTTCGTCTCACTCTACAGGCACGAGAGCATAATTGAGACTCTTAGATTCAGTCTTGTGCTCACAATAGCAGCCATTCCTGCAGCACTGCCCGCGGTACTATCTGTAACTATGGCAGTGGGTGCCTATGAGCTTGCAAAGAAGAAGGCGGTTGTGAGAAAACTAACTGCTATAGACGAGCTTGCAGGAGTGGATGTGCTTTGCTCCGATAAGACGGGCACGCTCACGCAAAATAAATTGAGTCCAGGAACTCCTGTGGGGTTTGGAAGCTTTTCCAGGGAGGATGTGATATTCTACGGAGCCCTTGCCTCCAGAGAGGAGGATAACGATCCCATCGATATGGCCATACTCCATTCCCTAGAGAAATATGGGGTTGCAGATAAGGTAAAGAGGTACAGGCAAGAGAGCTTTGTACCCTTCGATCCTGTTAGGAAGAGGACCGAGGCAGAAGTGAGCTCAGAAACTGAAAGGTTCAGAGTTGCCAAGGGAGCACCACAGGTAATTCTGGATATGTGCAAGATTGGTGAGGAGGATAGGATCAAGGCTGAGAAGATAGTTGAGGGCTATGCAAAGCACGGGTATCGCACATTGGGCGTGGCCCTGAAAAGAGATGCAGATTGGGAATTTGTGGGGATAATTCCACTCTTCGATCCCCCCAGGCCCGATGCTGCCCGAGCTATCAAGGCAATAAAGATGATGGGTGTGAAGATAAAGATGGTTACGGGAGATCATAGCTCTATTGCCAGGCACATTGGTGAGATGCTGGGATTGGGTAATAGAACCGTTTCTATGGAAGAGCTATATGAGAGAAGAAAGAAGGGCGAGGATATTGCAAGGATTGTGGAAGAGGCAGATATCTTTGCAGAAGTATTTCCAGAGCATAAATACGATATAGTGGATTCTCTGCAGAAGAAGGGACACCTTGTGGCTATGACAGGAGATGGGGTGAACGATGCACCCGCCTTGAAGAAGGCCAATTGCGGTATAGCAGTATCTGGAGCTACAGATGCTGCTCGAGCCGCGGCTTCGGTAGCACTGCTTCAGCCAGGATTGTCGGTGATTGTAGATGCCATAAAAGAGGCTAGGAAGATATTTGCAAGGATGGAGAGCTATGTGGTGTACCGTATAACTGAGACTATTCGCGTGCTGTTCTTCATAGCCCTTTCGATTATGGTGTTCAATTTCTATCCCATCACGGCGCTTATGATCGTTCTAATTGCCCTGCTCAATGACGTGCCAATCTTGAGCATTGCCTACGATAATGTGAAGGTTCACGATAAGCCTGTTAAATGGGATATGCACAAGGTGCTGTTTCTATCAAGCGTATTGGGCATAGGCGGTGTTATAAGCTCGTTTTTGCTGTTCTACATAGCCAGAGATGTGCTTATGCTAGGCTATGCGGCCATACAAACCTTCATATTCCTAAAGCTTGCAATTGCGGGACATCTCACAATATTCGTGACCAGAAGCGAGAAGTATGTGTGGAGCAAGCCCCATCCCAGCGGGTTGCTGTTCTGGTCCGCAGTGGTTACAAAGATTGCAGCCACGCTCATAGCAGGATTTGGGATATTCGTCACGCCCATCGGGTGGAACCTTGTGCTCTTGATCTGGGTCTACGCACTCATCTGGATGTTCATACTGGACCAGGTAAAGGTATGGACTCTGAGATATATGAAATCTCTATACTAAGTTTTAGTAGTTAAGTCTCATAAGAAGGACAAGAAGTGCCAAGAAAGAGAACAAGCTGGTTTCAGAGTTGTTTGGATATAGAAATTTCTAAATACTTACCATTTATCATAATCTAATGTCTCTCGAAGATATCAATGTGCATATATTTCAAGCGATAAACTCTCTGGCTGGAAAGAATCCGTATTTAGACGCGTTTATGATATTTTCTGCCCAGTATATTGTTTATATAATTCCCATTTTCCTCATATATCTCTGGTTTGGCAAGAGAGAAGATAAAAAACTCTCTCTGTATATTTTCCTCTCAGTCTTGGTGGCTTTGCTGGTTTCTATGAGCATAAGCGCAGTTTACTATCATCCTAGGCCCTTCGCAATGGGGCTGGGCACCACGCTCATATATCACCCTCCAGATAGCTCCTTTCCAAGCGACCACACAACTGCAATGTTCGCCTTCGCCTTGCCGTTTCTATTTTTCAAGAGATACAAATGGGGCACGGTGTTTGTCGTGCTTGCATCTCTTGTGGGCTATGCCCGCGTATTCTGCGGCGTGCATTTTCCCCTCGATATAATTGGTGGATTTCTTGTTGCACTACTTGTTTCTCTCATATTTTATGCTCTGCACAAACTACTATTCTCATGGTTCTCGCAGGTGGTTGCATATGGAAATTGAATGCATAAATAAAATAATAGCCATATATCCATAAAAGAAAAAAACTTATATAATTTCAGCATCATAACTTCTATGAAATTGAGGGTAGTGCTCTCTTTCTTTGTGGTGGCTGTAATATTGGGAAGCTCGCACATTTTCAATTATGGGGTTGGGGTGGAGAATGAAGCGCAGGGAGTTGGAAGCTCACAGATTCATCAACCGTATGGTATAGCACCCCCTATACAGTACCCTGTTTTATTGCTTGTAAACTCCACTATATATGATGAGATCCATCCACTTTTGAAATCTCTTGAATATTCGGTAGCCAATTATGACATCTATTTTATTGTGAAGGAGGTAAATGGAGAGAG
>CAYXLB010000107.1:0-3950 GCA_964465785.1 uncultured Thermoplasmata archaeon
GTGTATGCATAAAGGCTCTCAAAGGACCAGCCCAATGCATCAAACTTCCAAACTGTGTTAGTCGCTGGATCAAATATATTCAAGTTAGGTATATCCTGCTGGAAAGCCACGACTAAGTCTCCCTCGGCCCTAGTACTAACGGGAGCTGCAGCGTTGGCGCCCCCAGAGAGTACTGAAAAGCCGCTGAGCACCATCACTGATAACACTAATGTCACTAACAACATTTTTTTCATACTTCTTTCGTTCATATTTTCATCCTCCCTATTTATTTACACTCCTTCTATTGGCCTATAGAGGAGTGTACTGGTCGGGCTCCCTATGGAAATTTTACTATATAAATTTTTTGAACCTTAAAAATTTAAATCTTTCCGTGTATAAAGGTTTGTTTGCATCGCTATTCAAACGTTCTCTTATACCCTATGGCAGCCCTGACAAGGGCAAGATGCAGCGGTGAAGGTTTAAGGGGTCTTGATTTAAACTCTGGATGAAACTGGGAACCCATAAAAAATGGATGATCCTTTAATTCAAATATCTCCATTCTCGTACCGCTTTCATCCTTTCCACTAAAATGTAATCCATGCTCTTCAAACTCCTCAATATAATCCGGATTCACCTCGTACCTGTGTCTGTGTCTCTCATATATTTCCTCCTTACCATATATTTTATAGGCCCTACTGCCCCTTTCAATCAAAACCCTTTGGGCACCCAACCTCATGGTGCCTCCCATCTTATCCACATTTCTCTGTTCAGGTAATAGATCTATCACAGGATGCTCCGTCCTAGCTAATTCGGTACTATTTGCATCCTCATATCCAAGTACATGCCTGGCAAATTCAATGGTGGCAAGTTGAAAGCCAAAACAAACACCCAAAAAAGGTATTTTGTTCTCCCTAGCATACTGGGCCGCCATTATCTTACCCTCAGTACCCCTTGGTCCAAAACCACCTGGGATCAAAATCCCATGGACTCCCTCCAGAAGCTTTACTCCCCTTTCCTCCACATCTTCACTATCGATCCATTTCAAATTCACCTTTGTTTGAAGGGCAGAGGCCACATGGGTAAAGGATTCCCTATGGCTTATGTATGAATCTTTGAGATGTACATATTTTCCCACTATACCTATGGTAACCTCCTCTTTGGGATTATAAAGCCTTTCCAGATATTTTTTCCACTCCTTCCATCTTGGCCTCTCACCGCGTAATTGCATCTTGCCCAATATATATTCTCCAACCCCCTGCTCCTCAAAAATTAGTGGAACTTCATATATGGACTTTGCATCAGGTGCACTAACCACGGCTTCATAGGGAACATCACAGAAGAGCGATATTTTTCTCCTTGTTTCTTCCGTTAATTTCTCCTTGGCACGGCCAACAATCATATCGGGCTGAATACCCAAGGAGCGAAGCTCCTTTACACTGTGTTGCGTGGGCTTCGTTTTCTGTTCCCCAACAACATCCACGCTTGGCACAAGGGTGGTGTGGACAAAGAATACATTCTTTTCCCCCTCCTCCATACGAAGTTGCCTCATGGCTTCCAAGAATGGCATGCTTTCAATATCCCCCACGGTACCTCCAACTTCGATTATGATTACATCGCTCATACTCTCGATGGCTATTTTCTTTATTCTCCTCTTTATTTCCTCCGTTATATGGGGTATTATCTGCACGGTTTTTCCAAGATACTCTCCCTTCCTTTCCCTCTGGATAACGGTCAAATAAACCTTTCCCGTTGTAATGTTATGATTCGACGTTAGGTTTATATCCAAAAATCTTTCATAATTCCCCAAATCCAAATCTACTTCGCCCCCATCATCGAGAACAAAGACCTCGCCATGCTGATATGGATTCATGGTACCAGCATCATAATTCAAATAGGGATCGATTTTAATGGCCGTTACCTTCAAACCGCGGGATTGCAAAATCTTGGCAATTGAGCTTGTTGTTATTCCCTTCCCCAATCCAGAAATCACGCCACCTGTGACAATAATGTACTTCATGTAGTTCCTAAATGCCTTTTCCCTATGTTAATGTTGCGATATGTGAATTCTGAAGAAATTATAAAAAGGGAAAGTTTTATTATTTTCCAATACTTTTTGCATATATGGAACTTGAAATTTACGAACTTAAAAAGATGGACCTCCGCGATGGCATAGTAATTGATGGATTCCCATCGGTGGGTCTGGTAAGCTCAATAGTTGCAAATTACATAATTGAATCCCTGAATTTGGAACAAATAGGTATAGTGGATAGTGCCTATTTCCCAGCAGTTGCCCTCATAAGAAATGGATTACCTCATTCCCCTGTAAGAATCTATGGTGGAAAGGTGAAGGATAATCTTAAGATGGCAGTGTTTGTATCTGAATTTCAGATACCCTCTGCAATACTAAAACCACTGGCAACCCTAATGCTTGACTGGGCCGATGAGCAGAAAATATCAACGGTAATAACCCCGGAGGGGCTTATTCAGGAGGAGAAGAAGGAGAAGGTTGAAGTCTATGCGGTTACAAGCACGAAATACGCCAAGGAAAAGCTTCCAAATTATGTCCTGGATTTTACGGAGGGAGTTATCACTGGCGTAACTGGAGTTCTATTGACAGAAGGGAGGAAAAGGGGGACTGATGTGATAGCCTTACTTGCTGAGGCACATCCCGATTATCCAGATGCCAGGGCTGCTGCCAAGATAGTTGAGGTTCTAAACGATATCATGCAGGTGGTGAAAATAGATCCAAAGCCACTTTATGAAGAAGCTGAAAAAATTGAGAAGAATCTAGCAACCATAAGAGAGCAGGCGGCCAAGGTAAAGAAGGTTCCGAAGGATTACATCTACGCCTGAATCTCTATTTTATTTCCCTCCATCCTTATCCTCCCACCAAATTTCTCCACGACCCAAGCGTTTGTGCTCATATGTCCCGTTATCTCCCTTACATAATACTCGGTTTTTCCCTTAGCCAAGAAACCAAAGGGAATTAAATGGTCACCCATATTTATATCCACGGTTGCCCTTGAATTCAACTCCTCTAACCTTCTTTTTATGGCATTTTCCACAATCTTTTCAGCAGGTATACCCCTATGGCAGAGGGAATCTGCACCAATGATAGTATTTTCAAATTCGTCAACCAGAACTACTCCACAACCTTTGCTATTGCCAGTATCTTTCACATCTTCAAATATTTCAAATTCCTTCAAGAATTTTTTCATTCTGTCCACTATATGCGTTGGCAAATTTCTCATATTTATGTAACCCCTTCTTCCCAGAACTTTGCCCCTCTTAAGTATGCTCAAACCAACCAAGTTAGAGGGTTCTATTTCCACCTTAACAATTCCTCCCCCCTCTGGATAGTATCCCCTTTCCAAAACTTCCATATCTATTCTAGCCCCCATACGGGAAATTATTGGAATGAGAACATAACGATAATAATCTACAGGCGGGGACCAAGGCACGTCAGTTCCACCCTTAATTTTGAGAACTACCCCTTCATCTGCAAACAGGGCTGGAAGAATCGCCGTTTGTAGAAGGAGGGTTATGCTTCCCGCAGTTCCTATATCAATCTTGTATTCTCCACCTCTTAGTTTTGAAGGAATGAATTTGACCCGCATAGATCCAACCTTTAAACCTTCAATCCTAGCCCTGCACATCATACCTACTAACTTTATCCCCCAGAGATGCTGGTTTCTCAATCCAGGGTTCTTTCTTCCTGCACGAATGTTTACAATTTCAACCTCTTCACCTGTAATTGCGGATAGTGCCACACTTGTGCGGAGAATTTGACCTCCACCTTCCCCATAGGAACCATCGATTTTCATAGGCATCACCTGAATACCTTGTATCTTTTTCCTCCCGATTTTACATACTTCCCCTCAAACTTGGCATCCCCATACTTCTTACGGAAAAACTGAAGAATCCAAGAATCCCTTATCATCTCATCATCCTCCTCCCTTATCCTTCGATAT
>CAYXLB010000108.1:0-3949 GCA_964465785.1 uncultured Thermoplasmata archaeon
ACCATAAAGAGTGGAGACTGGAAGGGCGAAAAGCACGTGCCCGTGATAGAGTACGAGAAGGAAGGAAATACCATTGAGGTGAAGGTGAGCGTTGGTAAGGAAGTACCGCATCCAAATACACCGGAGCATCACATAGCTTGGATAGAGCTGTACTTCAAGCCGGAGGACGGACAGTTCCCCATAATGGTGGGCCGCGTGGCCTTCACAGCACACAGTGCACCGCTTACTGAGCCCAAGGCAAAATTCTATTTCAAGTGCGAGAAGAAGGGCAAGCTAATGGCTCTAAGCTACTGCAACATACATGGACTCTGGCAGAATGAAGTAGAGGTAGAGTGATGAAGATGGAATATTCAAGTGCCATGGAAGGACCAACAATCGATCCCAAGCCCTATCAGTGGGGGGGAATTATTCTCCTCATACTTGGAATTCTGGGCATAATATTTCCATATTTTGCCAGTGCCCTCATAGTGTTCATCATAGCCTTTCTACTGCTTATCGGCGGAATAATGTTCCTAGTGGTGGCCTTCAAAGGAGGCGGAGGCTTCTGGGGAAATCTCATAATAGGTATAGTGTTCTTGGCGATAGGTATACTTATGTTCATATATCCAATTCCATCGCTTTCAGTGATGACACTGATAATGGGCATATTCTTTGCCATTGTTGGAATTGCATCCTTTGTACTATCCTTCATGGTTCATCCAGTACCTGGCTGGTGGGCACCCATTGTTTCTGGAGTGCTCTCCCTAATTCTGGCAGCTCTAGTGTTCATGGGATGGCCTGAGAACTCGGAGTGGATCATAGGATTGTTCGTGGGCATAGATTTGCTGTTGGAAGGAATAGCCCTGATGGCCGTTGGATATATGGCCGAGTAAGGGATAAATATGGTTCAGTACAGCGTGGAGGATTTCCTGCGGGATATCGATAAACCCAGGAACACCAATGTGTTACTGGGTATTATCTTTCTACTACTGGGTACTATTGCCATCCTCCTACCCAAATTAATAACTGGCCTGGTAATATATGCACTGGGAACTTTGCTTGTTATAAGTGGAATAGGAGCTATGATCGCGGCCCTGAGGGGCAAGGATGTGGCCAATGCAGGAGTCTACATGGGTATCGTGCTCCTAGCAGTGGGAATACTTATTTACATATTTCCAGTGGCAGCCGGGCATATTCTAACCTTTATTCTTTTACTTCTTTTATTGGGCACAGGCTTGGTATTCTTCTACTGGGTTCATATAATAGGGCTCAGGGAATCTGGCTATTTGCCACTCATTGGAGGGCTACTCTCCATATTTTTTGTCATCGTAATAGTGATGGGATGGTTTGGAGATGTAAATCCCTGGTTAATAGGGACCTTCATTGGAATAGATCTACTGTTCAATGGAATAATACTCCTAGTATTGGGAATCCAAAGGAGGTGATAAAATGGTTGATGAAAAAAAGGTTTTGGAGGTAATGAAGAGTGCTGGCAAACCTTTAAAAACACAGGAGATAGCCGATATGCTCGGCGTAGATAAGAAGGAAGTTGATAAGATTGTGAAGAAGTTGAAGAAGGAGGGGAAAATAACCTCGCCTAAGAGATGTTATTACGCGCCAATCGAATAAAAGGAGGTGAAAGAAATGGTTGTGATTGGAGAAAAATTTCCGGAAGTGGAAGTGAAGACAACCCACGGAATGATGAAACTGCCCGATGCCTTTGCTGGCAAGTGGTTTGTGCTATTCAGCCATCCAGCGGACTTTACACCGGTATGCACAACTGAGTTCTATGCCATGCAGAAGAGGCTCAGCAAATTCAAGGAACTTGGGGCAGAGGTAATAGGCCTAAGTGTGGATCAGGTCTTTGCACATCTGAAGTGGATGGAGTGGATCAAGGAGAACCTGGGGGAGGAAATAGAGTTCCCTGTTATAGCAGATGATCGTGGAGATCTTGCAGAGAAGCTTGGTATGATTCCTACAGGGGCAACTATAACTGCTAGAGCGGTTTTCATAGTGGATCCAAAGGGAGTTATAAGGGCTATAGTTTACTATCCTGCAGAAGTTGGCAGGGATTGGGACGAGATTCTGCGCGCCTTAAAGGCCCTTCAGACCAGTGATAAGCATGGTGTTGCCCTGCCCCACAAGTGGCCAAACAATGAACTCATCAAAGATAGGGTGATAGTTCCACCTGCTTCCACAACGGAGGACATAAAGAAGAGAGAGGAGGCACAAAAGAAGGGCGAAATAAAGTGCTATGACTGGTGGCTATGCCACAAATCTCTCTAATTTTTTTATTTTTTTGGTGAAATGGATGCTGGTATTGGGACACATGGGTTATTCTTCAAAGTATCCCCCCAATACGATACTGGCATTTAAAAAAGCAATTGAATACGGGGCAGATGGTGTTGAATTGGATGTATGGTTAACTAAGGACTCCCAAGTTATCGTCTCTCATGATGGAAATCTCAGAAAAACTGCTGGCGTGGACATTTCTGTGAAAAAATCCACCTACCATGAAATCCTGAACTACGATATTGAGGGTGAAAAACTCCCGTTACTGAGCGAGGTTTATGATGCCCTTCCTAATGATGCAATAATTGATGTGGAAATAAAAGATATCAACGCAGTGGAAGCTGCATTGAGAATAGCTATGGAACATGATGCTCTTGATCGTACTCTGTTTTCTGCATTCAACTTAAAGGCCTTGAAGAGATTGAGAAAGCTCAGTGAGGATGCCCGGATTGGAATCCTTGTCTCCGATATAACCAAGATATCCTCCATTCCTCGGGAAATATATTCCCTTAAGGCGTATTATTTGAACGTGCCTCACAGGATATCCAATTTAGGGAAGCTTAGCACACGGGGTCTTATAAGATTTTATCGTTTCTTTGGGGTAAGGATTGGCATCTGGACTCCAAACTCGCCAAACGATTTGAGGCTGTTTGAAGGTCTCTATGAGATGATAATAACCGATGAAGTGGAGAGAATGGTGAAGTACAGGGAGATGAAATCAAAATGACATCTAAGCTAGATTATCGAATTAATGAGAAGATCAACCCTCATACCCTTGCCGGTACGATTATGGTACTCATAGGGATTTTGGCCATTCTCAATCCTATTATTTTTTCCTATTTGATGATTTACTTAATTGGAATCATTTTCATAATTTTCGGGTTTATTCACGGTTTTGTTTACTTTACAACCCAGGGTAAGTACAAACTTGGATTGCTTGAATCTCTCGTTTTAATCATGTTAGGTTTTATTGATATTATATCGCCATTTCTTGGGCTGGAAATATTCACAGCGATAGCTATCATATTCTTTCTTTTTACTGCGGTATCAAATTTTGTTTTATCAAGGATCATAAAATCACAGATGGGCTCAGGAATTGCTATTCTCACAGGAATATTTGCAATTATTGCAGTTGTAATTCTCGTGATAGGATGGCCCTATGTATCTTATTTTTTTGTGGGAATTTTTCTAGGTGTAGTGCTCATCATAGATGGGATTATTTTTATTATGCAGCGTGGGGATAAAAGAACCTTAACAGCGATATGATTTTTTATTTTACAAATTACAGCAGGAAGATTTTTATACAAGGCATCCCTTGTATAAAGGGGGATATTAAGAGATCTGGGCAGTATGTAATTTGCCACGGATCCCTTGTCCTATAAGGAGGCACACAATATGGTGGAGAAGAAGATATACTATCCCGTGAAGGATCTGGATTTGATTTATGAAAAGCTGAAGGACATATCCAGGGAAATTGGAGCGTATGAAATCGACGATTCTTCCAGGCGCTTGAAAATAACGAAGGCGCCATCCCTGAGTTCCTAGGGTGAGAATGTGGAAATAGTGGTGAAGGAATACGAGGAGGGAGCGGTGGTTATTATTAAGGCGAAAAGGGCAATGCCCGTGAACATCACATCGCAGCCACAGAAAATCGTGGAATTCGTGAAGAAGAGGCTGG
>CAYXLB010000109.1:0-3898 GCA_964465785.1 uncultured Thermoplasmata archaeon
CTAAGAGATAGTCCAGGGCTGCATAGATTATTATGCCTGTAGAGATTGTGGAGAGCAGGGCAATCCAGAAACTCTTGGTATATGAGCCCTTATGTATCCATATATCGAAGGTCTTGCCCCCCTCCCTAACGAGGACTGCAAACACGAACCATAGGACAAAGGTATGGAGAAATATAATCGTCTGGGTGATTATATCCCCACCAGATAGTGCATTATTATACGCCATATCCAATCCAACAAGGCCAATCAAAAGTGCAAGAGTGTCGGATGCTATTGTTACTTTTGCCTCTGCCATAGAGGTTTTGATATTCCTCACGAAGATCCTCAATCTCTTTCTCAGGCCGTATACCCTATCTAGGAAATAGAGTCCTAAGGTTAGAGTGGTGATTGTTAATACGAGGGTTCCTGGATCCATCACATTCCATCCGGGATATGCAACTCTTATGAGGGCTATAAAGATGGCAGATATGGCATATGCAAGAAATATCAGGGCTATGGGGACAAGTATTCTCTTGGCAAGTTTCTTGTCCTTCAGGGCCCTCATTATTATGTAGTATGTGCTCTCTATATTCTTTGATTGCTTAACGATGACCTTTCTCATATGAGTTATCGGAACCCTGGAGGTTATGAGGGGGAGAATATACTCATCTTCACTTCCATCACTTACAAATATCACCCCCTCAGGCTTTACCTTTTTTAAAACTTTATCCAGTTGCTTGGCTATTATCTCATCGCTTTTCATACCCACTTCCTCATGCCCAGTTAGAGTGGCTACCTCAACATCCTTCCCCCCTCCTTTCAACTTATCATAGAGGGAAACAGCTGCAAATATGGCATTGGTGTCGGAATCTTCAGGATCCGCCAGGCCCAGAGCTATGGCTGCCTTTAAATTCTCCTCTCTCCCAATTATGGGTCCCTTTATACCCGCCTTACGTCCAAGGTCATCATCCCTGTCAACACAGAGAATAAGAGTAGTCACAAATCTAAATGCACATCAATTTATATTAATTTTTTTGTGATGCAAAAATTTATTATGCTTTAAAAAATTTTGTGCATTATGGTGAAAAAGGGGATGGGATACATTTATCTATCTCTCTGCATCCTTCTCTGGGCTGCAATTCCTGTGGTATCAAAAAATATACTTGTGGAGATGGATGTGTTCCAGATGCTTTTTTACACATCTCTCATCTCACTTCTCACCCTTTCCATTGTTTTAATTATCCATAAAAATCGCCCTAAAAACTACGGTAGAAGGGACTATACACATATGGCATTTCTCGGATTCCTTGGTGCCTATCTCTATTACATTTTTCTCTACGGTGCCTTCTCCCTAACAACTGCCCAAGAGGGGTTCATACTGGCCTATACCTGGCCAATTCTCGTTCTTCTTCTCGCATTCGTTATATTGAAGGAGAAGGTTACGGGGAGAAAGATAATTGCCATATCTCTTAGCTTTTTTGGAATAGTTATAATATTCACCAGGGGTGATTTGATGGAACTGCAATTCACAAATATTCTGGGGGATTCATTGGCCTTAACCGGAGCCTTTATTTTTGCCCTTTTTTCAATACTGGGCAAGAGGGCTAAGTACGATAGGATCGTGGCAGCCTTTGTATATTTTCTTGTGGCAACCATATTCTCATTCATCACCATGCTCCTTCTATCCAATTTCATCATCCCCAATCCTACAACCCTTGCATACCTTCTTCTTAATGGAATCCTAATCAACGGGTTGACCTATGTTTGGTGGTTCAGGGCCTTGGAGAACTTAGAGACCCATATAGTTTCAACATCTCTATATCTAACTCCCTTCATCTCTCTTCTCTACATCTCCCTTTTCCTCCCTGAGCAGGTCATGATAAGCTCTGTAATTGGACTGATTATCATCGTGGCAGGAATTCTCCTTCAACTCTCCCGAAAATGATTTATCCTTCTCCCTCTTTCTCATCCTATGATAGAATTGCCCTTTTATGACAGAATGCTCAAGATATCTCCCACTAAAATTGTATGCTTAGGTAGGAATTACGCGAAGCATGCTGAGGAGATGAGGAGTGAGGTGCCAAGGGAGCCCATAATTTTTCTTAAACCTCCTTCTTCCTTAATAGGTCCCGAGGAGAAAATTATCCTACCTGAGAAAAGCAAAAATGTGCATCACGAGGTTGAACTGGCAGTGGTTATTGGGAAAAGGGCTAAGAATGTGGGCGTCGAGGATGCCATGGATTATGTCTTGGGCTACACAATTCTCCTAGATATAACTGCCCGAGATCTGCAGGACGAAGCCAAGAGAAAAGGATTGCCTTGGAGCCTTGCCAAGGGTTTTGATACATTTGCTCCCATAGGTCCAAGGGTCGCTGCTGCTGGAGAAATAGAGCCCCATAATTTGGAGATAGGATTGAAGATAAATGGAAAGGTGAGGCAGAGGGGAAACACATCGGATATGATTTTCAAAATACCCGAGATAATTTCTTACATATCCTCAATAATGACGCTGGAGCCTGGAGATATAATAGCAACGGGAACTCCAGAGGGTGTGGGAAAAATTGAGCATGGTGATGTGATAGATGCATGGATTGAGGGCATTGGCACACTCCGGGTTTATGTGGAATAATTAATCTAAATTTTTTAAAATATCTACAAGCTCTCCAGCATTGGCAATGTTGTAATCCACACTGCTAGATGGACTCTGCATCACTCCACTTAAGACAAGAACCTTTTTTGCTTGGAGTTTGTCTGCCATTACCATATCTGTCTCCAATCTATCTCCCACAACCCAATAGTCTCCTTCTCCAAGGATATCACGTATTATATGAATATAAGGCTCGTTGGGCTTTCCCATAACCCTTGCTTTTTTACCCGTGGCAGCTTCCAAGGCAGCAACCATACTTCCAGCCCCAGGAATAAGCCCTTCCTCAGAGGGAAAGTTCTTATCATCGTTGGTGGCTACGAATTTCGCTCCCTTATTTATCGCCAAACATCCAGCCTTCAATTTCTCATAGGTCAGTGTGGTATCCATACCCACGATGACATACTCTGCCTCGTTCCATTCTCTAAAATCCAAGACCTTCCACCCTATTCTTCTTATTTCCTCAAATATTCCTATCTCTCCAATTATTAAGGCAGAGGCGTGGCTCCTTTCCTTTTTCAAGGTTTCAGATGTAACATAGGCGGAGGTTATTATGTTATCCCTTTCAACCTCCATCCCCATATTTCTCAGTTTCTCTACATACATATCTCTGGTTTTTGTAGAATTATTTGTGGCTAGAAGGAATGGAATATCCCTCTTCTTCAGGAAATTTATGAGCCTCTCAGCCCCTTCAATTTTCCTATTACCTCGATAAAGCACGCCATCCATGTCAATGATGAACTTCATAGGAGGACATGGAGAATATTGCATAAAAATTGTGCATAGGTATTAGTTTCCACCCTCTATTTCCCTCTTGAAATACGCATACATGGCATCGTATAGGTAGAATTCCTTTTCTAGGGTTTCATAATCATCCTTGCATATCATCCTGTAGCCTCTGGCCAGGATATCCAGGGCTATGGATAAGGGTGGAGGATTTTCCATATGGACATCCGCGCCTCTCACTATCTCCGCTATTTTCAGCACTGCAGGATCAGTTATATTGTATTTTTCCACAAAGGCATCAAAGGAGCATTTCCCATTATGATGCCCAAGCTCAACACCCTTAAAATCGAAGGGAATTCCCTCAGTTATGGTGGAAGGATCTGTATCGCGGGGTACAAAAATGAACTCTGCCTGAGGGTCTATAAATCTCTTTATCAGCCATGGACAGGCAACCCTGTCCACATGCACATGCTCACGGGTAACCCATTTCATTTAAATCGCCAAGTTGATATGCTCACCATTCTATATTAAACTTCCTTTGCAAGATTT
>CAYXLB010000110.1:0-3814 GCA_964465785.1 uncultured Thermoplasmata archaeon
ATATGTTAATCTCCCCGCCCCGTATTGGATATCCATTCTCCCTTAAAAATTCCATTTCAAACTCTACCATTCTCTTCATGGATAAATGGGAAGTGTATAGGGGAATAGTGCCTATAAGAAAATCTGAGGCAAATTTTTTTAACAATCTCCCCAAATTTACCCCAAAATCTGGATCTCCACCCATCTTTTTTATTATTTCCCTCCCTCCTCTCACAATCTCCTCAATCCATGGAGGGTCATAGATTGCACCCCTCCAGTAGGGCTCGGCAAAGAATGCAACGTATCTTTTGGCGACTCTGAACATCTCCCCTATTACATTCATCGGCTCATCAATCCAAAGAAGGAGATAGTTGCCGTAGACAAGATCGAAGGATTCATCGCGGAATGGTAGATTCTCCCCCTTTGCTTCTACAACCTTGAATCCTCTGGATCTTGCGCATTTCACCTCCTTTTCTGAGGAATCCACCCCAGTTATTTGCAGGATATCCTTTAGATTCTCCATCACATATCCGCACCCACATCCTACCTCTAGTGCGCTCTTTGCATCTCCCATATGCCTCCTTACCAGATATCTCTGCCATTCCCTGAGCCATTTTGCCTGCTCCCTCTGCAGTTTCTGTGATATCCTGCCAGCCATAGTATTCAATAGGATAAGTATATAAAACGCTTTTCCCATGGGTTTGTATGGAAACCAGAAGGGGAAGAATAGCCCAATTGCTTAGGGAAAATGATTTTACCCCCTCTGAGATAGCGAGAATTCTTGATATTCCCCTTAAGGTTGTTCTTGAAGATCTGAAACATATAGCCCAATCTCCCAAATACGGAAAATTGCTTGTTATGCCTGCCAGATGCAGAAAATGCGGTTATGAATTCAAGGCAGAGATAAAAATACCAAAAAAGTGTCCCAAATGCAAGAGCACCTGGATCGATGAGCCAAGATTCAAGCTTGTTGATTAGCGAAAGTTTTATTTTCCAGCAGGGATAATGAGGATGGGCATCTGGGCCCCCGGCGGAGAGCGATGGGTCATCGCACAATGATGCTTGGGCCAGAAGATGCCCAATAATCCCCCGGCAGGGTCAGGCACCTTGAAATATGATAGGTGCTGTTAATGTCGGGGGATATCATTTCCTGAATGTATCTGCAAGAAGTATCAAAATTGGGAATACTTCTAGTCTGCCAAACCACATCTCTAGGATGAGTGTGATTTTTTGCACCCAGGGCATAAATGGGGAGGTTATTCCGACGCTCAACCCCACATTACCCTCGGCGGATGCAACTTCAAAGAGAGAATCCACAAGGGTGTGGCCATATGCCATGAAAATCATGGCTCCTAGGAAGAGGAGGATGAGATAGGTTGTTGTGTATATGGAAACGTCCCTAACCTCTGAGGAATCGAATACCCTTCTTCCAATTTTGAAGGGGATTATTGCGCTTCTCGGCGCGAGTCTTATCCTTATGTACCAGAAAATCCCGTAGAATAGGACTATGACCCTGATCAATTTCAGGGCGGATGAAGTTGAACCGTATGCACCTCCAAATATCATGGATAGTATGAGAAAGCTCTTGTCAAAATCTGGCAATGTGGAGAGTGTGGATACGCTGAATCCTGTGCCTGTCAAGGCTGAGGTTATGTGGAAGAAAGATTGGAGTGCGGCCGTATCCCACATGGTGCCCAGGTACCTTGCATGAAGCATCAGGATGATTGAGAAGATTAAAACTATTATTACCATTGCCTTTACTTCCATGGATATGAATTCCTTAACCCTGCCCTTGAATAGGTTTATGTGGGATACAAAGGAGATTCCACCGGCAGCCATGGCAAATATCATTGCTATGGCCACATAGGGGGAATAGGCTGCTATACTGTTGTTTGTAACTGCAAAACCACCAGTTGCCAGGGCGGTCATGGAGATATTGACGGCATCAAATAGGGGAACTCCTAGGAGGTAGAATATGAAGGCGAAGAGGAAGGTGTAAAAAACGTATATGCCCCATATCTTCCTCACGGTGCCTATGACAGTGGGCTCAGTTTTATCGCTCCTTCCCTCTGCGAAATAAAGGCTTTGAACCACGCGGCTCGTTCTATACATCACCGAGAGGAACAGAACGATGACTCCAACTCCGCCTATCCACTCTGTAAGTGAACGCCATAGGAGTAGGCTCCTTGGAAGCCCCTCCACATTGGGAAACATGGTCAATCCCGTGGCTGTGAAGCCTGACATACTCTCGAACCAAGCATCCAGGGGATTCAAATACCCAGAAATTATGAAGGGCATGGCACCCACTATGGACATTAACAGCCATCCAACAGCCGCAATCTTGAACGATTCCCTCAGGGTAAGATTCTCCGGTGGGGGCTCGTTCATAAAGGGAACCCATATGAAGAGAACCCAAACGGCGGGAAACACGAAGGATAATGTGAGAACAACGCTCCTATCCACGATGAGGGCATATACGGCGTTGAAAAGCATAAAAACGGATATGTACGTAAGAAGTTTCAGGGAGAAATACCATATCCTGTTCATTTTTCTACCCCAATACCAGGTCCCTCACCTTCTTCTCCACACCCTTCTTCGCCACTATGGCGAGCTCATCACCCTCAAGAATCACTTCCTCTCCCCGGGGTACTATAATCTGCCCGTTGCGCAGGATAGTTGCGATTATGCTTCCCCAGGGCATATGTATCTCGTTGAGTTTCCTATTCACGATGGGAGAATTCTTATCCACGCGGACATGGAGCATCTCAACATCCCCCGAGAATGTCAGCACGGAGGTGAACCCCTTTATTCCAGCGTACATAGCCTTGGCAGCCACCTCCGTTGTGCTTATGACCACATCTACCCCCAAGCTTTCATATAGGATTTTATTGCTCGGATTCGTTGTTCTTGCAATGACCTTGGCGACATTGTAGGTATTCTTGGCCAGTTGGCAGGCAACAAAATTCACCTGATCATTGCCGGTGCAGGCAACCAGAACATCGGCCTTGGTTATGCCCGCATCCTCCAGATAGGCGGCCTCGCTCCCATCCCCCTTTATAACAAGAATATCGTAATTCTCGGCCATGTGCCTGGCCTTCTCCTCATCCTTCTCTATGAGTGCTATATTGTGTCCCTCTTCCACCAGCATGCTTACCAGGTATTCACCTATTCTCCCACCGCCGATGACAATAATGTACATAGAGAGGTTATCCGTATGGAGAATTTAAACATTTTTGCATTTTGGCCCTTTATTTTTATGATTTCTCAAAATAAAAAACATGCTTTGTCATGGCATGCATGTGCCGAAAAATCAAAAACTCATCGAGACTTGTTCCAAAATCTTTAAATATAGGGTAAGTTTTAATTGAAATTGGGTAAAATACCCAGGAGGACGAGAATATGAAAAAGATATATAAGAAAGAGGAGGGCGTGAGCCCGGTTATAGCTACCATCTTGATGGTCGCTATAACAGTAGTGTTGGCAGCGACAGTCTGGCTATTGGTATCTGGGTACATGGGCGGAGGTGCACCTACGCTTCAGGGAACTTTGCAATATGATTCTCAAGCATCAACATTGCCAACGGAAGCTAGATTTACATTGTTACTTTCCCAACCTACAACTGGATTGAATCCAAACGATGTAGTGATGCATATAAATAATAACGAAGTGAAATACAATGACAACACAGCAAATTACTACTGGACTTATATAGATGCAGATGGCAGCGGAGATTTGTCAAATGGAGACATCATAATAATACATGGTTCTTCAGGTCATGATATTAACCATGGAGATACTATAACACTCGGTGCAACTGGATACAGTGGATCAATAA
>CAYXLB010000111.1:0-3804 GCA_964465785.1 uncultured Thermoplasmata archaeon
GGGAATAACGAGAATTGTGGATCTTGAAAAGGGGGAAATTGTGGAAGAGCATAGTCCCTCCCTGCTAAATATCGTTTTCCTGGAGAATGGTTATTATTTTTCCCGCTTCTACAGAAAAACCAAGACGCCGGATGGTATGAATCCCCCCGCTCAAAGATTGTTCCTGAAGGATTCCTCGGGGGAGAGGATGGTTTTTGGAGAGGGGCTCGATTCCAATTATTTTCTGTTCTTGAAGAAGAGCAGCGATGGAAAATATGCCCTCCTGACCAAGTCCTTTGGCTGGAATAGATCGGAGATATACGTTGGGCCGATACACGAACCCGAAGGTTGGAAGAAGTTATACGAATCCAAAGCTCCAGCGGAGCCCGTGGATTTTGTTGGTGGAAAGCTCTACGTTCTTACCCGAGAAGGCTCTGGCTACGGGAAGATAATGGCCATAAAAAATGAAGAGGGTGAGGAAATAGTGCCTGAGGGAGATTATCCCCTTGAATGGGCCGTAATTCTCAAGGACAAGATACTTGCAGGATACCTGGTTGATGCATCATCCCTTATGAGGATATTTACCCTGGATGGAAATTTCCAGGAAGAGGTAAAATTCGATCCCCCAGGGAAGGTTTATCCCTTGGATCATAGGGAAAAGGTACTCTTGAAGTATGAGAGCTTCACCATACCCTCCAGGCTATACATGTATGAGGAATCCTTAAAAATTCTGGATGAGACGAGGATTGATGGAAGATTCAAGATAAGCGAGGATTTTGCAGAATCCAAGGATGGTACCAAGGTTCATTATTTCCTGGTGGAGGGAGAGGGGGCAAAAAAACTTGCCTGGGTTTTTGGATACGGAGGCTTCAACGTTTCCCTATCTCCCAAGTTCTTCCCCCAAGTTATCCCCTTTCTCAAGAGGGGTGGAACCTTTGTGATGGCAAATCTCCGCGGTGGTAGTGAGTACGGAGAGGAATGGCACCGTGCTGGAATGCGTGAGAATAAGCAGAACGTGTTTGACGATTACATAGCTGTTCTGGAGAAATTGAAGAACGAGGGCTATAGGATTGCAGCCTGGGGGAGAAGCAATGGAGGCCTGCTGATTTCAGCCACAATGGTTCAAAGGCCAGATGTTATGGATGCCGCCATAATCGGATACCCAGTCATTGATATGATGAGGTTCCACAAACTGTACATAGGAAGGGTATGGATTCCCGAGTACGGAAATCCAGATGATCCTGAAGACAGGAAGTTCCTATTGCAGTATTCTCCCTATCACAATATAGAGCCAAAGGATTATCCCCCCACCATGATATACACTGGCCTCCACGATGACAGGGTTCATCCAGCCCATGCTCTCAAGTTCTTTGCCAAAATGAAGGATATGGGTGCCCCCGTTTATCTCCGTGTTGAAACAAAGAGCGGACATATGGGCGCATCGCCAGAGACTAGAATTAAGGAGCTTACAGACATGCTCGCCTTCGTACTATTAACCATCGGGGGTGGGGCTCTTGATAGTAGTTGAGAACCTGGTTAAGAGCTATTTCAAGAAGAGGGTAATTGAAGGTATAAGCTTCCAGGTCAAAAATGGAGAGATATACGGTCTCCTTGGGCCCAACGGAAGTGGCAAGAGCACAACCTTAAAAATCCTTGCTGGAATCCTCGCACCTACCCAGGGAAAGGTCTTGGTGGAGGGCATAGATGTTGCCAGTAATTCCCTTGAGGTGAAGAAAATAGTTGGATACGTTCCTGAGACTCCAGTACTCTATGAGAGTCTCACTCCCAAGGAGCTATTCTCCCTTATAGGGAGCATAAGGAGGATAGAGCCGAAAATATTGGAACGGAGGGTAAACACCTTTGTGGAGGCCTTTGGACTGGAGGAGTACATGGATCAATTCATAGGCACCCTGAGCTTCGGAACTAAGCAGAAGGTATCCCTCATCTCCGCCTTTCTTCACGATCCCAAGGCCATAATCCTTGACGAATCCATGAACGGCCTGGATCCAAAGAGTGCTAGGATATTGAGGGAGCTGCTCATGGGTTTCAAGGAGGATGGAAAGAGCATCGTTTTCTCCACCCATGTTCTTCCACTGGCTGAAATGATATGCGACAGGATAGGGCTCATTTATCAGGGAAAGATAATTGCAGAGGGTACAATGGACGAGCTCAGGGAAAAGGCACAGGAGGAGAATCTGGAGGACATATTTTTGAAGCTTACGGAGAGTAAGGAGGAGATGCTATCTGTGATTCAGGCCTTGAGGGAGGTTCTCTAGGTGGTGGGATGAATCTCATATACCTGATCTACAGGGAGGTTCATTATCGCATTCTTCAGAGGAATCCGCTAATAACTAAAAACGAGAAGAGATACAAGGATGCCCTTAAAAATGCCCTGAGCATGAAGAGGGGACTTGGTTATCAGGCCTTTAGCTACCTATTTCTAGGCCTATTCAGTGCCATGGGTATAGGTTTCACATACAACAAGGAGGTGATATCCTCCATGATAGTTTTTCTCAGCATACTTCCGTTTGTCTTCTCGATATACATAACCTCCATCCAGGGCTCCAACGTTGTTTACATGGGAATCTTCGAGCCCCTGAAGATGCTACCCATTAAAATAGGCTCAAGATACCTAAGCCTCTATCTCATTGCAGAAATACTACCCTCCTTCATCATAGTTTTGCCTACCGCCATAGTTGTGATGTTAAAGTATCCCATAGAGGGTACGCTTTCTTTGCTTTGGTTCATTGTTGGAATGTTCTTAGGGCATGTGATAGGATTAACCATTCTCAATTTCTTCGGCTTGAAAATTCGTCACAGGGCTGGGAAGAGGGAAACCCTAGCCAGTATATTGCGTGCCGTGTTTCTTTTCCTCTTCATAGGATTCTTCTACGCCATAATCTATCTTCAGGATTACATAAGGGAGAATGCTGGAGAGTGGGGAGAGTTCATAGGAAGGTACTCCATCGTCTATCCCTTCTCTGCGGGAACCATATTTGAGCCCCTCTACTCCTCCTTTCTCCTTCTTGGATATGTGGCCATATCCTCTCTAGCCTATTACATTCTCCTGAGGAGAATATGGGGCAGGATAATGGAGCCCAGGATAGTATCAGAAAGGGTTGAGCCCTCCCAGTTCAGGGGCATGACCTCCACTCCCATTAAGGCCCTATTTGTCAAGGATTTCAAGATTCTTCTAAGAAAAACTGCCCTCCTTGCTGGATTTCTCGTGCCAATATACATCGTTTTTCCCCAGGTATTCTTTGCCCTTAGCAGGGGAAGGTTTCCAGAGAGCCAGGTGCTCGTGACCCTTTTCATGCTCGGGATATTTGCCGCCACGGGTACGGATGCCATACTGAAGATAGAGACCATGAGCCTGGATTTCCTGAGGAGCTTGCCAGTTATGAAGAGGGATTTTGTAACCTCAAAGATACTATCCATGTGCATAATTCCCTGGGCCCTGGGCATATTCATTATTTTCCTGGCCCTCTATTATAATGGACTTCGTTCCCTATCTCTCCTTCCCCTTTCCATCTTCCTTCCAGTGATTTCCGCCTCCGTTGCCATGCTCTACTATTTCCATTACAAGGGTGAGGATATAGGCATACCCGATCTGAAGTGGAGCGATTTCATACTACTTCTGCTCCTCATCGGTGCAGTTGTTGGGATAGTTGCCCTTCCCATATACCTCGGATACCTCTACCTGGGTGAGCTTGTGGCGTTGGTATTGCTTGTTCTCCTCCTCATTTTGGTTAGGAGACTTTAAAAAAGTATAAATACAAAACCCCCATTCCGCTCTTAAGGGGAGATGTCCCTCAGGGGAATCCC
>CAYXLB010000112.1:0-3785 GCA_964465785.1 uncultured Thermoplasmata archaeon
GGCATAGTTAGGGATTACGAGAAGGCGTTGGAAGATGCTAAGGCTGCTATGAAGAGGGGGGACGAGGATAAGGCCCTCATTTTGTTTAGGAGATTAAATAGATGGGTAACTGAAGATTTTGATAAGATAAATGCCCTGCCCCCGGAGGAGAAAGCAAAGATATCTCAGATACTAACAGAGGCTGGAGAGAATATGCTTCTTTTGAAGGAGTATGATTATGCCATTAAGACCCTTGAGAAGGCGAAGATCCTAGACCCAACCAACGTAAGGGCCTGGCTGGCAATAGGAAGAAATCTCTTGGAGAGAAACGTGCAGATACCCTATGCCATAGCTTGTCTTAAGGAAGCTGTTAAGCTAGAACCCAAGAATGTGGAAGCTCAAACACTGCTTGGAGATGCGTTCCGTATGCAGGGACAGCTGGATGAGGCATTGCAGGCCTATCAAACTGCTCTCAAGATAGATCCCGATAATGAGAATGTGATTATCAAGGTTCTGAAGATTCAGCCGAATAATGTGGAGATACTGGAGAAATATGCAGATATCTTAAAGAAGAAGAAAAACGATGTGGAGCTCCTCAGAATCTACAATCAGTTATACTCCCTAACCAAGGATGAGAAGTATCTTGAGATGGGACTCGATATAGATCCTGGAAATAAGGATTTATTGCTCACAAAGGTTCGCATCCTAATGGATAGGAACGATTTTGTAGAGGCCGGGAGAATAGTTGAGCAGCTGAAGGAGGATTATCCCGATGACCCCACTGTGCAGATGCTCTATGAAGAGCTCACCGCCGAGGAAAAGGAAGAGGAGGAAATTAAGCCCATAGCCGTGGAGGAGCTATTTGGAGACCTTGGAATTGAGGAAACGGTGGAAGAGGCCCAGGCTGAAGAAGTGCCCAAGTATCAGGAGTTCTTAGAAGCCTTCAATGAAGGAAATCTGGATGAGGCAAAGAAGCTCATTGCAGAGCTCACCGAGGAGGACTTTGAAAAGATAATTGGGGGAGAAGTGAGCTACGAGCTAGCCAAGTTTGTAATTGAGAATATGGACATAGAGCATGGAAGCAAAATGATAGATTCTCTTCTCGCCTCCAACAGGGTTGCGGATGTTGAAAAATTCCTAAATGAGATATTGAAAAAGAATATGAAGGACGCCAAGGCTCTGTTTTTGAAATCCAAGCTGATGGCATTCAAGGAGAATGAGATGGGCGCCAAGAACTTCCTTATGATGTCTCTCAAATTCGACCCATCCCTCAAGGAGTTTGCCAAGAAGGATGCAACTCTGCAGAAATACGCTGAAAAGGATTGGTACAAGAAATACCTCTCATAATTTTTCCAAATCTTTTGAGCTTACAATTTCTATGCCCAAATTTTTCAAGATGTTTAGAACCTTTTTCTTTGGCTCGCTCTTCAGTCCCTTCCTGTGTATATATGCATGGCTGCAGTTATCGCTCTTCTGGCAAGCCATCTTCACAACCTTCTCATCTATATAATCCACCGCATAGGATGGGATCATGTGCCCGAAGGAGATTTTGTATGCGAGAGCCACATCTGTGATCCTGGGCATATAGTGTCCTCCTCCAATGCCCAGGGCTGGCATGTATCTGCGCTCTTCTAAACTCAATATGGTTTTTGCTATGACCTCTCCGGCCCTATCATCTCTCCACTCCTCCTCATTGCTTCCTATCTCTATGAAGAATGTGGGAGTCTCTAAATATGGGCCATGGTGTGTAGCTTCAAAGGATACTGTGTATTCTTGCAAATTGTTTTTCTCCTTCAAAATTCTCAATGCCTGGGTCATAAGGTGGGGATTTGAAAGCACAACGGTATGCTCTTTTCCTCCAAACTTTGCTTCACCCCAGTTGCCTATGGGATGTACTGTCAAGCTTCTTATCTCTGCAGCACTTCTGTGCTTGGAAGCCACTATTATGTTATCGAATTTTATGCCCAGTCTTTCCCTTATCTCCCTGTCTATATTCTCCGCGTAAATCTTCTGAATCTTGATATGCACCAGGTAATACCTATCATTCCTGTAAACTGGAAAATTATGGAACACGCCAATCTTCTTCCATCCATCTAGGGCAAGAAGTTTCTCTCTGATATTCAATGAAGCTAGGTCATCCTGAGATGTCAGTATCAAATCCATAGCCACGCATACCCTTAACTTATTTCAAATTTATGATACAGAAATGTGTAAACCCTCCTAAAAGGAAACATTTTTATATTTCCCATCTTTATGATAATTCAAGGGAGAGGGCAAAATGAAAAAAATATTGGTATTTATCGTGCTTATTTTTGTAGGCACATTGATTATCACATCTATCCCTTCTCAGGGTATGGATTGGAAAGATTCGAGATATACACAGCATGGAATAATTAGAATAAACAATGATGCAGAATTTGCAACCCAGGCTACAGCTGAGGGATGGAATGGAGATGGAACGAGCAGCAATCCCTACATAATTGAGGGATATGATATAGATGCGCAGGGCGCAGGAGGAGCAATTTACATTGGAAACACAACGGTGCATTTCATTGTGAGAAACTGTCATCTGTACAATGCATCCTTCGTCCGTGCACCCTATTTTTATGGTGCTGGTGTGCAGATTAATTCAGTCAAAAATGGAATTGTTGAGGGTAACAATCTTTCCAGCAATTCGAGGGGTATAACACTTTATCACTCCTCAGGTGTATTGATCGAGGACAATGGGATATATGATAATCAGTATTATGGCATTCACGTTTATTACTCATCCGCAAAGATGTACAATAACACCTTTACAAATAATTCCATAGTCCTGGAGGGGGGAGAGGATGTATTTACCACCCAGGACATATCCACAAACAATACTGTTAATGGTAAGCCCATATATTATTATAAGAACGCAGATATGCATAACATATCCGTCCCTTCAGATGCAGGGGAGGTTATACTTGGAAATGTTACAAATATGAAAATAGAAAATCTTGAAATCTCACATGGAAGTGTGGGCCTCCAAATAGGTTATTCCACAAGCATAATCATTATGAACAACACCTGCTCCTACAATAGCCTGTATGGAATGTATCTTTATTCATCTTCCTATAACCTCATCGAGAACAATACCTGTGATTACAATAGCTGGGGTATATATGTAAAATTCAATTCCAATCATAACAGGATTGTGAATGGGAATAAGTTGCTGCATACTCATAATAGCGGGGTATCTTTGCAAACATCATCCTATAACCTTGTGGAAAATAATACATTTAAATACACTTCAAATGATGGGATATACGCCTTTTACCAGGTAACCCATAGTGTGTTTTCAAATAATACCCTGTGGAACAATCCCCGGGGAATAACTGTTAGAGGGTCTTCTGATATTGTGATAGACAACAATGAAATCGATAGAAGCACAAATTTTGGTGTAAGCATCTCATCTTCTTCTCGCATTAGAATATCCAACAATAGCATAAGTTATGGGTACTACGGAATACGTTTTTATAAATTTTCGGATATGAACCAGAACAATGTGATAGAGAATAATACGATCTCCCACAATTTCGATGGCATACATCTCCAAGTGTCAAATAATACAATAGTTAAACAAAATCTGATAGAGTTTTCCAGTAGATATGGTCTGTACTTAGAATCTGATGTTTCCAATACAACAATTTACAATAACTCGTTCTACTACAATAACGGCTCCACAGATTCATTCAACCCCTCGCATATGCAGGCTTATGATAGCGGCATGGACAACTACTGGAATATAGCGGGCCTTGGTAATTACTGGCACGATTGGG
>CAYXLB010000113.1:0-3750 GCA_964465785.1 uncultured Thermoplasmata archaeon
GGGCACAGTATAGCAGTTATCTGCTCCTTTGGAACGGGGAAAAGTACAATCGCCATGCAATTCATATGGGAGGGCTTGATTAATGGGGAAAAATGCATATTTATGAGCCTGGAGGAAGATGAAGAGAGCCTCATGGAAAGTGCCAAGGCATTTGGCTGGGATTTTTCAAAATATCTCAACGATTCCCTTCTGCTTTTGAAGCTTGACCCTGAGGATGCAAAGAGCAGCGTGGAAAGGTTGGAGGGAGATATCCCAGAGCTAATAAAGGAGTTCAAGGCAACGAGAATAGCCATAGATTCCATAAGCCTCATAACCATGCTCTACGATAGTATTGAAGATAAGAGGAAAATTGTGTTCAAGCTCAGTAAGAGCATAAAGGAAAGTGGTGCAACTGCAGTTTTTACAGCCGAGGTTGATCCAAAAAATCCTGAGGTTAGCAGGGAAGGGATAGTGGAGTATGTGGTTGATGGTGTCATACTGCTCTCTTTTCTGGAGGAGAATAACAGGCTGAAATTGACCCTAAAAATATTAAAGATGAGGAGAACTGCCCATTCCAGGGAGGTTAAAATTTACGAAATTGGAGAGGATGGAATAAATGTGCTGGCAGAGGCAGATATATTCTGAGGTGCCATTATGAGGGAGAGGGATTTGAAGGAGATAGCTGCCAAGTACTTTGGATTCACCCAGGCTGGTAAGATTCCATCAAATTTGGATGTGGAGATTCTCTATCCAGATTCTATTGAGGGGGATGTGGAGTCTGCAAAAAAATTGAAGATAAGATGGGAAAATCATATTGGAGCCTACACGAATGTTGCCCGTCTCACGCCCTTGGATATAATGCACTATCTACACATGAAGAATACTAAGGATAATTATGGGAAGGCTGTGGAGATACTCAAGGGACTGGCAAAGATGACCAAATCACCCATAGTTAGAATCGGAGATAAATACCTCCTTATTAACGAGAGGCATAGGAGGTGAGAAGAATCAAGAACGATGTACTCAGAAATATAATCGAGGGAATGAAACTTGAGTTGTATGTGGAGAGCAAAATTCCAGAGATGCATGTCTGCTTCCTATGTGGGAGGATTGGATACAAGAATTTGCCTATGAAGAAAATAGGAAATAAATGGATATGTATAGATTGCCTCAGGGAGCTGAAGGAAGCTTTAGATTCCTTGGAAGAATGGGAGCAGGAAATAACACTAAGGGAAGAATTCAAAAAACAGATAGAAAAAGAATTTGAGGAGTGATTACACCGCGAAGGTTTCTCCCTTCTTGAACTCCTTCTTTATGTAGTTTATTATTATGGCCCTATCTCCCTTGAGATGGGATTCATACCACTTGGGTATGACCTTGAGTAGAATCTCCCTTATCTTGTCCAGACTGGCCTTCTTTACACTTTCATCATACAACACGTACTGGCTGTAAATCCTCTTTAATCCCGAGTATTTGTGATATTCTTCCCCCTCAAAGAACTGGAATATCATCTTTATCTTTTCTTCCTCTCCCTCGGTATAGTAAAACACCTTCAGGGAATCACCAGTCCTATTCTGATCCCTTGTTAGGTCAACCAATCCTATCTCGGTGACGGCGGAGAAATCAAAGTCCTCCTTAAGGCTCCACTTCTCCGGGAAATCAATGAACTGCCCCCACTCTGAATATGGGGGATCCATCCTAAAATGAATGTTTATCTTATTAAATTGAATCCAAATCTTCCAGAAATCCTCAATGAGGTTCATGTTTAGTTCCTTTTTCTTCTCCCACTCCGTTGAGATGTTCTTTATAACTTCCTCCCTCTTCTTCTCTAGTTCGCTCTGTAACTTATCAAACCAATCCTCATTTTTTGCTGCCATTTTAATCCCTTCACTGTAATGTTATTCTTTGGATATAAAATTATCGTTAAATGTAAAAGAAAAGCACAGGAAGAATTATAACGCCCATTAAGTGAACCCTCATTATGCCCAGCTTCGGTGGTAGGAGACCAATCAATGTGGCCAGTATGGCGAAAATTATTCCAATGAAACCTGTAAAGATGAATACAAATATGAATATGAGAATAAGTAGAGCCTTAGAGAGGTTCCCATACTTCCTGCCAAGTTTCTCAATATTCATTGCAAAGGATTTCCCGATTTTCAAAGTTATAGGGAAGGCAAGAAGGGCGGCAATGAGTACCGTTAGTAGTATGAGTAGAAATGATTGGGGAGGGAAGAGCAAGGAGTACCATCTATCCACTGTGTAAATCTGAGATATGGCATTTACAGCCCCGCTTCTCGGCCTGAGAATTATGTAAAGGGCTGCAAGATTGAATATGTAATTTGATGTATTTACACTCCCTAGGGCGTATAGAAAATCCTCACTTTCCTCATTCTTAACGAATAATCTTGATATTACCGTGGCCACTCCCGAGGTAACACCCGGTAGAAAACCAACCAAGGAGCCGGAGAGGGTTCCCAGAAGAGATGATACATAATTTTCTTTTCCTATTTTGGGCTTCTCTATCCTCTGTTTTGGTATAACCGTATTTTGAGAGAGAATTAGAACAGGTATTCCAAAGAGTCCCGTGAATACAGGAAACAAAATAGAATAATTTCCCGGAAATGGCACAATATTCCCATTTAAGGGGTAATTAAGAACCACGTATCCAAATATCCCCGATAGGGAGAGGATAAAAATCGCATAGAGCATGTTCTTCAAACCCTTTCTGCTCTCCATATACAGCATTCCGAGAATTATGGCAAAAAGGATCACAGGAATGTAATAATCTAAATTTTCCACCATATTTAGCTGTATGAGGAGTATTTGAAAAATTGGAAGCAGGGGGAGAGAGAAGATCACGGCCAATAGGGAGGCAAGGGAGGATATGTATATGGCTCGATAACCCTGTCCCTCCAGAAGAAGACGATGCATAGGCAATACGGATAGCGATGTATCCTCCTCAGGGGCACCTAAGAATGTGGATGGTATAAAATCAACAAAGGTATGGGTTATCATGGTGGCAACGATCATATTCACAAGATATATGGGGTCGATAGGAAGTGTTGAGGCAAAATAAATGGCCATAACTGCAACATTGTTTACATGAAATCCAGGAGTTACACCGGTGAGGATGCCAAATCCGACACCAATAAGCACAAAGAGGATGTACAACAGCACATCCATCGGGCCTCTTAATTCCCAAGAGCTATTTAATTTTTCTTTTGAATTTTTGATTTTTCAGAAAAGTATATAAAGAGAAAGTGATTTTCCCCCTCACCGAAAAGAAAGATGGAGGGAAAACCCTATGAACACCAAAAGTTGGAAAAAAGGAGAAGTGATTGCAGCGATTGCGGTGCTGCTATTGAGTGCACTATTTTTAGCAGGAACAGCGAATGCCTTAGAACCACAAATGGGAGATATGAGATTTGTTTTGACATATAATGATGTTAATACTGGGGATAGTGATTTCCTTTCTGGAATTACCGTTTCCCTTTTCAATATGGATGGAAATTTTGTTTCTTCCGCTGAATCATCCTCAAGCGGAGTTGTCGAGTTTAAGGATATCACCTATGGCAATTATGCCATAAAAACAGATGGTGAGGTAAAGGGCGGATACTTCTACGCCAAGGCATATGAAGTTGTGAAATTCACCTCCAGCGGTCTATATACCCTAGATGGTGATGAGTTCTGGCAGCTGGTTGTGGACAGATACGCCCTTTCAAATACACTCAACATAACCCTAACCAAGGGAGGACAGCCCATTGAGGGTTC
>CAYXLB010000114.1:0-3647 GCA_964465785.1 uncultured Thermoplasmata archaeon
ACAAGCTATTTGGATGAGATTTTATCTACGCTTCAAAATCTTTCTCTAATCACTTTTTCTACCACCGGATCAATAATTTTATAAACTCCATCCTCCTGAGTTATCCACGACATTTTCTCCAAAGTTTTTAGAAGAGATGCCAATCTTGAATTGGATATGGGCCTATCTTTATTTTCCACAAATTCTTTTATTTTCTTCCACCGATTAAAACCCATACTTATTGCATTCAATATGAGCCTGTACCTGTTGCTCCTCATTTCGAGTTGCTTGAGTTCTCCTTCAATAAACTTTTCTGCTTTAGCAAAAACCTTGGACATACTAACCTCAACATTCTTGGTAACATAATAATTATAACCAAAATCAACAAGCCATCCCGGTATTCCATCCAGATAATCCAAGGCCTTTTCAATATAGTCCTCCTTAATTTCAATATTTAACTCCTCAAATCCTTTATTAAGAAAGTCTTTTGCAACCTCTCTCTTGAAAGGGGAAATTGTAATCTCACCATAAACACGGCCGTAGAGTGGAGAATTATAATCATCAATACCAAGAAAATCATGCATAAGGCCTATTTCTGAGCCAGCAAACAAGAAATGAAGATTTGGCAGATTATCATAGGCATAGGAAAACAGAGATAAGAGCTCTTTCCCCCCTCTACGCCCATAGAATCTAAAATACTGTGCCTCATCTATGGCTATGACCATACTTCCATACTCATTCAAAGAGTCAAAAATTTCGCTAATTTTAGTGTCCTTGGCAAATCTTATATCAACACCCATAATAGATACTCCCCTTACACTTGAAAGCATATCCATCAAAACCCTCTTGATTTTGCCATTTATACAATTTATTCCATTCTCTAAGCTTCGTATTAAAGATTCAGATGTTATCCAACCACCCGATTCAAAATGGAGTTTTCTAGCATCAATATAGATAGCACTACCTATTTCATTCACAACTACCTTCATAATAGAGGATTTGCCTACCCTCCTTATTCCCAAAAGAATACTAAAGGGATATTTTTCTACATACTCTTTAATTAGCTTGATCTCACTCTCTCGATCGTATAATTCTTCCCTTCTTTCTTTAGGATGTGGATCAAATAACATAGTAATGCCCCCATTACTAAGTAATGGTACCATTACTTATAAAATTTTTCACTTCTTTGCGATTATCTTTATGACGTCTCCATCCTGGAGCTCGTAATCGTGCCCAAGAATTCTCTTGCTTCGGCCATCCACGGCACGGATGAAATTCTCACCCAAATCGGTATGAACTCTATAGGCGAGATCAATGGCAGTTGAGCCCCTGGGAAAGAGATAAACATCGGGAAGCACATTTCCATCCTTGTCGGTCCACTTGTTCTCATCCTCCACCGGGTAAACGGCAATCATATCCAGCACGTTGAAAACCGTGTGTTCTATGACCCTCTGCACCCCCGTTCCACCGAATTTATGCATGAACTCCCTTATCCTCTCAAGGGCCCTGAGCTGTGCCCTGCTAAGCTTATCCTCATTTATTATTTTGAAATCCTCATCCCCCGGCTTGTACTGGATAAGCCCAGCCTTGGCAGCCCTTCTCAGGGCCAGCTCGTAATCGGCGGATACAGGTATGGCATCGTAGCCCGCATCCCTGCATTTCTCTATGAATCTCTTCAAATAATCTTCATCGGCAATATCTGCCTTATTGGCTGCGATAACCATGGGCTTGGCAATGCGCCTTATCTCAAAGGATAGGGCCAGGATATCCTCATCGCTCCACCTGCTTGGCTTCTCGTCCAGGTCAAGATGAGAAAGGGCCAGGTGAATCTCCTTCTCTCCGATATTCAACCCCGAGAGCCGCTCAGCCAGGGCAACTTCTATTTTTATCTTCTCCGCCTCAAGCCTGCGGGCTATTCTTATCCATCCCCTGGAGATTATGCTCGCAATCCAGTAGGCAATCTCCTCGTCTAAAAATTTCACATCCTCGTAGGGGTCCCTAGTTTCCTTGGGTACGGAGTTTCCCTCTGCATCGGTGGAGCCGGAGGCATCAACGATATGAATCAAGGCATCCGCGTGGCGCAAATCGTCCAGAAACTTATTGCCTAGGCCACGCCCCTCATGGGCTCCAGGTACAAGGCCCGCAACGTCTATGAGCTCAACGGGGATGAATCTTGTACCCTCTATGCAAAGGGATTTCTTGGGATTACAGGGTGCGCCTATCTCCACATGGGGACATGGTTTTCGCACATGGGCAAAGGCCCTATTTGCTTTAATTGTTGTAAAGGGGTAATTGCCAATTTCCACAGTATGCATTGTGGCAGCTGCGAAAAAGGTGCTCTTTCCGACATTGGGCTTGCCAACGATTCCTATATCTACCATGTAACCAGAACCTTCTTGAGGTCCTTCTTCTTGGGGCAGTTCACTTCCCCTTCAACCTTCACAATTTTTACCTTTGTCCCATCCCTTAACCCAAGTGGGTGGCAAAGCTCGTAGTACTCGCATCCGTATTCTTTGCAGTTGATGGGCTTGAACGATATTGTTTCACCCTCAACCACACTCTTGGCACTGATTACCAGGGGCACGGGAATCTCTTCCACTTCCACTGTTACTACCTTTCCATCATCGTGCACCTTGCAATCGTGCTCCTTATCCCTTATCTTGGTTATTCTGTACCACTTTCCCTCGTCCAGATTGAAACACACGTTTTTCAATTTGCAGGTGCGACATTCCAGCAGGGGTCCCAGATACTGGAACTCCAAACCCTCTTGGGCAAGCTCCTTGCCTATCAGAGTAATCATACTATCACCTCCCAATCACTCCGGTTATTTTTGCCAGATTTTCGGCTGCATCCTTGCTAAGCCCCTTATCCCCCAAAATTGTGTATCTTTTCCTCATCTTGTGGGCGTGCATGAGAGCCCATATTATGTCTTCATCCTCAACCCCCAGTTCCCGGGCAGTTGTGGGGGCTCCAATCTTTCGAAGCACGTCCCTAATGAATTTCCAATCTCCTCCGTGAAGATAGAGCATCATAATAGTTCCGACTCCAACCATCTCCCCATGCAAGGCCCTTCCCGGGACACGCTTCTCCAAGGCGTGTGCGAATAAATGCTCGCTTCCACTGGCAGGCCTGGAGGAGTTGGCTATGCTCATGGCCATGCCCGAAACGATTATGGCCTTCACAATTATCCAGGCACTTTCTTCCAGGTTGGGCTTTAGCAGGTCCGCCTGTTCGATTATTGCTTGGGCAGCGTACTTGGCTATGCCGTAGGCCGTGGAACTGAAATTCTCATTCTTCAACTTATGGGCCAGTTCCCAATCCTTAATGGCTGTTATGTTTCCTATTACATCCGCAGCACCAGCAGCCAAGTACCTGTATGGGGAATTCATGATTATGGATGTATCGGCCACTATGCCCAGTGGCTCCTGTGCCTCCATGGATAGGCTTGTCCCATTGGTCTTTATGGATGCCCTTGGACTTGCTATGCCATCATGGCTGGCAGTTGTGGGCACGCTTATGAATGGGATTTCGAGGTCAAAGGAAGCCTTCTTGGCCAAATCTATTTTGCTCCCTCCTCCAACGCCCAGCAGGAAATCTGCATCCTTTCCAGCCTTCTTCACAAGATTCAAATTCTTCTTATCGGCCACACCAGTTTTAAGCACGGAAAC
>CAYXLB010000115.1:0-3618 GCA_964465785.1 uncultured Thermoplasmata archaeon
TTATGTAATTACCAACATCGCTTATGTTCACATATCCGTTTCCATCAAAGTAAAGTCCGCGGCTCCATCTGCCCTTGGTCCATGTTGGATTATTCATAAGCGCTCCATTGAACCCGTTTTGAGAATGGTCATAGAGAATATTTCCCGAGCCGTTGTTAAATGCGTAGTGGGCTATGAGCCCATCATTTATATTGAAGCTCTTTTCAATATGGATGCCTCCATTAATTATGTCCTTGTGCATTGTACTTTCAGATAAAATTAAAACGCCTGTATTCACCAGCAACACTATCACCAAAAGGGTTATAACGAGATCCATTTTCCTCATTGTTTCACCCCTCGTCTCCATACTCTATTGTTTAAAACTATAAAATGATTTTGGCCGTAGAAAAAAATTTATAGGCCCGTGGCTCTCCTTCAGCGATGATTCTCTTACCCCTGGGAGCTGCTACAAACAAGCCCGTGGTACGGGGCTGCGACCTATGCGCCAAGGGTGCAAAGATGGTCCTATTCATAACAGGTCTGTGCGATGCGGGATGCTTCTATTGTCCCCTTAGCAAGGAGAAGATGAACAGGGATGTTATCTTTGCAGACGAGATGCCCGTGCACAGGGACGAGGATATCCTTCTTGAGGCAGAGCTGATCGATGCCATGGGCACGGGGATAACCGGGGGCGATCCTATCAAGAGGGTTGATCGCACGGTGCATTACATCAAGCTTCTCAAAGACAATTTTGGCCAGAAGCACCATATTCACCTCTACACAGCCTCAGGCAGCAAGGAGGACATAGAAAAACTGGCCTCTGCCGGGCTCGATGAGATTCGATTTCATCCTCCTCCACAACTATGGACAAATATGCACGGAAGCATATATGAGAAGCGTCTAAAATGGGCAATTGAAAACGGTATGGATGCGGGTATCGAAGTGCCCGTCCTTCCAGATATGAAGAAGGAACTCATATCCCTTGTGGAATTCGCCAACGATCTTGGCGTGTTTGTGAATCTCAACGAGCTTGAATTCTCCGAGACAAATTACAGGGAGCTCAATGCCAGGGGCTATGTACCAAAGAACGACGTGTCCTCCGCCGTCAAGGGAAGTGAAGAGGTAGCCTATGAAATAGTTGGTATGGACTGGGATGTGGTTGTGCATTATTGCTCAGCCGCATTCAAGGATGGGGTCCAGATGAAGAACAGGCTCATGAGGAGGGCCAAGAATATAAGGAAGGATTACGAGGAGATAACCGATGATGCCACCCTGATCCTTGGGATAATTGAAGGTGATGATCTGGAGGAGATATACAATTACATTCGCGAGAGGTACAAAATTCCTGAAAATCTAATTTCTGTGAACTATATGAGAAGGAGGGTGGAGATCTCTCCCTATATCCTGGAGGACATAGCAGAGGATCTTCCCTGGGATGCATACGAGGTTGAGGAGTATCCCACATGGGATAGGTTGCAGGTTGAGAGGTTGAAACTGAACTGATATTGGGAAACCCTTATAATCTCCTTTTACCATTTTCCCCCGTGAATGCATACCTGAAACTTATGCGCCCCATCAACTGCGTGATGGCTTCCATTGCCATAATTCTGGTGGGCATAATCATCAAGGGCTATTCCCTGCCCAATTATCTATGGGACCTGATTCTAGGTATGCTCGTTGTATTCTTTGCGGTTGCTGGAGGAAATGCCCTCAACGACTACTATGATAGGGAGGTGGATTTGATAAACCATCCAGAGAGACCAATCCCCTCGGGCAAAATAAAAGCAAAGAATGCACTTATTTTTGGTATCATACTCTTCCTCCTGGCACTTGTACTTTCTATCTTTATAAATCTAGCGGCATTTTTAATTGCAGTAATAGCAGAGGGAGCCATGTTCCTCTACGAGGCAAAACTCAAAAATAGGGGATTTGTGGGAAATGTTACAATAAGCATCCTTGTGGGCTTGGTTTTCGTGTTTGGTGGTGCAATATTCAACGACATCCTCAAGATTTCAATATTTGCGCTGATGGCCTTCTCATCAAATCTTGGGAGGGAGATTGTGAAGGATATAGAGGATATGGAGGGAGATATTAATCGAGTTACATTGCCCAAGAAGATTGGCCCGAGGGATGCAGGTATAATGGCCTCAATTTTCTTCCTCCTTGCCGTTGCCTTGAGCCCCCTGCCCTATTTTTGCCTAGGATTCAGCATGTATTACCTTCTTACGGTCCTCATCTCAGACGCAATTTTCATATATGTTGCCCTAATTCATTTTAAAGACCCCACCAAGGGCCAGAAGAATGCCAAGCTAGCCATGATGATTGGACTGCTCTCCTACCTGGTTGGGGGGCTCACATAGGTGATAGGATGAAGGTTATTGAGTACATAATGGAGAAGCTGAAAAGCGAAAAAATGCATATGACCCTGATAGACCCAGCAAAGCAGGAGCCGGAGAAGGCTGGTGAGATTGCCTATGAGGCATATCTGGCAGGCACGGATGCAATAATGATAGGAGGCTCAACGGACCTTAGCATAGAGAGCGTGGATAAAACCGTGCTGGAAATAAAGAATCGTATTGAGCTGCCCGTGATTCTATTTCCCAGCGGAGCACATGTGATATCCAAGTATGCAGATGCCATATACTTTATGAGCCTTCTAAACTCAAGAAGCCCTGAATATCTAGTAAGGCAGCAGGTTCTAGGTGCTCCCATAGTAAAAAAATTGGGTATTGAGCCCATTCCCATGGGATACATAATAGTTGAGCCAGGGATGACGGTGGGCAGGGTTGGCCAGGCAGATTTGATAAGAAGGGAGAAGCCTGAAGAGGCAGCCGCCTATGCCCTAGCCGCGGAGTATCTCGGTATGAAACTGGTTTACCTTGAGGCAGGAAGCGGAGCCCCAGAGCCAGTGCCTCCAGAGATGGTAAAGATTGTGAAGGATACAATAAGCATACCCCTCATAGTTGGAGGGGGAATTAGGGAGAAGGAGAAGGCTAGAAAGATTGCAGAGGCAGGTGCGGATATAATAGTTACGGGGACCCTTGTGGAGGAAGTGGAGGATGTAAAGGAGGCCGTATCAAGAATAGTAGAGGCCCTCAAATCTTGATGCTACTCATTATTCTCTTTATTTTCTTAATCGTGCCAGAGGTCGCGTAGGTCCTTATCCCTTTCTTCCACAAAAATTGCAAAATTTCATCCTTGTACCAGTGCCTGCATCTCAAAATTGCAAAATTATCGTCATAATACACGATCTTTGCCTTTTCGTCAATCCTCCTTATTTCATTTATCAATTTTCTAACAGAGGGCACATTTCTCAGCAAGATGTATCTTCTCCTTCCCACCTTATCCTTCACAACCACAATGAGCGTAGGAAAAGGATTTATATAATTTCTTCCCTTTTCCACTGGAGCGGGGGTTCTCGAGCTTGGCCAAAGGGGCCGGACTTAAGATCCGGTGGCGCAGGCCTTCGTGGGTTCAAATCCCACCCCCCGCACTCGCTGCGCTCGTGCGAGAGGTGTCTGCCCTCCTGTTGTCGGGCATCCCACCCGCACTAAGCCCCTTTCTTAGAAAGATGTTTTACCCTCAAGAATGGCAAACCATTTATACCCCTCAACATTTGGGAAAGCGATGCGGTGCAAA
>CAYXLB010000116.1:0-3509 GCA_964465785.1 uncultured Thermoplasmata archaeon
CCCCTATTAGGAATTACATTGACTATTGCAATCATTGCCTTTATATTCAGTATGTTAAAGTGGAGGAAGTGATCCCGCATATCCCTTTTTATGGGCCACATAGTACAAATATTCCGGATAAAATTTCTCCTCCACTATTATTTCATAAACCACCCTTTTGACCCCCTTCATAGCTATAATGCTTTCCATAATATCATCAACTTGCCTAATTGTTGGAGCATAAAACACACCATAAACCATGTTTGGTTCGGAGAATCTTGAAGTTCTCCACAGATTTGCCATTCCTTTAATTTTACTCTCAAATAGAGGATCATCGGTTTCAATGAATAGGGAGAACCAGAATATTTCCTTGGTAGATGGCCTATTAACGATAGGATATGCCTTGCACACATCCATTTCCCTCATCCTTCTCCATCTCTTGGATATGGTTTTTGTGGAAACTCCTATCTCCTTGGATAGCTCAGAAAAGGACTTTCTCGCATCATCTTTAAGAGCCAGTATTATTTTCCAATCTAGAGGGGTTAAATTCACTTCCTCCTCCTTGTGATGTTTATAAATCTCCGCCCTATAGGCCCCTGTTAATTTTTTCAGGTAATTTACCTTGTCCCTCAATTCATACTCATCGGCATACCAGAATTCCCCATAGTATCTTCCTCCAAATCCTGCAATCACATGCATCACTCCGCTGAGCTCCCCTATGATTTCCATTACTTCATTTCTCTTTTTCCTGGCTCTTATTGATATAACTGCACTATGAAGAATTTTATCTGAGTTTAAGAGAATTGTGAATCCTCCAAGCTCACCCCTCTCACCCATAGCCTTTATCCTTTTATGAACTGCAGCATTGGATAAACCCACTTTCTCCGCAATCCTATAAACAGGCATTCTTCCATCTTCCCATAACAACTTGAGAATTTTTACATCCATCTCATCCATAAACCTACATCTTTTTCTAATATATTAACTTTATGTGTTTATTTTGGAATTTTTAGGCAATTTTTTCCATAATTCATCCTTTTATTGAACAATCATTTAAATATAAGGTGTAAATAATGGAAATAAGAAAAGAAGGAGGTGATAAAAATGATAGAAGTGATGATAGCAATTGCAAAGAGCAGAATGAGGGAACAGCAGAAGAAGTGGTAATTATTTCTCTTTTTTTCTGTAATACTCACAGTAATTTTTTATGGGACATTCTTCACATTTTGGAGCTACTGGCCTACATATTGTTCTCCCAAACATTACCAATAACTCGTTTATATCCCTCCAATATCTTTTAGGCAGCACATTCATCAGAGCTATTTCTGTTTCTTCTGGGGTTTTAGTATGCACCCATCCTAGGCGATTTGAGATGCGATGAACATGGGTGTCTACAGCAATAACATCCTGGTCAAAGCATCGGGAAAGTACTATATTTGCTGTTTTACGCCCAACACCGGGTAATTTGAGTAAATCCTCCATCTTATCTGGCACTTTCCCATTATATTTCTCATCAATTATCCTTGCTATTTCCTTTATCTTCTTAGCCTTCTGCTTGTAGAAGCCCGCTGGATAAATCAATCTGGCTATATCATCCTCATCTGCATTTTTCAGGTCCTTGGGGGTAGGGTATTTTTCAAACAGCCTCTCTGCCACTTCATATGTTACCTCATCCTTTGTTCTCTGGGATATCACCGTGGCAATTAGAACCCTAAATGGCTCCCTTGATTTGTATGGATGAGGCGGAACATGGGTGCGTAGAATTTCAATTGTTTTATCGATATCCATAGGGCAAAATCGTAATTGATTATAAAAACATATGGCGTTCCACCTCTGGAAAAGGTGTGAATATATGGGATAAATCTTCAAACATTGCTCCCATTTCCTCTGGAGTATGGGCATCGCTCCCAAATGGTATCACAACTCCTTCCTTCTCCAATTCCCTGTAAAAGGAGATTAAAGAGTTTTCAAAATGAGCGGAGTTGCATTCCACTGCAATATTTCTTTTTTTAATTATGGGAAACGCGGAGCTGTCAAGTCTCATACCGTAGGCAAAGGGGTGGGCAATTATAATATTCTCAAATTTTGAAAGTATATCGGCATCCACAAGTATATTGGAGAAATGGATAGTGTAAAAATCAAAATTCGTCGGTATCTTGCTGGCAGGATAGTATATCTCAAGCCCTGCAAATGCTCTTATATTTAAACTCTCCACAAAATCCCTGTAATCCCTAAGCTCCCTCTTGCTCATCTTTGGATTGTAATGAATTAGAAAGCCCACTACCTCTAATCCATTAATCTTAGCAAAATACTCATATCTATCCATTTCCCCCTCTTCAGCATGGATGTTTATGTGTACATGCAAATCGTACTTCATCTCTCCCTCACCATTCTCCTTACAATTGGATCCCTATCGGCCAAATTCTTCAAATATTCTTCCACACCCTTTTGAGGGGGCACAAACTCCTTCATATATATGCCAGTTCTGCCTATTTTATCTCTCTTGGTGAGGACCCTCACCCTTTCTTCCACAGTTTCAACACCTATCCCCAGTTTCTTTGCAGCTTCATATTCCCTCCCTATCACACTCCATTCAACATGGCCCCCATCTGTGGGTTCTATAAAAAGCAACTTCTTATTTATACCCATAACCCTTTCATCCCCATACAAATCACTCTTCCCCCCAAAATCATAGAATTCAATTTCCCTCTGATTTAGGGGAATTAGAGGAAAAACAATGCTTATATTGGGAGATAACTCATAGAGAACCTTTATGGCGCTGTTGGGGGTTGCCTGAACTATATAACGATATTCGTACTCTACATAACTCTCAACTAAGTAGGAGGGAATTACTTCAAGAATTATGATGTCTATATCACTTTTTCTCGTCACATCACCCCTGGCCACGGAGCCATGAACATAGCTCTTTACCGGCAATTTCTTCATAATTTCCCTGGCATTCTCCCTCAGATTTCTCAATATTCTCCATCTTTCCTCACCGTATACCACCTTGGTAGCATCCCTGAACCTAACTACCTTTTCCCTAACCACGAGAATTTATACTCTTTTAACTATTTCATTCTTACGAAAAATTTTTAATTTTTACACGCATACCCCCTTGCAATGGATATTGTGACCTATGAGATTTTGTATAATGTTCTAAAAAAATTGCTTGGTAAGAAGATGGAGGAGGAGGATATAAAGCAACTGGCGGAATATGTGATAAACTTCTTTGGATATGAAGACAGAATTATAGACAACATTCTTACCCCTGCAGATAGGGATGTTTTTTATTATCTTGAGGAACTGGAAATTGTGAAGCCCATGGAGGAGGAGATAACCATATCCAAGGGCAAGTTATGGCGCATCCATTACTGGGTTTATAGAAAGGATAAGATTGAGGAAATTTTAAAGCGTAAGGAAGAGCCAGAAAAGGAGGAGAGCCCAGAGGAATTCTACAAGAAATTGTTTGAGGAAATAGAGAATGAATAGCAGCCCCGGGAGGATTCGAACCCCCGTCGCGGGATCTC
>CAYXLB010000117.1:0-3458 GCA_964465785.1 uncultured Thermoplasmata archaeon
CCTGCTGAGTGTCATGAGATTTCTAATTCTATTGTAGTATTTCATACAATCCTTAATTTCAGCAAGGGCCTTTTCATACTCTCCCTTTTTGCTGTACATTTCCGCAATTTTTATTATGGAATGGGCGTAGAAATCAACATCCCTATTTTTAGATAGATCCCTGGCCTTTAGGTAATTCTCAAGGGCCATCTCCCATTCTCCAGAAATTTCATAGGTATCTCCAATTATCCCGTATAGTTGCCATTCGTGGTCATCTATTGATTCATCGTATTTGTTCAGGAGTTCGAAGGCCAAATGCCTAACGGTTTCAACTCCATCCTTAATGAGATATTTCCTATAGTTTTCCGTCAATATTCTATTCGCAATCAAAACTTCATCGGCTTGAGTATAATGATACACGGCATCCAAGAATTGCCCCTCACTCTCCATATATCTGGCCACAAATCTGTGATAATCCTTCTTCTTCATAGGAGGTATATTTCGATATATGAAATCCTTAATCATTTTGTGAAGGAGAAATTCATCCTCTCCCACTTCCTTTAGAATATTTTTGTTAACCAAAGAGTATATGGTTGTGTACTCTATATCGTTGAGAAGAAGTATGTCCATCTTCAAGGTTTTGCGGAAGATAGAGGCTATCTCCACAGCCTTCCTCTCCTCCTCGCTCAGATTGTAAATGACATTCTCCACGAAGTATTTCTTTACCATAGCACTATTTCCATTCTTGGCTATCAGTTCAAGGACTATTGGATTGCCACCGTATCTTTCATAGATTTCAATTGCCTCCTCCTTGGATAGACCATTATCCATAAGAAGCTCCAGGGCCTCATTTTTTGTGAGATCTCCTAGGGCCATGGTTTCTGTTAATACCATCTTATTTGGAGGTATGATTCTGCTAATTTCTGTACCAACCAAGATGATTCTAAATTCGGATATGTCGTTGACCATTGAGATGAGGCGAGAAATCAATCCCCTTACCTCAGGCTTGGCATGTTCCATACCATCGAAAATTATAATCTCATTCCTTAGGGATTTTTTAAGCAAATAGTATATGTTCTCCCACCTAATCTCCTTCTCAAAACCCATTAGCGAAGATTTAAGGTACCTCTCCAAATCATATTTCCCAATTTTTCTAAAGAAATTGGCAAGTTTCATAACAACATCTATATTTGTTATCCATTCATCCAGTTGAATCCATATAAGGTTCTTATTTCCCAGATTCTCTTTCACAAATTTAGTAAGGAGAGTGGTCTTTCCAATACCGGAGATTCCTGTAATGATAAATATTTTCTTCCTGGAATTGAGCCACTCCTTTAGGCGGAGAAGCTCATCCCTTCTACCATAAAAATTCTTTATCTTCATATCTAAATCAATTATGTGAACTGCAGGATTCCTATTGTTTAGGAGCTCGGACAAATCCAATATCTTATCCTTGGTTATGTTTAGGGCAGCAGTAACAAAATCAATGCCTATCTCCTTTGTAATATCCTTGAGCATGAGGGATCTTCTCTCACCTGAAAAATCTATCACGGTGATGTAAAGATTCTTTATCTTACTTTTTATCTTATTTGCCTCCTCAATACCTCTGGGTGTGAGAAAATATATGGTTCTCCTGTTTCTGAATCCATTAACCCTTGCCTTTTTGAATGTTACAAGCCCCTCCTTCATTAATTTATTCACTTCACGGGGCACATTATTTCTACCTATACCTATGGCCCTGCCTATCCCCTCCTGTGTGATTTCCTGAGGGGATGAATAATCCTTCAACTCCCTTGAGGAATATTTTGAAAGATGTAATATGATCCGGTCCCTCGCTATTAGCAATTTTTTAGGCATAGCATTTCATTATGGATGTCATATAATATAAAATTTCTCCTTTATTCTCATATGAGATATTAACCTATCCAAAAAGTCTCAAATCATCGTTGAAAGAACTTTAAAACTTCTACGTAAATCATCCTTCAAATTCTGGTGGTAAAGGGCAGCGGCAGGATGGTACATGGGAATTATTATTACCTCTCCTTCAAAAATTTTACCCTGCACCTTGCTTATACTACTCATTTCAAATCCATATTTCTCAAGAATATATTTTGCTGCAAATCTACCCAGGGGACAGATTATGCGGGGTTTGAGTATTTCAATCTGTCTCTCTAAATATGGGGAGCAGAGGGCAATTTCCTCATCTGTTGGATCCCTATTATTTGGGGGTCTGCATTTTACAACATTGGTGATATAAACATCCTCCCTACTGAGATTTATCTCCGATAGTAGCTCATCCAGGAATTTACCCGCTGCACCTACAAAAGGCCTGCCAAGCTCGTCTTCCCTTCTTCCTGGGGCTTCTCCGATAAACATAATCTTTTTTTTATTACCCCCCTCTCCGGGCACGGCATTTTTTCTCCCCTTATGTAATGGGCATCTTTTACAATTTCTTATCTCTTCCTCAATTTTTTCTAGGGTATCATCAAAGGAATAGAGGGTAGTCTGCATACGAAAGAATAATTAAAGAGGTATTAAATCCTTACCATCCATAGAGTTCCCTTAATTCCTTGCTCATTCTGTCTGGAGTCCAGGGCGGATCGAATGTAAGTTGGACTGTTATTTTGCCAACTCCCTCCATCTGCTTTATTCTCTCCTCCACCTGTGCTGGAAGGACATTCATAAGTGGACAGCCAGGAACAGTAAGGGTCATCTTCACATACACGTCCTTGCCGTTATCCACCCTAACCTCGTATACTAGACCCAAATCCACTATGTTCGCACCTATCTCGGGATCCACAATATCCTTCAGCGCATTCCAGACCTCTTCTTCATTTACCATGCATCTTTCACCATCCGAAAAATTAGATAAACATATTTAAACATTTCTGGATTTTTATGGGTAATTCCAATTGAAAAATTGAAATGAACTTTTGCAGGCACATCTATAAGAATTTGATGATTTTAGAAGGAATAAAATAAACAAAAATGTCCAGAAAGATTTAAAAATGAGTATCAAATCTCACATTGAGGTGAATAAGATGTCAGAATTATTGGACAATAGGGAGATCAAGAAGGAGAAGCTTAAGGAGATGCTTAAAAAATTACAGGGTGGTGAGGATGAGAAGAAAGTTAAGGAGGAATTTAAAGATGTGTTGAGGAGTATATCTCCCTTAGAAATACCTCTCATAGAGCAGGAGCTCGTTAAGGAGGGAATTTCGCCCAGAGAAATTGCCAAGATGTGTGACATCCATGTTGAAATATTTCGAGAGAGCGTCAAAGGCGCCGAGAATGAAATAAAAGAACTTCCCACTGGTCATCCATTGCGCACCCTCTACGAGGAGAACATGGAGATAATGAAGGACGCCGAGGTCCTGAATCTCTATGCCTCCTCCCTTTTGAATTTGGATGGAGATAAAAGAAAGAGTGTTCTCAGAACTCTAAAGGGAATTGTTAGGGGTTTAAAGGCCATAGGATAT
>CAYXLB010000118.1:0-3430 GCA_964465785.1 uncultured Thermoplasmata archaeon
ACCATGAATCCAACATCCTTGTTATCACCTGGAGAAATACCGAATTTAGAGAGTTCTATGCGCATCTCTATTTCCCACCAATTGCTCACATTATTTGTATATGCTGACCATCCACTCCTGCTTACTAATTGCCATCCACTTCCTGTACCCTGGAATTCTTGGAGCGTGCCGTCGTATCTCACCCTCATAAAGTAATCTTCATTCCCAGGCATCCCTGCGTGGTCGTAATTGACATCAAAGTAGAAATTCACATAAGTTAAAGAATTGGGTACAGGTGAGTAGTACTTAGTGGCTATATAAAGGTAAGTTCCATCGTTTTTAAACATCATCCATATTCCCTTCCCATTGGAGAGGGTTGATGCATACATAAATGAATCCTCCCACTCAAAGTTGACGATTGTTCCATCAATGGTAACGGATGTTACGAGCTCTGGAGCATCCAAGGCCCCTGGTTTGTTTGTATTCCAGTGATCCCTAGGGTAAAGGGTCATGTTCCAGGAGTCAGGGTTGAGGTAAAATAGGTTGTATGGAACTTTTGCCTGATCTCCTCCACTGTTGTAACTAAACAGGAACCCGAATTTTATGTCCTTGTATTCTCCCGATGTTATTCCAAGTATGCTAAATGGGATTTCCATTTCCAGATATAATTTGGAGTCGCTGTATCCAAATGCATATCTATATGGATATGCCTGTGTTGATCCCCAGCCGGTTCCTGTGCCCCGATGCATGTTCATAAATACACCGCTAGGACTCTCTCCACCCCAGATCTCTATATCATCTGTTTGTGGAGATGATCCCCCGTCGGAATTCGTGTCAAAGAACAGGTATATTGCGTCCAGACCACTAGTGTTGTCCATCCATGCCCTAAGGTGAATGTGTGATTCATTGTGCATAAATCCAATATATGAGAGATTTTCCTGCGGTGAATATTTATAGTACCAACTTGCACATGCCCATTCCGCATCATCAACATGGCCATCCATTGTGGGAGAACCCTCCATGTACGCGGAATAGATGTTCTCTTTGTAGCCTAACCAGTGGTTTATCGAAAGCAATGTTGTGGAAGAAGTTGCATTTTTCCAGTCAAAGGTTTCTGGAAAGCTTTTCAAGGAAGGCCCAACGGTTGCTCCAAAGCCTATATGTCTTGCTTTTCCAGGCTCTATGCCCATATATGACTTCTTAATTCTTACCTCTGCAGTAAGAACCGCACTGTCGAAAACCCAAGCAGCCGTAATATTATTTCCATCTGGATCTTCAAATAAACTCCAGTTGTTTCCAGTCGTGGAGAAACCCGTGGCTCTTCTAACCTTCACTCCGTGCTGATATTCTGAGAGAATGACGTAGAAACAACCCACATCCGTACCTGGGGTTTTGTTGTTGGTGGTCTCGAACCATGAGACCATGTAGTCATTTGAAGAGCTGTTTTTCAGGCGCATGTAGATATAAAAATAATCTCCGTCTTCGGAGAGATAAGTGTAATTGTCTCCCATACCTATCCTCTTCTGCCCAAACCACTCTGTTATGTCCGTGTTAATCCCATCCAAGGTTATTGGCCTTGTAGTTGGGAAAATGGTTACAAAGCTGTAAATCAAGTGATGCAGGATGTTGGAGAACAGGGCATCTCCCTCTGTTGTGAAAATACTTGGTGAGGCATTCAAACCGAAGTACATGTAAATATCTTCTTGAACAATCATCGCATGTTGTTGAAATCCAGAATCATAAGCGTATATTGTTGTTAAACTACTGTTCAGTATGGGCCCATAAATGCCGTATGATTTAACTCCCGTGGATAGAGCGCTCATAATTCCAGGTACCGCTGTTATGTCGTTTGGTTCCCTGTATACTGTCAGTTTCTTGGGCACATAAAGGTCCCCCGCATTGTCTATTACCATTGAACTGCCCCACCTAATGCTGAGTCCCATATCTCCAAAGATCTCCAATCCTCCAAGTCCGATGCCTATTGCAGGTACCCTGCTCATCTTAATCACCCGCGCTAAGGACTCATCCCATTTACCTTGGGTATCATTTCCGATCATAATTATGTCGTATTGGTAGTAATGGGCATTTAGCAGTCCATCCACAGGAAGAAGCTCCACATCGTACCCCTTGTCCTCCATGTAATTTTTCCATTCGTTGGCAACAGGTTTATCTGTAGCGTAGATGTATAGAATCTTTCCGGCCCAGCCATACGTGGCTTTTAACTTTTCATCCCCACTTGCATTGCCGGGAATTACGGAAAAAATTAGTAATCCCACAACAAAAAACACACTCAAAGCCAGTATTTTTTTCATAAGCATCTTATCATACCCTCCATAACATTATTGAAGTTATACAATATAAATTTTTCTTAAAGTTTTTCATTTTATATTATGGGTTGAAAATAATTTTTAATGCGTGCACTGCACTGAAAAACATGAATATACAAAATTTATCTTCCTACACATCTAATATTCCAAGCGAGGAGATAAAGGTAAAAATATGAGATAACATTAAATTTAACTCAATCCTGCCACTGTAGAGAGAAACCACAAAAGCAATCCAGCAAGAATAAAAGCCAACACTTCAGTTATAACACCCAACAGAACCTTCTTCCAGAGAGAAAGCTCTTTCCCGATAAAGAGCTCCTCTCGGGCGAGGAGTGGAGCACTAGCTTGAAAAGAACCATATACCAGGAAGACATAAAGCCAGGCAAAGGGATTAAAGGAGAAGAACACCTTACCCATCTGTTCAAACAATATTCCGAAGAATCCCCCGAGAAGAAAAATCTCGAGGATGGTGAATTTATAACTTCTTCCCACCATAAACCAAGCTATGGCAAACCCAAGGTAGTATCCAGTGGCAAGGTAGAGGTCAACTATTGGATTTGGATGGAGAAGTATCCTCTCAGCAGGTGGCAGGGGTAAGTTATCTACAATAGCAAGAATTTCAACGAGATATCCAAAGAGCAAAAAGAATAGGATGAACTTTATTTCCCTAGATACCCTAACTTTATGATACCATTTGGATAAGGGCTCGCGATAATAGAGGAGGAGGCAAAAAATGGAAAAATTGAGCCAGGTAACGCCTAGGAAAGGTATCAGAATTAATGGTATGGCTGCAAGGACCAGCCAGATATACTTCATGCTATCTCCTTGTTCAGCTCGTACCACATATGGTTTATCTCGCTGAATATTACCTCGCATGCAGTTTTTGCAGCTCCCTTGGAGCCAGGAATCACAAAGATCAGTTTTCCACAACACACACCTGCAAGGGCCCGTGACATCATTGCAGCTGTTCCAATTTCCTCATAGCTCTTCAACCTGAAGATCTCCCCAAATCCCACAAGCTTCTTATCCAGAATAGGTTCGATGGAATCAACGGTTACATCTCGAAGGCTTATTCCCGTCCCTCCGTTAACAATCAAAACATCACAATTCGGTAGGAAATTGAA
>CAYXLB010000119.1:0-3371 GCA_964465785.1 uncultured Thermoplasmata archaeon
TGCTCAGAATCTCCCTCCCCTTTCCCCTACCGTAGGATGCACCCTCTATTAGGCCAGGCATATCCAGGAGCTGTATTTCCGCTCCCTTGTATTTAAGTACGCCGGGAAGTACCTCAAGGGTTGTAAAGGCATAATCAGCAACCTCACTCTTTGCATTGGTTAACCTGTTGAAAATCATACTCTTTCCAACGCTTGGGGGCCCTATCAGGGAAACCATGGCATCTCCACTCTTCTTTATCCCCTTTCTTGCCTGCCCCTTCTGTTTCCTTTTTCTCTCCTCCAATTGCTTTTTCAAGTATGCTATCCTGGCCTTAAGCCTAAGAATATGCTTCTCCGTTGCTTTATTGTACTGCGTTCTCCTTATCTCCTCCTCAAGCTCCTTGATCCTCTGTTCAATATCCACGTCCCTGGATTTGCCCTCCCTTATTAATATTTTCCTTTTACTATTTTCGCAATTATTTCACGAAATGCGGTAGCAAAAATTAATTAATTCGTAATACATTACCCAATTATGATAGTCATAATTGGTTTGGGGACTGGTGGAATCTATGCAGCCCGCTGGATAAGCAGATTTAACAGAAAGGAGGAGGTCACAATAATAGAGAGGAGAAGCTATGAGACATATTCTCCCTGCTCCATTCCCCTTGTTATAGAGGGATGCATAGATATAAAGGAGATAATCCATCCATTTCCACGAACTTCAAGGATAAATCTTCTATTGGAACACGAGGCTATTGAGATAGATGTGGAGGAAAAGAAGGTTAAATATAGGAAATTGGGAAGTGATGAGGTTAAGGAGATAAAATATGACAAGCTCATCTTTGGGGCTGGTGCTACGCCTGCGATTCCTCCACTACCTGGGGTGGATAAAAAGGGTGTTTTTACAGTACGCACGGTAGAGGATGCAAAGGCCATAAATGAATGGATAAAGAGAAGCAAGAAAGCGCTCGTGATAGGTGCTGGGGCCATAGGTATGGAAATGGCCTATGCCCTAAGAAAGAGGGGATTGGATGTGACGATAGCTGAGATGCTCTCACATCCATTTCCCAAGGCACTTGACGATGATATGGCGAAAATCGTAAAGGAGAGACTGGAGGCCATGGGAATAAAATGCCATTGTAATAGCAAAGTGGAGGAGATAGTAGGGGATGAAGAGGTTAATGGAGCTATAATCAATGGAGAAAGGATGGATGTGGACATGGTTATATTGAGTGTTGGGGTTAGACCAAATACCTCGCTCCTTAGAGGCAAGGTGAATATGGATGAGAGGGGATACATACTTGTGAATGATAGGATGCAAACATCCAATCCCGATATATATGCTGTAGGAGATTGTGCAAGAACACCCCACGGCCTCATTCAATTGGCTACAATAGCTGCCAGGGAGGGAATTGTGGCAGGGATAAATGCAGCAGGGGGTAATGCCATATTCACACCTTCCACAGGGGCCTTTGTATCTGCCATGGGCAATTTTGAAGTTGCCTGTGTGGGAGAGAGAAGCAATATAAGTGGAAGGGGGCGCTCAACTATAACCCCCTATTCCAAGCATGAGATAGTGGTAAAGATATTCACCGACGAAGAGGGCAATATAAGGGGAGCCCAGGCAGTGGGATATATGGCATCCAAAAAGATAGATATAATTTCGGCCCTAATGCGGGGAGGTGGCAAAATATGGGATGTGGCATTTATGGAGCATGCCTACTGTCCCGCCTCTGCCCACCTCTATGATGTTATAAACATCGCAGCCAATAATGCAATGAGGAGAATAAAAATAGAAAAGTACCTGGTTTAACCCACAACATGCACTATGTCCATTAAAAATTCATCAAATTTCTTACTAAGTATATCCAATTTTTTCTTGAAGTCATCCACAGTGTCCTTCTCCTCTATTATTGAGAGGACATCAGCAAGATCTACTATGTATCTCTTGAACTTCTTTAGCTCCTCTAAAGCTTCTTCATCACCATCATCAACCCTTGCCAGGAGATCCAGTAGGGTTTCTTCAATTGAGTCGAATAGGTCTTCCATTTCCATATTCGGGGATATTCTTGGGAATATTTAAGCCTATCTTCCAGTTAATTTTAATTCTCAAATTGCAATTATCCCCCATGGAGATCGTAAAACCTAAGATTAGTAATAGGGCCTACATAGCACCTACCGCTGTGATAATTGGAGATGTGGAGATTGCAGATGGTGTGAGTGTTTGGGATGGTGCAGTTATTAGAGGTGATGTCTCCTATATAAGAATAGGCAAGAATACAAACATCCAGGACAATGCAGTTGTTCATGTGGACTATGATGAACCCACAATAATAGGGGAAAATGTAACCGTTGGGCATATGGCCGTGGTGCATGCTGCGAAAATAGGGAACAATGTAATCGTTGGCATTCATGCCGTGGTACTAAATGGAGCAGAGGTTGGGGATGGCAGTGTGATAGGAGCAGGTGCTGTGATAACTCCCGGAACAAAGATTCCTCCCAAGAGCCTTGTTCTTGGGGTGCCTGGAAAGGTTGTAAGACAGGGAGATGATGTGGAGAGAATGGCCATAGAGAATGGGAGAGTTTATCAAAGACTCAGGGATGAGCACAGAAATGGGAAATATGCAAGGTTCATACCCTAATCAGTTCTTGATATTTCAGTATGAAATCATCCAATCCGAAGGGTGGTGTGAAGGATGCATCCACCTCCGGCTTTATTTTACTGGTTAGATTCTCATCGGGGGTTATCCATATTATCTTTGTTTTATCGCTGAGCATCTTTATGAGGCTTATCAATTCCACATCCCTAGGGTCCTTGGATAGGATAAGTGCCAAGGATGGTTCTCTCTCCCTATAAATCCTTATTATCTCCTCTGGGGTTTTTGCAAAGAATAACTTGCTTCCCCTGAATAGGATGTCGTATAATTTTCGCATGGATAGGCCATGTTCTATGATTAGAATATCACCCATATTTCTCAATTCGGAAGCACCCTTTTAAAGCTTTTCCCCTGCTTACCTAATCGTATTATCAAAAAAGAAAAGGTTGAACCATAAGCTGAGCCTATGTAATTCGTAAAATTTTAACTATCTAAAAGTTTTTATATGTAGAATTGCATACACATTTAGGGTGATGTTTATGAAGTCGCTTATTAAAGAAGCTTTGGCTAGGGCGGAAGTGAAACCTACTGAACCAGCGGGGGTTGTTATTGAAACTCAGGAGGATAAGGAACTTGAAGAGGTATTGAAGAGTTTGAGAACGAATATCAAGATAGTTGGTTGTGGCGGTGGAGGATGTAACACTATCAATAGGATTATGGAAGAAGGCATATACGGCACCGTTGAGCTCATAGCGGCAAATACTGATGCCCAGCATTTGTTAATAACGAAGGCCC
>CAYXLB010000120.1:0-3338 GCA_964465785.1 uncultured Thermoplasmata archaeon
ATCGTGGTGTCAAATGGGCTGTGGAGCATGGTTTTGGGTGGGAAGAGGATCTAGAACGCATAGAGGAAGGGGGAAGCATAAGGTATGCGGATCATAGCAAAGTTAGTGATAAGGCCAAGAAGAGGGGCGCACCTCAGCTAGGTACCCTCGGTGCTGGAAATCATTTCTTGGAGGTTCAGAAGGTTGATAAGATATTCTTGCCCGAGGTTGCGAAGAAATTTGGCATAACCCATGAGGGTCAAGTGGTGGTGATGATACATACAGGTTCCCGTGGCCTTGGGCATCAGGTAGCGAGCGATTACATACGGGTAATGGAGCAGGCAGCAAGAAAGTATGGGATAAATCTGGTGGATAAACAGTTGGCATGCGCCCCCGTTAAGAGCAAGGAAGCAGAGGATTATTTTGCAGCTATGAGTGCAGCGGCGAATTTCGGTTTTACAAACAGGCAGCTTATAATGCACTGGGTACGCGAGTCCTTTGGAAAGGTATTCCATCAAGATCCTCAGGATTTGGGGATGCATCTGGTTTACGGAGTGGCCCACAATATAGCAAAGTTGGAGGAGCACATTGTGAATGGGAAAAGAATGAAGGTTTATGTGCATAGAAAGGGCGCTACAAGGGCGTTTGCTGCCGGGAGACCGGAGCTGAGCAGTGTGTACCGCGAGGTTGGCCAGCCTGTTTTGATTCCTGGGGATATGGGTACAGCCTCCTATGTGCTCGTGGGCACTAAGAAAGCCATGGAGGAGACCTTCGGCTCCACATGCCATGGTGCAGGAAGGGTTATGAGCAGGCATCAGGCATTGCGCAGGTTCAGGGGAGAAGAGATCAAGCGTGAGCTTTGGGAAAAGAAGCACATATATGTGAGAAGCGCAAGCAATAAGGTTGCCGCGGAAGAGGCACCAGATGCCTATAAGAATGTGGATGATGTTGTCCGTGCAGTTGAAGGAGCAGGCATATCGAGAATAGTGGCTAGAATGGTGCCAATGGGTGTTGTTAAGGGATAACCCAACTTTTTTTATATTTCACGGCGATTAACCCATATGGTTGAGGCTGGTACTCGTGAAAAGGGTGATGTTTTTGTCATCATCGAGAACAGCGATAAAAAGGAGATTATTGTGAAAAGTAAACTGGAGAGACTCTACGGGGAGGCTATAAGAAAAACAGTGGAGGAGATGACCAGGGAGATAGATGCAAAGATTGTTGTGGAGGATCTTGGGGCCCTAGATTGGGTTCTCCGTGCAAGGCTGGAAGCGGCCATAAGGAAATATGGGGGTGAAAAAATATGAAACTGCGCAGAACCCGCCTCTATATTCCTGGAAACAATCCCCATCTTGTGGAAAATGCAGGGTTATACAACGCCGATGCTGTTATACTTGATTTGGAAGATTCTGTGCCCATAACCCAGAAATTTGATGCGAGGATTCTTGTGAGGTATTCCCTGCAGAATGTGGATTTTGGCAGAAGTGAAAAATGGGTTCGCATCAACGGTTTGGATACTCCCTACTGGAGAAGAGATATTGAAGAAGTTCTCCCATACTGTGAGGTTATAAATCTTCCCAAAGTTGAATCCTATGAAAGCCTTGAAATGGTGGATGATGAGATGAGCAGAATTGAAAATGATTTTAATTTGGAGCCTAGAAAGGTTGTACCTATAATTGAAACGGTTTCTGGTCTTCTAAATGCTAGGGAAATTGCCTCGCATCCCAGGGTCATTGCCCTTGCCTGGGGTGGAGAGGATTTGACAGCAGATCTGGGTATACCCAGAAAAAAGGCACTTATCCTTGACCATGTGCGTGCTGAGATAGTATTTGCGGCCAAGGCACATAAAAAACAGGCATTGGATACGGTATTTAGCAATGTGAGGGATGAAGAGGGATTGTTTGAGTATGCCCAGAGGGCCAGATATATGGGCTTTGATGGAATTGGTGTGATACATCCAAATCAGATAGAGATTGTGCATAATGCTTTCAGACCCACTCCAGAGGAGATTGAGGAGGCAAAGAGAATAATAGAAGCTGCAAAGGAGGCAGAAAGGGAGGGGAAGGCAGTTATATCCCTCAATGGAAGGATGATAGATCCTCCCGTGGTTGAGAGAGCAAAGAAAATTCTTGCCTATGCGGAGGTGGAATGAATGCCCATAAATGCTGTAGGTCGTGAAGTTCCAAGCGAGATAAATGGCCAGAGATTCAAACCCTTTGCAGGAGATTTGAAGACTCCACCAGAGGGACGCCGTGCAGGTTCTCTGATCCGGATGGCTCCTCGTGGAAGAAATAAGGTTCTAAAATCCATTGAAGAAGCCATAAGGAAGGTTGGCCTGGAGGATGGAATGACAATTAGTTTTCATCATCATCTCCGTAATGGAGATTATGTTGTGAACATGGTTATGGAGACAATAAGGAAAATGGGAATCAAGAATATCCGTGTTTTTCCCACAGCATTATTTCCCATCCATGCCCCCCTGGTACCAATGCTTGAGGATGGGACAATAAGAAGGATAGAGGGTAGTATGAATGGACCAGTTGGGGAGGCCACTAGCTATGGAGCTATGCGTGAAACTGCAGTTCTCCGCTCCCATAGTGGGCGAGTTCGGGCAGTTGAGAGCGGTGAGGTACATATTGATGTGGCATTCATCGCTGCGCCTACAGCGGATAAATATGGAAACCTGAATGGCGTAGAGGGTCCTTCTGCCTGCGGTCCCCTTGCTTACGCAATGGTGGATGCCTATCATGCGGATCACACGGTTGCCATAACGGATAATCTTGTACCATATCCAGCACATCCCATCAGTATATTCCAGCATCAGATAGACTACGTTGTTCCTGTAGATAAGATAGGTGACCCCCAGGGAATAATGTCGGGAACACTCCGGATAACCACATCTCCATCAAGGTTGAAAATAGCCCGTTATGCCCTGGAGGTGATAGATCGCGTAGCCCTCCATGATGGCTTCTCCTTTCAGGCAGGTGCTGGAGGAATATCTCTGGCGGTTACCAAATTCCTTGGCGATTTGATGCGCAAACGCGGCATAAGGGCATCCTTTATCAATGGTGGCGTAACAAAATATGTGGTAGATATGCTGCATGAGGGTTTGGTGGATGTGGTCTTTGATGGGCAGGCATTCGATCTGGATGCGGTCAAGTCTCTCAAGGATGACCCGAATCATATCGAAACTCCACTCGCCATGTACGGCAATCCCTACTCCTCAGGGGGTATAGTTAATATGCTTGATGCGGGAGTTCTGGGCGCGACGGAGGTTGATATTGATTTCAACGTGAATGTGAACACACACAGCGATGGATTGCTCTTGCATGGCATAGGCGGACACCAGGAAGTGGCCG
>CAYXLB010000121.1:0-3275 GCA_964465785.1 uncultured Thermoplasmata archaeon
TTGTGAAGGATTATGGCATATACATCGTGGAGGATCCCCTGAATGAGGAGGATTTTGATGGTTTTGCAAAACTCACCAGAAGAATAGGACATCTCGCCTACATAGTCGGGGATGATTTATTCGTGACAAATGTCGATAGGATAAAAATCGGGGTCTCCAAGGGCGCAGCAAACACTGTGCTCATAAAGCCAAACCAGATAGGCACCTTAACAGATACTGTTAGAGCAATAAAATTTGCCAAGGATAATGGTTATGCAACGATGATTTCCCACAGGAGTGGTGAGACAACGGATGTGAGCATCGTGCATATAGGAGTTGCCTTTGGCGTAGAGTTTATAAAGACTGGTGCAATAGGGGGAGAGAGAACAGCCAAGTTGAATGAGATGATAAGGATTGAAGAGGATATAAAAGGTGAGTAATATGGCAGAACTGTTGGTTGATGAGAATACGTACTTTACCGCAGGCGTGCATATAGGAACCCAGGTTAAGAACAAGGATATGATGAAGTTCATCTACAAGGTTCGCAACGATGGCCTATATCTATTGGACATAATGAAGACCGATGAGAGGATAAGGATGGCCGCCAAGTTCCTGGCAAGGTATGCCCCAGAGGATATTCTCGTGGTATCCCAGAGACAGTATGGACAGAAACCCTCCATAAAGTTTGCAGAGGCAATAGGCGGTGCGAAGGTTATGCCCGGAAGGTTCATACCTGGTACCTTGACAAATCCAAAGCTTCCAAGCTATATTGAGCCAAAGGTAATATTGATAAACGATCCCGCTGCGGATACGCAGGCTCTGAAGGAGGCTGTGAAATCCAGAATACCCATTGTGGCCCTGTGCGATGCCAACAATCGTACCAGCTATGTAGATTTAATTATACCCACAAATAACAAGGGACGCCGTGCACTGGCACTCATATACTGGCTTCTGGCCCGGGAGATACTGAAGGAAAGGGGAGATATAAAGAGCAATGAGGAATATAAGTACACCATAGAGGATTTCGAGGCACCGCTATGAGGTATCCTGCAGTTGCTGGGCAGTTTTATCCTGCGGATGAAAGGCAGCTGGAAATCCTCATAAGGGAGCTTTTTCTTCATCCCCTAGGCCCTGAGAATGTGCCCACCCTCACTCCAGATGGGACGAGGAGGATTAAGGGTGGGGTTGTGCCCCATGCTGGATACATTTTTTCGGGTCCTGTGGCAGCTCATTTCTATGGGGCCTTGGCCAGGGATGGCTTTCCCGAAACTTTCATCATTTTAGGACCCAACCACTACGGCGTCGGTTCTGGAGTTGCCGTGGCAACGGAGGATTTCAAAACTCCTCTCGGTGTTGCAAGAATCGATAAGGACCTGGCAAAGAGCATTGCAAGGGATGTCATAGATTTGGATAACTATGCCCACAGGTACGAGCATAGTATTGAAGTGCAATTACCATTCCTTCAGTTCTTCAAGAGGAATATAAAATTTGTACCCATTTCAATGCTCCTACAGGAATACGAAGTTGCAGTGGAAGTGGGGAAAATAATCAGAGAGGCTATAGATGGAAGGGATGTTGTAGTCATTGCCTCTTCAGACTTCTCCCACTACGTACCAAAGAAGATTGCCTATGCCAATGATGCCCTTGCCATTGAGAGGATAGTAGAGGGGGATATCAAGGGTCTCTACAAGGTGCTGCGGGAGAAGAATATAACCATGTGCGGCTACGGTCCGGTGGCAGCCATGCTAGAAGCTGTGAGGGGCAAGGCCACGCTTCTAAAGTATGCCACAAGCGGCGATGTACAACCTATGCATGAGGTTGTAGGCTATGCAGCCATAAAGGTAGAAAGGTGAAAAGTTTTAAATGTAGTATATGTATTCCGATGCAAAGGTGATTGTTATGGCAAAGAAGAAGGAGAATATAGAGGAGAAGCTTTCAATGAAGAAGGAGAGCATGTGGATCTCCCTAAAAAAGAATGAGATAAAGAAGGCAATGAAATTTGCCGAGGATTACAAGAAGTTTTTGAAGGATGTAAAAACAGAGAGGGAAAGTGTAGAATACATGATCCAGGTGGCAGAGAAGTATGGGTTCAAGAACCTCCAGAAGAAGAGAACATTGGCACCGGGAGATAGGTTTTACATAGTCAACAGGGAGAAGGCATTAGCCTTGGGAGTCGTTGGCAAAAAACCCTTTGAGGGTTTCAGGCTCGTTGTATCACATATAGATGCGCCACGGATAGATGTTAAGCCAAATCCACTATGGGAGGACCCAGATGCATCCCTGGCACTCTTAAAAACCCATTACTATGGCGGTATAAAGAAGTATCAGTGGGTCTCTAGGCCCCTGGCAATCCATGGTGTGGTTTACACCAAGGATGGAAAGAGGATAAATATAAGAATTGGAGACAACCCGGGAGATCCCGTATTCGTCATTCCAGACCTTTTGCCTCACCTGGCCAGGAAGATTCAGGGAGATAGAAAATTATTTGAGGGTATAAAGGGTGAGGAGCTGCAACTGGTTGTTGGGAACATACCCATAGATGACAAGAACATAAAGAAGAAGATAAAAACTGCCGTGCTTAAATATCTGAACGAAAAATATGGAATTACAGAGGAAGATTTCAATTCCGCCGATTTGGAGATTGTACCTGCAGAGGAGCCAAGGGATGTTGGATTCGATCGCAGCATGGTTGGTGCCTATGGACAGGATGATAGGATATGCGCCTACACATCCTTCCGTGCAATTTTAGAGGTGGAGAATCCTACATACACAAGCATTGCCTTCTTCTACGACAAGGAGGAGATAGGAAGCGATGGAAATGTGGGAGCTCAGAGCAATTTCCTGGAGTATGTGCTTGCCAAGGTCCTATCAATTTTGAAGCCCAACTACACCCATGTGGAATTCCTCGATATACTCTACAAGACCAAGGCCATAAGTGCAGATGTGAGTGCTGCAATAAATCCGATATTTAAGGGAGTTCATGATATTCCCAATGCTGCCAAGGCGGGATACGGTGTGGTCATCTCAAAATATACAGGCCATGGAGGCAAGTATGGCTCAAGCGAGGCAACTGCTGAGTTCATGGCGGAGATAAGAGCCCTCTTTGAAAAGAATAAAGTGCCTTACCAGGTAGCCGAGCTTGGAAAGGTGGATGAAGGTGGCGGTGGCACCATAGCCAAGTTCTTCGCCCGCTACGGATTGGACGTGGTGGATATGGGACCTGGAATAATAGGCATGCACTCCCCCTTCGAAATCTCAAGCAAGATGGATATATGGAGTGCCTACCGTGCCTACAA
>CAYXLB010000122.1:0-3274 GCA_964465785.1 uncultured Thermoplasmata archaeon
GAGAAGTTTGAGGCAAGGTACCTACCTGCCCAGGACTTTGGAATACTGATAATAACCACAAACAAGGGTGTTATGACCCACAGTGATGCCAAGAAGATGGGTATAGGAGGAAAGCTCCTGGCCTATGTGTACTGAGGTGATATGAATGCCAGTTGCACCTGAAGTTAGGCATGAAATCGAAATTCCCGAAGGCGTAGAAGTTAGTATGGATGGCTTCGATTTACATGTAAAAGGTCCCAAGGGAGAGTTGGTAAGGGAGTTCAAGCATACAAGGGTGAAGATGAAAATAGAGAATGGAAAGGTTATAGTTTACTGCCCCTTACCCAAGAAGAAGGAATACGCATTGGCTGGTACATGGAAGGCCCATGTGCTGAATATGATAAAGGGTGTCACCGAGGGCTTTGAGTATCATCTCAAGATCCTATATGCCCACTTCCCTATGAAGGTGACAGTGAAGGGTAGAAGGGTTGTTATAGAGAACTTCATGGGCGAGGAGGCTCCAAGATATGCTGATATATTTGGAGATGCCCAGGTTGAAGTCAGGGGAGATATGGTGATTGTAAAGAGTATAAACAAGGAGCATGCTGGGCAAACGGCAGCCAATATTGAGAAGGCAACGCGGGTAAAAGGTAGGGATCCCCGTGTTTTCCAGGATGGAATATACATAGTTAAAAAGGGGTGAAATAAATGGTCAAGATAAAGCCAAAACTTACCGATGAGGAAAAAAGGTTGCTTCGAATTCGCAATCAAATGAACAGAAAAAGGCCCTGGTTTAGAAGGCAGGAGTGGTTTAGATACAAAAGATTGGGAGATCACTGGCGCAGGCCCAAGGGCAAGCATTCAAAGATGCGTGAGCATAAGGGTTACAGGCCTCCTGTTGTGGACTCTGGATTCAGAGGTCCCCGGAAGGTGAGAGGTCTGCACCCTTCTGGCTTCAGGGAAGTTCTTGTCCATAATGTTAAGGAACTTGAGAAGGTGAATCCAGAGAGGGAGGCTATAAGGATAGCCAGCAAGGTTGGTGTGAAGAAAAGAACGGAGATAGAGAAGAGGGCAAGGGAGCTAAATATCAGGGTTCTGAATCCCATGCAAAGGGGTGATTGAAGATGGACGTTAAGTTTCAGAGGAGAGTTGCGGCAGATATCCTAAAATGTGGAGAGGATCGTGTTTGGATGGATCCCAATGCCCTGGATGAGATTAAGGAAGCGGTTACCAGGGATGATATAAGGATGCTCATAAAGAGGGGTCTCATAAAAAAGAAGCCTAAGAAAGGAACATCCCGTGTTAGGGCCAATTATCTGAAGATGCAGAAGGAGAAGGGTCGCCGCAAGGGCCATGGTTCTAGAAAGGGTAAGAAGTATGCAAGGTATCCAAGAAAGAGGAGATGGATAAAGACCATAAGACCCATAAGGGCAACCTTGCGCGATCTTAGGGATTCCGGAATGATAGATAGGAGTACATACAGAAAGTTCTACAGGTGGGCCAAGGGAGGAGTGTACAAGAGCAGGAATCACCTTCTTTCGCACCTTAAGGCAGAGGGTTATCTCAAGGAGGAATGAAAATGGCAAAGAATGCAGTCTATAGGGTAAAAATGCGAAGGCGCCGTGAGGGAAAGACAGACTACAGAAAGAGGCTTGCCTATCTTAAATCTGGAAAGCCAAGGGCTGTTGTGAGGAAAACTCTCAATCAAATAATTGTGCAGATAGTTGAGTATCATGATGATGGGGATAGGATACTGGTGGGAGTAACCTCAAAACATCTTGAAAAATATGGATGGAAGGGATCATTCAAGAACACACCAGCCGCCTATCTAACCGGTTATCTCGCCGGTAAAAAGGCCCTGGAGAAGGGAATAGAGGAAGCCATACTGGATATAGGATTGCAGAGTCCTGTTCCAGGTTCAAGGGTATTTGCAGCCCTGAAGGGTATGCTTGATGCAGGCTTGGAGATTCCACATGGTGAAGATATATTCCCTTCAGAGGATAGGATAAAGGGTATGCACATCTCAGAGGATATGGCTAAAATGTTTGATGAAGTAAAGGCTAAAATGGAGGTATAAAAATGGACTGGGAACCAAAAACCAGGCTTGGTAAGCTGGTTTACGAGGGAAAAATAACGAGTATGTCTCAGGCCCTAAGGAGCAATTTGCCCCTAAGAGAGCCCGAGATAGTGGACGTTCTCCTTCCAGATTTAAAGGAAGAGGTAATAGATGTTAGGATGGTTCAAAGGATGACAGATAGTGGTAGGAGAACCAAATTCTCTGTAATGGTAGCCGTTGGCAATGAAGATGGATTCGTTGGACTTGGCAAGGCAAAGGCCAAGGAGGTGGGAGCTGCCATAAGAAAGGCCATTGAAGTCGCCAAATTGAACATAATTGAGATAAATCGCGGTTGCGGTTCTTGGGAATGCGGTTGTGGTAGGCCCCACTCCATACCATTCAAGGTTACAGGTAAATGTGGATCCGTTCGTGTTACCCTCAAGCCTGCACCAAAGGGTGTGGGTCTTGCAGTGGGGGATGTGGCTAAGATAATTCTTCGTCTTGCGGGAGTTAAGGATGTTTGGGGCTTTACACAGGGGCATACAAAGACAACCGTAAATTATGCCATGGCAACCTACGATGCCCTCAGGCAGACAACCATTGTTAGGAGAAATCCCCGTTTAATAATGCCAATTTACAAGGGAGGTGTTGAAGTTGTACGCAGTGATCAGAGTTAGAGGAAGGACTGGAGTTAGGAAGGATATTAGGGATACGCTTGAAATGCTGAACCTTACAAGGATAAATCACTGTGTACTCATTCCGGATACCCCTGCATATCGTGGAATGCTTCAGAAGGTGAAGGATTATGTAACTTGGGGTGAAATAAACAAGGATACCTTGGTTAAGCTCATAAGGTACAAGGGAAGACTCTATGGGGATGTACCCATAACCGATGAGTACATCAAGGAAAAGATGGGATTCAAAAATATAGAGGAGCTTGCCAAGGCCATAGTGGAAGGAAAGGTTCTCTATAAGGACATCCCCAACGTGAAGCCTGTGTTCAGGTTGCATCCTCCACTTAAGGGCTGGGAAAAGACAAAGAGGCACTATACAGAGGGAGGTGCCCTAGGATACAGGGGTGAGAATATAAACTCTCTTATTGAGAGGATGTTTGGACCGGGGGTGAAATAAATGGCAAAAAAGAAATCAAGGAAAATGCGTGGCTCCAATACCTACGGACATGGAATAAAGGGCCGTCGTGGTAAGGGAAGAAAAGGAGGAAAGGGATTCGCAGGACTG
>CAYXLB010000123.1:0-3169 GCA_964465785.1 uncultured Thermoplasmata archaeon
CCGAGCGGTACGGCGATGGCCTGCTAAGCCATTGGGCTATTGCCCGCGGGGGTTCGAATCCCCCTCCCCGCGCTTTTCTATGAACTTCATCAGATTATACATGATGCCATTACATTTTTCCTCTATAAATGGCTTGGTTATAAAATCAATCTCCGTTTTCTTGCCCCTTTTTATATCCTGAAGCATACTGCATATATTCTCCCTTGTTTTTTTAGCCACATCAAGTGCCAGGGAATAAATATCCACCATTATTCCTCTCTTTGCCAGTATTTGGGAACATTCATCCGCAATGCACCTCATTATCTCCCTCAAATTTTCATCTTCCACAAGCTTTCCATTGGGCACATTGGCTATGGAGGCAAGGGGATTTATGCAGGCATTCACTGCTGCCTTTATCCATCGCCTCTCCATTATATCGTTCACAACCTCAGTTTTCAATCCACAATTTGTGAAATTCTCAGCAATATCAATCACCCTTTGGCTTAAATGTCCATCCTTTTCACCTATATACGTATCACCATAACCTGCATGCTTCACAATTCCTGGAGCGATCATTGTTGCTCCATGGGTAGTAACTCCCGGAATTACTTCAAAATCTTGTAGGATATCCACTATGCCTACACCATTTTGAAATGTTATTACTATCTCATCCTTGTATTCCTTCTTAATTTCCTCCGCAGCCCTTTTAGTATCATAGGCTTTTACTGTGAGAATTATCAAATCGAAGCCTCCTGGATAAAAAGATTCGGCTTCTAAATTGAATAAGCCTTGAGTTTTACCCTCTATCCTAAGTCCATTTTCTCTTATGGCCTTTAGATGCTCGCCCCGTGTAATGAGCAGAACATTATTCTTTCTTGATAGAAGGGCGCCTACCACGCTTCCGAGAGAACCTGCTCCGAAGACCGCGATTCTTATTCTTTCCACCCCCCTCTACAAATACCGTTTTTCGGCTCACCACATAATTCCAAATGGCAGCTGCACCAATACCTAGGAAATATGCCGTTCTAAGAGAGGTATGGATGAGAAGAAAGAAACCAAATACTATGGTTTGCACTATGAAACCACTGAAAAGGGCACCATGATATGCCACAAGTCTCTGCCATATAGATAGCTTATATTCCTGCTCTCTAAAAACCCATACATCGTTTGGATAGAATGTCACGAGTATTCCTGCCTCAACTGATATGAGGTAGGGAATTATATATGCAAGAGGTGGAGCATCTGGAGGAAGCTTTCCAGTCATATAGGTAATTATTCCTCCCCCTACAAACGCCCCTATCATACCCACTAATATGAACTTTGTAAATTTTATCGCTTCTTTCTTCTTATTCATTCTCTATCCGCTCCAAGGCTTCGCGAATTTCCTCGTCCTCTGGAGCTCTCTTGAGCGCTTCCCTCAATGCCCTCTTTGCCTCCTCCTTCATATCCATATTCGCATAGGAAATTCCCATGGCATACCACGCATCTGGATCATCCGAAATCTCAATACATTTTTTAAATGCCTTGATGGCTTCTTTGTACCTTTCCAGATAGTGGAGGGCAAGGCCCTTATTATACCAGGCATTATCATAATCCTCTTCAATTTCTATGGCTTTTTCGGCTGCCTCAAGGGCCTTCTCATATTTATCTTGGAAGAGCAGGGCTACAGATAGATTGTTCCAAGCTTCGGCATCCTCCGGGTTTATTTCAACTAATTTTTTGTAATACTTCTCAGATACATCGTATTTTTCCTGGGCATCGTAGCAGGACGCAAGGTTGTACCATGCATCCAAATTATTGGGATCAATTTCAGTAACCCGCCTAAAATATTTAGCAGCATCCTTGTAATTCTCATTATCAAAAAGTATCATCCCCTTTAAAAGAAGGAGATCCTCATCCTCCTCCTCTTTAAGCATAGAATCTACTATCTCCAGGGCTTCATCATCCCTTTCCATTGAGCGCAAAATATAAGCCTTGTAGGTAAGAGCTCTCCTATTCTTACCCTCTTTCAGAATATCCTCAACGAGATCTAGGGCAGGCTGATACAGGCCCATCTGCAAATATTTTTGTACATCCTCTTCCCATTGTTCCATAAAGATAGATTGCCTCTTTGCATAAAAAAGTTTGCAGTTTAAAAGCAAAGTATTTTATTCTTTGAGAAGATTAAGAAAATTATGAGGGGCAAGTTAATGGTTATAGGCATATTGACAATTTTGCTGTTCAGCGCACTTTTATCTGGATTTTCAGAAGGCAAAAATGATTTGGTATTGAAAAATGTCATAACAAGAGGTCAGATTCCTCGTGATGTGATTAGGATAAATGGAGATGATGAATTCAATGCGACAAACGGTGTGATATCAGGAGATGGATCTGCCAATAATCCATTTATAATTGCAAACTGGCTCATAGATGCGAGGGACAAGGGTGCAGCAATTTACATAGGCAATACCACCAAGTATTTTATTATAGAAGACTGTACCCTTTTAAATGCCACGCCCCACACAGACCCCTACTATAGTGGAGCAGGTGTTATACTTTATAATGTGAAGAATGGAAATATCAGCAATAACAATATTTTCAACAATAGTAGAGGTATCCAATTAAAACAAGCCAGCGAAAATACATTGATGGATAATTATGTAAATGGTATATCCTATGGAATATATGTAGAGCAGGGGGATAATAACACCATTGAGAATAATAAAATTGAAAATATAAGTGTTTGGGGGATATTAATATACTACTCCGATTGGAATTATCTAGGTGGGAATACCATCACCAATATTTATGGGCTACACGGATACGGGATCTATGTCGTTGAATCTAAAAATAATACAATGGAAGGAAATAATCTAAGTGGAATTAATGATGCTTCCATTCAAATATCATCTTCTGAAAATAATAAAGTACTGAGAAATATTGTGCATAATAATAAGCAAGATGGAATATACTTTCACTCATCCCCCCATAGTATGGCTGTTGAAAATGAAGTATATGATAATGGAGGAACTGGAATACACTCATCTTATTCAAACTATCTTATAATAAGGGGCAACCAGATATGGAACAATTCAGACAGCGGTATCTATATCTATTCTTCCTACTGGTGTAAAATAGAGGGAAATGAGATGGAAAATAATAGCATCTTTCTATATGGAAATATCTATACTTATACAACCCAGAGCATACC
>CAYXLB010000124.1:0-3130 GCA_964465785.1 uncultured Thermoplasmata archaeon
TGTTCAAACTCGGAAAGTATGAAGAGATTTTAAAAATTGAAGGTGGAGATAAGGAGATAAGGTATATGAAATGCCTAGCCTTGGAAGTCATGGGGAAGTACCATGAGGCCTTGAGGGAGATAGAGGGGATTGAGGGGGAGAAGTTTGATAGGGAGAGGAAATTTATAAAGTATCTTCTTGGTGAGGGAAAATTCCATATGCCAAGGGATGAAGAACCCGATTATTATCTGAGGATAGGGAATGTTATGATGGAAACGGGCAATTATGAAGGGGCAATAGAACTTTTTTCCGATATTAAAAGCAAGGAATCCTATTATTTTCTCGGAGAAGCTTACATATCCCAGGGGGATTTGAAAAAGGGAATAAAGTATCTTGAAATCTCAGCTGGTATGGGTTTTGATCTGGCCATAGATAGGCTGGTGGAGGTGAAGAAGGGTGAAAAGATACCATCTAAGCAAGAAAAAGATTAAGGAAATAAGAAAGACTCTCGCAATGGATTTATGGGTTGAGGGCAAGTATGAGATTGTGGAGGATGATTTTGACATTATACTTGTGGATGGAATTCCCTCCTATTTCCTTTGGGAGAATAAATATTATCCAACAGTCCTCCTTCTCCTTCAGAATCCTCCAAAGGGGAAATATGTCACTGTGGATATGGGAGCTGTGAAGCATGTTTTGAATGGTGCAAATATCTTTGCAGCGGGGATAGTGGAGGCGGATGAAGGGATAAGGGCTGGGGATGCTGTATATATCAGGGATGAGAAGTACAAGAAGCCCTTGGCTGTGGGGATAGCCCTTATGGATGGAAATACCATGGTTTCCGAGAAAAAGGGTCTAGCGGTGAAAAACATCCACCATTATGGGGACAAAATACACAAAATAATGGATTAATCTTCAAACTTATGCTTGGATATTTCAAATATCACGAAGGAAGTGCCAATCCAGGATAGACCTATAATCAAGGAGAGTATATTCTGCCATATGCCGTAGGCTATTAGAGCCGCTGGTATAAAGTAAAGAAGAGTATAGGTGAGGATTTTTCGCATTCACTCACCGCTTATCCGAAGAGCGCACCGAGTCCTGCTATTGCCTCTTCTTCCTTCTTCTCCTCTTCTTCCTCTTCCTTCTTTTCTTCCTCTTTCTTCTCTTCCTTTTCCTCGCTAGGTGCTGCAGCTGCAGGTGCTGCTGCCACTGGTGCAAAGGCTGCGCTCTTTATTGCTTCATCTATGTCAATCTCGCTCAATGCAGATACCAGGGCCTTTATCCTTGCCATATCTGGCTCTCCACCGGCGGCTTTTATTATGTTTGCTATTGCCTCCTCGTTTATCTCCTTACCCAGCGAATGCAGGATCAGGGCACTATACACATATTCCATTTTTACAACCTCCTTTCATTTTATCCAAACAGGGCTCCTAGGCCCGATATTGCCTCTTCTTCCTTATTTTCTTCCTCTTCTTCTTTCTCCTCTTCCTTCTTTTCCTCTTTTTCAGGCTCAGAGCCACCTGATGGTGGGGCTGGCCTGTTGGAAACTAAATTCTGCAACTCTTCATCCAATCCACCACTTAGGGCAGATGCAAGGGAGAGCATTTCCATATAGGCTCTCCTCAGTATATGCTCCGCAGTTTGTCCGTTGACTATGCCTGCATTTATTGCAAGATTCATTGCATCCATTGCTGCCTTGCCCACTATAATAGGCATTGTTAGCTTTGTTGGATACACAGCATTTACTGATAGATTAACCGCATACTGAATTGCATTAACCAGATCACCATAAACCTGGGTGGTATCTACCTGTAGCACATCCTTGGGGAACACCATTTCATCCTCATAGGCAGCCCTTAAATCAAGGCCAACGGTCATAGGATATATCTCCAATTTTGTGAGAACCTGAGCAACCTCCCTGCTTATTACCTCTCCCTTCTTGACAAGGAGTGTATCCTTCCTTATCACAATTTTTCCCTTTTGCACAGCTGCAGGCAATCCAACCTTCTGAAACTCACTTATCATAGGACCAGGTTTGAATGGGGTCTCACCCGCATGTACAATTATGTCATCGGGGGCAATTTCTCCACCCTTTGCGGGAGCCTTTGTCTTGGTTTTCTCCATCAATTTTGCAAGCTTGAAGGCATTCATCTTTGTGAAAATTATTCCTGTTTGCCCCTCAATGTATTTTGCCAAGTCCTTAATATTCTTCCTCTTTGCCTTCTCAAGGGCCAGTTTTATTAATCTGTTTTTACCAACGATTAACACAGCTTCATCCTTCAACTCCCTTCTCATCTTCTGCATCTGGGCTGCAGGAATGTTGTTGATATTAACTATGCCTACAACGGGATATTCCTCGGCCAGTTTTGCTATTTCTTCCACGAATTTGTATTTCCAAGGTGCAACATGAGCCATCCACATCACCTCAACTTAATTTTCACTGCGGGACCCATGGTGGTTTTGACGTACACCGAGTCTATATTCTGTTTACCCCTCTCCAGCTTTGTTTCCAGTCTCTTAAGCACTTCTTCGATGTTATCTGCTATTTTCTCTACGTCCATTTCCTTTGTTCCCACAGGGACATGGAATGTTCTCTTATCCCTTGAGCGCATTCTTACAGTGTGCTTTAATCTATTAACCATTGGGCAGGGATCTGAGCCTGGCGGTAAGGGTTTTGGCATTTTTCCCCTGGGACCCAGAATTATACCCAAGTTCTTACCTATTTTTCCCATGAAGGGAGCTTCAGCCAAGAAGAAATCATATTCATTGGCCAATTTTCTCGCTCTTCTCTTATCCTCTGCCAGTTTATCAATCTCTTCCGGGGGAATAACAAGATCGGCGCAATCCTTTGCCTTTAGAGCAGTTTCGCCAGAAGCGAAGACCGCAATCTTAACCTCTTTCCCCCTTCCATGGGGTAAAATAACCTCCTCATTAATCCTATTTTTTGGGATGCTCAAATCAACATCCTTTAAATTTATTGCCAAATCTACACTCTCGAGGAAATTCCTCTTTTTCGATTTTTCTATTGCCTCCTTAACGGCGCTAATTATGTTTTCTCGCAATTGAACACCTCCTTGTAGTAAGCGAGCCTATCGGCTCTCCTACAAGTTAGGTAGGGTGATTTCGTTATTCTTTATAAGCTTTTGCA
>CAYXLB010000125.1:0-3098 GCA_964465785.1 uncultured Thermoplasmata archaeon
AGAGGCATTTAGAAGTTTTTCATACTCCTCCTTGCCCTTCAAGAATCTCCTGGCATCCAGGAGAATTACCGTATCTCCAGTTCTCTCACTCTCATACTCGTTAACCATAAGTGTATCTCTCCGGGCAGTTGCTTTCCAATTTATCCATCTCATATCATCCCCTGGATTGTATTCCCTGATATCCGTAAATTCCATACCCATTCCCTTTCTCCTGGATGGATAATCCCCCAGTATACTCCTAGTTTTTCTCGGTTTTATCTTAAGTTTCCTTATGTACTCTATCTTGGGGTATATTCTCAGTTCACCCCTATCCTTGAATGCCCTTATTTCACTCTTCATACCTAGAACATCCTCAGAGTAAACTATTGCCTCGGTGAAATCAACCTTCCCAAATTTCTTCAACTCTACGACCCTCTTTTCATTACATTTCCCCTTGCAGAAGCCCCTTAGAAAGTTCATAGCATCTTGCAAATAATAGTATCCCCTTCCCTCTATGATATAGCGGAATGTTACCTTGTTTCCCTCAACATATCTTTCCTCTGCAAATTTTCTCTTGAACCCTATGGGCTTGAAGGGCAGAATTTCAGAGAATATAATTAACCACAAAATTGGAATGGATAGGAATATGGCCAAGGGAGAGAATAAAATAATGCCCGAAAATATCAAAAGGGCGAAGTAAAGCACCAGTGCATAGAAGTGCAGTGTCCTCATCATCACACCTTGGGTACCGGGACCTTTTTGAGCACGTCCTCCACAATATCTCCCGGCCTAACTCCCCTTATCCAAGGCTCCGGTTTTAGAATTATTCTATGCACTAAGGCAATTCTAGCCGTTGCCTTTACATCATCTGGAACCACATAATCCCTTCCATACACAATGGCCCTGGCCCTGGAGAGTTTCATAAGGGCAAGGCTTCCCCTAGGAGAGGCCCCAACCTCAACCTGCACATGTTTCCTTGTGGCATTTACTATACGCACCATATAATCAAGTATGTCATCCTCCACATATATGTTCTCAACCATCTTTCTCATCTCAAGGAGTTCTTCCTTAGTGACCACGGTATTCAACGGTATTTCATCCCTCTTCCAGGCCATTCTTCTCTTCAGGATCTCTATCTCATCCTTCTTGCTCGGATATCCTACCTTTAACTTCACCAGGAACCTGTCAAGCTGGGCCTCTGGTAGGGGGTATGTTCCCTCGTATTCTATTGGGTTTTGCGTGGCTATTACCACAAAGGGCTCCTCAAGCTTGTAAGTCTCCCCCTCGATGGTTACCTGCTTTTCCTGCATTGCCTCAAGCAGGGCTGCCTGTGTTTTTGGCGGGCTCCTGTTTATCTCATCCGCGAGGAGTATGTTGGTAAATACAGGTCCTCTCATAAATTTGAACTCCCCACTCTTCCTATCATATATGTAGGTGCCTGTTATGTCGCTTGGTAAAAGGTCTGGGGTGAACTGCACCCTTTTAAACTGGCATCCCAGAACCTGTGCAAAGGATTTCACTATCAATGTCTTGGCCAATCCAGGATAGTCTTCAAATAGTATGTGTCCTCCAGCCAATATGGTATAGAGCACCTGACGCAAAACATCGTCTTTCCCCACAATCACCTTTTTTACCTCTTCAATAACCTTTTCCATTTTTTCTCTCATTTCATCGCCTCCAAAACTGCATTTATTTCCTCCAGAAATTTATTTTTAGATAGGGATGTTCTTAAATCGTGCCTCCTATTATACATCCTGGCCACGAGCACTGCCCTATCTCCCAAATACTTCTTCAAAAATTCCTCATTTCCAAGATTTCTCCTTATTTCCTTCTCGGGCAAATCGTATCTTATGCTCATATCAACAACCAGGGCATTTAAAATTCTCAATTCTATGTCCCTCTGGGCAACTGCCCTACCCTTTAGTGCCTTTTCCACCGTTTCTCTAAAATGGGCTATGTCCTCATCAACCACTATCCTCTCCTCATCCTCAACCCGTGGCCTTGGAGCATACTTCAGGGCAAAGAGAAATGGGAAGTAGAGGAGGGCTATTAGAAGGATTATGAGAAGGAATAGCTGGATGGATATTATGGCGTAGAAGGAAAACATAATGACTATGGCTATAAACCATATCCAGGTCTTGCCCTTAAACGATTTTGGAATGGGCAAAAAGCCCATCCTTCGCATTATCGCCATATCTATGGCCCTACTCTCTTCCGGTTTCATTTCTTATCTCCTCCAGGGCACTCAAGGCCATCTTTCTGTGAGTTTCGTTCATCTCATGCTTGCTGTACCTAGCTATCTCAAATAAATTTGTTAGGGTATCCAAGGGCTCCTGGGATATATTGAGGGTGCCAAGGGCAAATTCCCGAAATTCCCTTGGGGTGTAGTAATCCTTATCCTCAACTCCCCTGCTCCTCATAAGATTTTCCATTTCCTTATAGGCTGCCAGAATTGCCCCTCGAACATCCTTGCCTATCTTAACCTTGTAAATTGCCCTATCTACACTCTCCGCCACGCTTATTTTCCTTTTTTCCTCCACCTCTTCCCTTCTCCTATAAACCCTTGCTATAAATAGGGCAAAAAGGATGCCCATTAGAATTGAAATTGATACGAGAGCCAAGATGTTTTGAGAATAGGGAGGCGCAGAGCCTGGATTGGTGGGTTTCCAAGACCCCTGGGAATAGAAAAAGAAGGATATTCTGTCGGCTAGAATGTAAACTAAGCCAAAGGATGCCAATGCAGCCAAAAAAGCTATGAGCCCACTCAGGGCTTCCTTTAAAAGGATTCTCCTGTATATGAGGCCCCCAATAATAGCTATGGCAACAATTCCAAAAAGAGTTACCTGCAGGAAATACATAAAATAGGTGCCACCAGAAGAGGCCGTGGGTGGTGAAGTTATATTAGATGGAGGATTTTGAGAAATTGGAACTCCAAACTTAATCTCCACGGTGGGCAGAATAGCACCCAATGAAACCGTGAGCCATATGAGGAACAGGGATAGTGGTAATCGATAATTGAGGCCCATTAAGGGGGGCATGCAATCATAAAACTTAACCCTTCCCATCAAAGATTAAATACCCGTGAGCCATGGCATATTTATGCGCCCTTCCTGGGATGA
>CAYXLB010000126.1:0-3069 GCA_964465785.1 uncultured Thermoplasmata archaeon
CCTACCACATCTCACACAGCCTTCGCTTCTGCCGAACTTCTTCTTTGGCCTGAGCTTGACACGAACCATCATTCCACCTCCAAGATATTGAGATTGAACTTCTCACGCATATACTGCATCGCTTCCTCCCTGGTTACCCTATGTCTCTGAGGGATCCTTGCACGCTTTATCCTTCTCCTAGCTACACGATAGCCTCCACGTCTTTTGAATACCACACTAATGTCCATACCGAATATTCCGATATCTGGGTCATACTTCATTCCCTCAAACTCCGTATAATCGGAAATGCCAAAATTCAAGTTGCCTTGGGAATCGAAGGAGTAATTTGGAACCTTGAAATCCTTCACCCAGAGGGCACGGCGCAAAAATTCCTCTGCCTCCTTTCCCCTGAGGGTGACCTTCAATCCTATGGGCAAACCCTTCCTTATGTTAAAATCCCTTATGGTTTTCTTAGCCTCTGTCTGAACTGGTTTTCTATGGGTGAGCAGATCTATGACCTTCATGGCCCTCCTAAGCTTCTCACCAGCCTCTCCAACGCCCATATTTATCACGACTTTATCTATGACGATATCCCTCATAGGATTCTTCATCTTCTCTTCCTTCATAGGGCACTCACCTCTGGTATTGTAATCTCTGGCTTGCCCACACCTATTACAAAGACATTATCCCTTGTGGTTTCAAATCCCTCTTCAAATCTCACCATATTCTCCTGGGGACCCTTTACAATTACGTATTCCTTGATATGGGCAACCCTTCCCCTGTGCTTTCCACCAATTATAATGGCCACACTTCCTTCAGCAAGAGGATAATGCCCTATGATTTCTTGGGAGGGAACCTTTATCTTTAGAACATCGTTTGTCCTGTATTTATTCTCATCCAGAACTATGTTTCTCCCATCATGGAGATTCAGTTGAATCTTACCTCCCTTTACTACCGTCTTATTCTCAATCCTCACCAACTTCCATTGGGCATGATCCTCAGGAATCTCGGTGATTCTCAAATTTCCATTAACATCATAAACTACCCTGTAGTGTTTATTGATATCTTCAATGGTTATGACATCCATAAATCCCACGGGGAATTTTATATCCCTAATTACCCTACCATCAATCTTTACCTTTCTGGCATTGAGAATCTTCTTTGCCTCTCTTTTATTATTCGCAAGCCCCAGCAGGTCCCTAATTACAATTAGCAGGGGTACGGACCTATCAGCAGGGTGGGGACCTGGGGATGGCTTTGGAGCAAAGGGATAAACCTTTCTGGGTATAGGCCAGATTCTTGGCGCCGCTAGCCTCTTTATATGGTCACTCATTTTCATTCACCTCTTCCTTCTTCTCTTCTTCCACCTTTTCTTCCTCTCTCTTCTCCTCTTCAGGCTCTTCTTCGATTGTTTCCTCTTCTACAAGCTCTTCCAGTTCCTCGGGTTTAACACCTCTCTTCTCCTCAGCTAACCTGAAGAGCTTTTCCTTCCTCTTGGGATCACTTAGATCGAGTTTTATGAGCATAAGATTTGATGGGTGAATCCAGTACTGCACTGCGGTGTTATCCACCTTTCTGACTGTGACTCCCTCAACGGCAACGCGCATATTCTTTAAATTCACCTCAACAACCTTGCCTTCATGACCCTTAAACTTACCCCTCATAACACGTACAACATCTCCCTTTCTAACAGTAAGGCTCCTTATTCCATACCTTCCGAATAGGTCATCGCTAAGATGCGCCTTCATCATCTTCTGTCTACGATGCTTAGGGGCAGTGTATAGCATTTTTCTTTGCTTCCTTGGTAAATATGACACCATTTTCAACACCTCACACAATTATGCTGGATATTGCGGCTATCCTAGGCCATCTCTCTGCAGCTTCCCTAGCCACCGGACCCTTTATCTCAGAGCCCTTGGTCTCGCCTGTAGGAGTCACTATCACAGCGGCATTATCCTCGAATTGCACCCAGGTTCCATCTGCACGCCTGAAGGGCCTGCGCTGCCTAACTATTACGGCGGGAAATACCTTCTTTCTCATATCGGGAGTTCCTTTCTTAACACTAACAACAACCATATCACCAACCCCCGCAGAGGGATACTTTCTGGCCACCCCATGATACTTGAGAACTTGAATTATCTCAACCTCCTTGGCACCGGTATTGTCTGCGCATATCAAACGGGCACCAACAGGCAACCCCCTTGTCTGTCTACCAGCAATTCCCTTCACCTAAATCACCTCTCCAATTTCTCGATGATCACAAAGCTAACAGTCTTACTTAGTGGCCTACATTCCATAAAGCGCACATGATCCCCCACCTTGGCATCTATGCAGGGTGGGTTGTGCACATGATACCTGCTACGCCTCTTTTCATACCTCTCATACTTTGGCACATATCTTAGGTATTCCCTCTCGACAACAACTGTGTTTTTCATCTTATCTGAAATTACAATGCCCTCTATTATCTGACCCCTGACCTTCAAATGACCATGCCAGGGGCAATTTGGGTCATCGCATTCCTTCTCCGGTGGCTTGGCATCCACTCCTATGTCTCTCACATTCATTTTGTTCTCCTCCTCATAAGTTTTTTAATCCTTTCATGAGGTCTGTAATTTATCCTATCTCCCTTTATCGTTACGTATTCATCATCCAGGGAAATTCCAAATTTTGCTCCCTTCTTCATTATCATTTTCCTTCCCTTTCCATCATCTATCACGAGCATGTTCTTGGTTTCATCCACAATTCTACCTTTAATCCCTACCTGATTTGGATTGGTTGACTCCTTAACTTCGACCTCCAATCCGATTAGCTCGTGCATCTCAATATTCCTTCTATTTCTCATTCATTCATCACCGTTAGTATTCTGGCAATTTGCCTTCTCAAACTCCTTATCTTACCTGGACTGGGTGGAGCGCCTCCCATGGCGCTCATTCCAAGCTCGTGCATGAGCTCTTCCCTAAGTTCATTGAGCCTCTTTATCCTCTCTTCCGGATTCATTTCCCTTATCTGCTTCGCCTTCAGTTCCTTGGGCATTCTCATTCACCTCTTCCTTCTTCTCTTCTTCCACCTTTTCTTCCTCTCTCTTCTCCT
>CAYXLB010000127.1:0-2994 GCA_964465785.1 uncultured Thermoplasmata archaeon
TTTTTGTGAATTCATACCTCAATTTCTTGGGATCCAAATTTTCCGCCTTTTCATAAGAGCCCTGCTGGAAATTTCTGGTAGGAAATGTGCCTGTGGAGTTTGTGACTGGTATCATCGCGGGTGTGCCAAGCTCAGATACCTTGGCAGCCTTCACCCTGGTGTTCTTAAGCGCCTCTGCAAAGACCTTCTTCAAACCTTGGGGATCCGCTACTTCAACCCTGTGCTTTCCCCTGACAACAATTGCCTTGAGAAGCTTAGAACCCATAACCGCTCCAGCACCTGTACGACCAACTGCACGATATTTATCATTCATTATGGATGCATACCAGACCATGTTCTCCCCAGCAGGTCCTATGGCTGCAATCCTAGAACCTGGATATTTGCTCTCCAGATAATCGGTTACTTGAAAAACCCCCTTGCCCCATAGGTGGGTCGCATCTTCAATGCTCACCCTTCCATTATCAAGGACTATGTAAACGGGCCTATCAGCTCTCCCCTCCACAATCACCCCATCAAATCCAGCCCTCTTGAGATGGGGACCCCAGAAACCTCCCGAATGGGAGCCAGAAGGGGTTCGCGTTAATGGAGCCTTGGTTGTGACATTGTAAAATGCAGATGATATGCCCGGGGTACCCGTGTATGGACCTGTAAGAAACATCAGTGGATTCTCGGGGCTTAGGGGCTCTGTGCTCCTATCTGTCATATCAAAAAGGAGCTTTGCTCCAAGTCCCCGTCCACCCATAAAATCATAAATTGGGTAATTCTCAGTATCTTCCACATCATAGTTCAAGTCACTTAAATTTATTCTCAAGGTATTTCCAACATATCCCTTTAGAGCCAAGGGAAATCACCTGGATAGTAATTTATGACGAGGTATAAAGATTTTCGCCAAATTTTTAAAATTTTTATCCTAATTACCCATAATAGGAAATAAATTATTACGAATTTCGAAAGATTTATATAAACTGGTTAGTATGTCTTCTCTACCCAAATAAGGGGTGTGTATATGGTGGATGATGAAGATATTAAAAAAGAAGAGAGTGCAGAGGAAGTTGAAGAAGCTTTTGAAAAACCAAAGAGCACTGGCAAACCACCCAGTTCTTCTGGGAAGATTATAGGAGCTATTGTTGCAGTTATAATAATTGTGGCAGCGATTGCAGGTGTTTGGATGATGACTCAGCCAGGTGAAGAAAAACCAGTTGTGGCTCCCGAGGTTCTCTATGTGGCAGGAACCTCAGACGTTACTACCTGGGATCCATCCTATTCCTACTCAACTGAGGCTGAGTACCTGGCAAATATATATGAGCCTTTGATCTGGGCCAATCCTCCAGGGAGCGATAAGCCATTCAGGCCTGGACTAGCCACCTCCTGGGAGATATCCGACGATGGTCTCACCTGGACATTCCATCTGAGGCACAATGTAACATTCCATAATGGTGATACCTTGGATGCACAAGACGTTATTTTCTCTATCCAGAGGACCCTGAAAACATTTTACACAACCTACGAGGGTGCAGGATGGCTCTGGTGGCCCCTAGTGGATGATTGGAGCACCTTACATGTGAATATAACTGCTCCTGATGATTACACAGTTGTATTCCATTTGACCTATTCCATTCCTCTGGATCGTGTGGCAGCAGCCATTTACGGAGCTTGGATATTTAGCTCTCAGCTCCCAGAAGGAGTTAATGAGAGTTCACTCCATGGATGGTTTGAGCAGGGCCATGATCTCGGCTCTGGCCCATACACCTTGTCTCAGTATGAAACAGGCAAGAAGATAGTCCTAAAGGCATACGATAACTACTGGGGAGGGTGGAACAAGACCCAGTATAAGGAAGTAGATATTGATCTCACAACGCCACAGCCAAGCACCCAGACCCAGAAGCTTCAGGCTGGAGATATCGATATTGCCAAGGCCACAGATTTGAGTGCAATTGATAATCTTCAGAAGGATCCAAAGATATCCGTTTACATAGCTCCAAGCGCCTATAACTATGTTGGATATATCAATCTCTGGGCTTATCATCCCGAGCTAGCCAGCAAGGGCCTAGACCCGTATCCATTCACCCATAAGGAGGTTAGGCAGGCAGTTTCATATGCTATAAACTACCAAGAGGTTTTGAGGGCGGGTGTACTTGGATATGGAAGACAGGCAAAGGGACCTGTACCCTATGGGCTCTGGCCCCACACGGCAGATGTGGACAGTTTGCTAAAGCAGTACAACTATGATGTCAAGAAGGCAAAGGATCTTCTTGCCCAGGCAGGATATCCAAATTCCACAACCGATGGACAGCCAATGGCCGAGGATGGAAGCAATGCATGGATGATACTTCGCCTGAACTACACCGCGGAGAATGGTGTGGAAGCTGCATATGCACCTGTGATACAGCAATCACTTGCAGAGGTGGGTATATACGTGCAGATAAATGCCTTAGAATGGAAGACCCAGTGGTCCATGGCGAGACAGGTTCCTACCGATAAACCAGATGACTGGATGTACAACGAGACATTCCTCAAGAAAGTCTTCGGACCAAAGCAGGACATATTTATGATTCTATGGTGGCCCAGTATGGCTGATGGCTACGATAATCTGAATTCAATGTTCGCAGATCATAGCTATCCGCCACTTTTCAACCTATGCTACTGGTACAACAGTACCTATGACAGCCTGGTATGGCAAGCATATGTAAAGACCTCAACAGATCCAGAGACCGCTAAGAATCTCTATGTGAAGGCCATGAATCTCCTCATTGACGAGGCTCCAGCGCTATTCCTTATCGATGTGCAGAGTGTTCTTACCATGAAATCGGATATCGGAGGTTACACACCAAATCTATACTATCCGAGAACCATATTCTTCTATGAGCTTTACTACATCGGTGAGTAAAAAATCAAAAATCTTTATATTTTTTTATTTATTCTAGCCACATCCTCTGAAACGGTGATGCAATGAATATTAGAGATTACATAATAAGAAGGCTCATACTTACTGTG
>CAYXLB010000128.1:0-2955 GCA_964465785.1 uncultured Thermoplasmata archaeon
TGGCTTAGTCGGAGCCCGATAGCAGTGGCCTCCGGCAGGATCAACCGGAGTTGATCCGCCTAACGCTTGGAGAGTACAGTGACAGACCGCAGTCTGCACACCTATCGAGCGTCGGATTTGAGAGATCCATCCCCTTCGGGAAGTTTTTCTCAAATCCCCACAATTCTATGCAGCCATGGAACCCAGATGCTCATCTCTCACATCTGGCGCCTTGTTGGCTGCACTGCAAAGCCCTTAATGAGCAACCCATATATATCCCTTTCGCTCATTATTTTATACCTCAATACGATAAAAATCTTTATGGGGATTTGATATATGAAACTTTTCACAATTATTTACCCTCTACGATTTATCTTATTTTTCAACTCGTTGAGTTTGTTTAGAGCCTCCAGAGGAGTCATATTCATTATATCCAACTTCTTCAACTCCTCTATTATTTCCTCATAATCATTTCCTTGAAATAATATGGTCTGCACAACCTTTCTGCCCTTCTTTACCTCTATTACATTTTCCTTTTCAATAAGTGCAAGTATTTCCTTTGCCCTTTCAATAACATCCCTTGGTATGCCCGCCAGTCGAGCAACCTCTATGCCATAGCTCTTGCTCATTCCTCCAGGCATAACCTTTCGGATGAAAATCAGGCCATCTGGACTTTCTTTAACGGCTATGTGATAATTCCTTATATTCTCAAGTATGTTCTCCAAGTCTATGAGATGATGATAATGGGTGGCAAATATTGTTCTAGCCCTTATTCTGTTGTGGATATACTCTGTTATACTCCAGGCTATGGCAAGACCGTCATAGGTACTGGTTCCACGACCAATCTCATCAAGTAAAATCAAAGAGTTCTCGGTTGCAGTATTTAGTATATTGGCAAGTTCCACCATTTCAACCATGAATGTGCTCCTTCCACGGGTTATATCATCGCTGGCACCAACCCTAGTATATATGCGATCCACAATACCAATCTTTGCATAATCGGCTGGTACAAAGGAACCCATCTGAGCAAGAATAACTATGAGGGCCACTTGCCTCATATATGTGCTCTTGCCAGCCATGTTTGGGCCGGTGAGAATTATGAATCTGCCATTAGAATTTATATTGGTATCATTGGGCACGAAATCTGTATATAGTTCAACTACAGGATGTCTCCCATTCCTTATTTCTATATCTAAACTCTCATCCAAAATGGGACGGGTATAATTCATCTCCAAAGCAATATTTGCCAGATTGGAAATAGCATCAATAAGCGCAACGGCTAATGCTATCCTCTCCATATCCCTTATCTTATCACCCAGAAATTCAATTATTTCCCCATATATCCTCTCTTCAATTTCCTTCATTTTTTCTCTGGCACTGAGAATTTTGTACTCCAAATCCTTCAGCTCATCAGTTATGAATCTTTCAGAGTTCTTCAAAGTCTGTTTTCTTCTGTAATGGGCTGGAACCTTTGAGAGGTTTGCCTTGCTAACCTCAATGTAGTACCCCATAACATCATTGTACCTTATCTTCAGGCTTTTTATTCCCGTAGACCTTCTCTCCTTCTCTTCAAGTTTTGCAATGAGCTCTTTTGCCTCCTTAGCATATCTGCGTATCTCATCCAGTTCCTTATCGTATCCCTCCTTTATGACACCTTCACCTACCGGATAATCTCCAGCTATAGCGCTATCAATAAGATTTACAATTTCAGCCGTACCGACAATATTTCCAGATGCCTTTTTAAGGAGGGGTGTCTCAAAATTAAGTTTCAATTCCTCAGCATATCTAAGGCTCTCCCTCAAGACGAGAAGATCTCTAGGTGAGGCTCTTCCCATAGAAATACGAGTCTTTACCCTTTCAATATCCCTAATCTTTCTCAAAATATTTCTCAATGAGTCCAGGAGAAGTGGTTTTTTTGTTAGTTCTTCAATAGAATCTAGGCGTGCATTTATTTCTCCTATATTCTTTAAGGGTCTCTGCATCCATCTCTTCAACAATCTCGCTCCCATAGGTGTAGCACATTTATTTAGTGTGCTATACAAGGTGTATTTTTCCTCCCCTAGGAGATTGCGAAATATCTCAAGATTTTTTAGGGTGGTGGAATCGAGGATTAGATAGTTCTCATTGAAATAGCCCTGAAGATTTGTGACATTTCTAAGCTGAGACCTCGTATTCTCCTTGGCATACTTCAAGGCAGCAGCGGCAGCCATTAAACCGTATTTACCCACACCAAATCCCTCAAGCTCCTCAACTCCAAAATGTTCCTTCAAAACTTTCTCGAAATCGTAAAAATATGATTCATCCAGAACTTTGATAGGATAATCTAAGGATATTTCCTCATTTGCTATTATTTCGGAGGGTTGTAATCTTAGAAGCTCTGCATTCAACCCATAAAAATCAAATTCAGTGGCAAAAAATTCCCCTGTAGATATATCCAAGGCTGCAAATCCATATTTTTCACTCTTATAAATGGACACGAGAAAATTGTTATCCTCATTAAGCAGGGTATCCTCTATTAGAGTACCTGGAGTGACTATACGCACAACATCCCTTTTGACAAGTCCCTTTGCCTTGGAAGGGTCTTCGAGCTGCTCACATATGGCAACGGTGTATCCCTTTTTAACGAGACGGGATAGATAGGCATCCAAGGCATGATAAGGTATTCCAGCCATGGGGACAGGCTCATCCTTACTTCTACGGGTAAGAACTATGTTCAATTCTCTGGAAACAAGCTTAGCATCATCCTCAAAGGTTTCATAGAAATCCCCTACACGAAAAAATAGAATTGCATCCTTGTACTTCGATTTAATCCTGTAGTATTGCCTCATAAGGGGTGTTGCCATCCATCTTGCTATGAAATTTTGATATTAAACTCTTTCCATAGGAGTGCGGGGGGCCGGATTCGAACCGGCGAACCCCTACGGGAGTGGATCTTGAGTCCACCGCCTTTGACCTGGCTCGGCAACCCCCGCGCCT
>CAYXLB010000129.1:0-2931 GCA_964465785.1 uncultured Thermoplasmata archaeon
GTTTGGGCAATACTTCATAATCGCCTTATGATTTGGTGGGATTTAACATTTTCCTCACCGATGTTTTTTGCTCAAAAAATATAAGTAGGGAGACCAGCATAGGAGAACTGTGGACGATGTTGAGAGGAGGATAAGGAAGATAGAGGATATTCTGGAAAAATACCTTGAGAACGATTATTTAATTTACATCAGGCATATCCTTGCTTCCTATCTCAGGCTTATAAACATATATATGGAGTATGGGAAAATAAGCCCTTCCATAATCTTTCCAGAGGTTAAGGATCCCATTTCTCGGGAGATTATTGAGATTCTATTCTCCTACGGAAAATTGAACACCTCGCAGATAACCGAGGAATTGAAAAAATCAAGGGGCAAAGCATCCCGAAGAATAGTAAGGGAAAAATTGAATTATTTGGTTGAGAGGGGAATCGTGGAATGCGAAGAAAGGAAGAATGAGAAGGTTTATTCCATTTCCGAATACGCTATTAAGAAGTGGTTAAAAGTGCTCGGAATAAATATAAAGGGAGATGAGCATAGAGATAAGTGAGGTGATGAATATGGATGAAGAGAAGAAGGAAATTGAAAGCGAAGCGGATGATGAAAAGGATATACAAGAGTTCCGAGAGGTTATGACGACCCTCCGGGATTTTATTCCAGAGATGATACGTAAAATTGTGGATGTCTTGTACTCTTCGCAGAGTGCTGAGGATTTTGCCAAGCAGGTGGCAAACTTCTACAAATCTATGATAGAGGCAGGAATGAGCAACGAGCAGGCCTTTGAATTAACAAAGGAGTTTATGGAAAGCAGGGATATTGTTGGTGTCCTGAAAAAGATCCTCTCGGAAAGAAACTGGAAGCAGTGGACTCAGGGTGAAAAAAGAGAAGAGGAGATGGAGGAAGAGGAAGGGGATTAGGAGCATGATGCGTTCTCCTATACCCTATTTAATCGCCTATATACCTCTCCTAATTATCTCCCTCATTTTCGGCTATCTTGGCTATCTCCACAAGGTTAAAAGATACAGGAGGATATTCCTCAGAACCCTTCGGAAACAGGGGGTTCCAAGAAGAACGGCAAGGGAGCTATGTAGCCATATAAAGATTATTAGCATCAAAGAATTCCTCAAATTCGGAAATATGAGAAGTATCTTGTGAGGGATTTGTGCACCCTGTAGGGATAAACCTCCACAAGATTGAAGTATTCCTCCCCTATTTTTATTGCCTTTTCATCTGGAAGGGCTATGACTACCCTTGGTGCAATCTCGGAGAATTTCTTGAAGGCCCTGTTGTATAATTTGTATATCCCCTCTCCCGAGGTAGAGGAGGATCTTCCATAGGGTGGGTCGGTTACAATGGCATCATAACTCCCCGAGACTTCCCCCACATCCTTAACCTCCAACTTGGCTGCGATGCCAAACCTCTCTAGATTAATCCTGGATGCATTTATCATTCTCTCATCTATATCGGAGCCATGGATATCCATACCCATCAATCCTGCCTCCAGAAGGATGCTCCCAGTACCACAGAAGGGGTCTAGAATCCTTGCCCCCCTTTTTACCCTTGCCAGATTTACCATGAATCTTGCCAGGCGAGGATGCATAGTTATGGGGTAGGAGATTGGAAGATTCTTGCTCCTTCTGGCCTCAAAACTCTTGCTATCCATCTCCAATATTTCTAAGCCCACATATAATTTCCTCCCTCGATATGCCCTGATGATATTCTTTGGATTTTCAAGATTCACCTTTCCCTTGATTCCCTTGGCCAGTTCCCCGATTATCTCTCTCCCATTTTTACCCCTCACCCTTATGGCATAGTCCTCTAGTTCAATGTTCAGATGTGGAATTTCATCACCCCAGTAAAGAAGCTTGGAAACTCTACGTAGAATACCAGCCCTTCTAAGTGGGTCGCTAATATCTGTTTCCACCAAAAGGATCGGATAATCCACCTCTATAATCTTATAATTTCCCTCCTCTCCCTCCATTATCCCCCTGAACTCTGCCAATGCCAATTGTATATCGTCTCCCCACACTTCCAGGATGAGATTCATATCACTCCCTGCAACTTGGCAGCCTTCACAAGGTTCTCCACGAGACAGGCATTGGTTACTGTGCCAACACCGCCTGGCACGGGAGTTATGTATGCCTTTTTCTCTATCTTTTCAAAATCAGCATCACCCACGATTTTTCCATCAACCACATTTATGCCCACATCTATAACTATGCTTCCCTCACTTACCATATCCTCCGTTAGGAATTTTGGTTTGCCTACGGCAACAACTATTATGTCGGCATATCTAGCTTTTTCCTTGAGATTCTTTGTTTTTGAATGTGCAATCGTAGGTGTAGCATCCCTGTTTAAAAGGAGGAGGGCGAGGGGCTTGCCCACCACGGGAGTCCTGTTTATTATCAAGACATCCTTACCCCGTAACTCTGTTATTCTTTCAAGTATATGTATGACAGCCCTTGGGGTATTTGGCACCAAAACCTCATCTCCCAGGAGTAATCTCCCATAGTTTAATGGATTTATTCCATCCACATCCTTTATTGGGGAAATTGCAGTGCGCACCTTCATTGCATCTATCTCCCTTGGCAGGGGGAAATTGACCATTATCCCATGCACATCGGGATCCTCGTTCAGTGATTCTATTAAGGATAGGACCTCTCTCTCATTCCCATTTTCCAAGTGATGAATTTTACCATCGAAGCCAAGTTTTCTCAGAAGCCTTAAATTTGATCTGGCATAAACCAGTGATGCCTCATCGTTACCCACAACTATATTGTGAAGCCATAGTTTCTTCCCACCGGCCTGCTCCTTGGCCCTCTCCCTTATCTCCTTGGCTATTGATTTACATTCAACCAGCATACTCTTCCTAATTCCTCCAGGGATTAAAATTTTTTGCCCTATAAGTTCAGGAATTCTCTCATCTTTACCACA
>CAYXLB010000130.1:0-2927 GCA_964465785.1 uncultured Thermoplasmata archaeon
CCCTTGGAATTCTATGAGAAAACTCTGGAATTTGCCAAACCCGATGAAGTTGCTGAAATAATGGATTTTGTTAAGAAGAGAATAGGTACTCCGCGGCAGTATGAGGGATTCAAATTCACCCATGATACCAGGGATATCAATGTTGGAGTTCAAACCTCTGCCTACAAGGTTCTTGGAAGCATGTACGATAAACTGGAGAGCCAACTATCCTTAGCAAAGAAGATTAGGGCTGTTGATGAGCATGATATGGCCTCCAGGATCATAACCCATCATTTCATCCCCGATATTATGGGAAATTTGAAGAAGTTTGGAACCCAGACCTTTAGATGCACCAGATGCAATACCAAATTCAGGAGGGTACCTCTAAACAATGTATGCCCCGTTTGTGGTGGGAATGTGATTCTTACCGTCCATGAAGGTTCTGTTAAGAAGTATATGGACAAGGCCCTATCCCTGGCCATGGAGTACGATGTACCTCTATATGTGAAACAGAGGGTTCTTGCCCTGAAAGAATCTATCGATTCCCTTTTCCAGAAAGAGGAGGAAAAAAATAAAATAACCCTTGAGTCTTTTCTGGCAGTATGATTGCAAATCTCTTCGTTGTTGGTCCTGCTGGTAGTGGGAAAAGTACATTTACAGCTGCATTTCGAGAATGGATGATAAAGAACGAGTACGATACCATAACCGTGAATCTGGATCCTGGGGCAGAGATTCTCCCCTATACTCCAGATATAGATGTGAGGGATATAATTGACCTTTCTTCCATAATGGAGGAGTATGGGCTCGGCCCGAACGGTGCTCAAATAGTTGCAGCCGATATGATTGCAAATTTTGTGGAGGAGATAAAAAGCGAGGTGGATAGCTACGAATCTGACTATGTGATCTATGATACCGCCGGGCAAATTGAGTTGTTTGCCTTCCGGGCTGCTAGTAAGTTCATAGTGGATTATTTGGGGGGAAACAGCAGTATGCTGGCTTTTCTCTTCGATCCTGCCCTGGCCAAAAGCCCCTCTGGATTTGTATCCCTTTTAATGCTATCCTCTTCCATATATTTCCGCTTCTACACACCATTCATAAACATTCTTTCAAAGGTGGATATAATTGGAGATGAAGACCTTGCAAACATTGCAGAATGGAGCAAAAACTGGGATGCACTCTACGATTCCCTTCTAAGGGAGAACCCCACCATGAGGAAGGAGTTGAGCATAGAACTATTCAAGGCCCTTGAGAGTATAGATGCCTTCAGAACATTGATACCCACCTCGGCAAGGATGTTATATGGCTATGAGGATGTTTATACGGCAATACAACTCACCTTTGCAGGCGGGGAGGATATAGAAAAAAGATGATTAAAGCAGCTCCCTCGCCTTTATGAGCGAGATTAATTCTACACCTTCCTTGGCAAGGTTCTCCCTTCCACCCTCTTCGCGATCCACAACGCATATAACCCTTCTCACCTTCAATCCAGCATCTCTCAATATTTTAACAGCACGAAGCACAGAACCACCGGTAGTTACCACATCCTCAATTATATCTACCACCTCTCCCCCCTTATAATCTCCTTCAATGAGCTTTGAGGTCCCGTATCCTTTTTTCTCCTTGCGGATTATGAGATAATTCCTCCTAGCCTTTATGGAAGTAATTGCAACAAGGGGTACGGCCCCCAATTCCACGCCTGCAAGAATATCTCCCTCTACCCTTTCAGCCAGCATATCTCCCATCAATTCTAGAATCTCATATTTGGTACTGGCCTTCTTTATGTCCACATAATACTTGCTTCTCTTTCCAGAAGCTAGTACAAAATCACCGAATTTTATGGCTCCGCATTCTATGAGTTTTTCCTTAAGCATAGGGGCACATGTATTTGAGGATTAAATATTTGTTTCCCTGATTTCTATTAGTACCTTTTTCACAAGGGGTCTCTGGGTCTCAAGAACCTTGTCCATATTCTTCTCTAAAAAGGAAACAAGCTCATCCTTTCTATTCTTATCAACCTCGATTATCTCAGATCTCCTATTTTTATTATTCACAAGGGAAAGTGCCACCATTACCTTATCCTTATCCATCTTATAGGCTTCAATAACAATTTTACCATTATGCATATCAAGCTCTCTCTCCAGTTTCTGAAAGTCCCCAAAACCCATAAGGAAGGGTTGAATTATTAATATTTAAACTTTTTTCCAAAATGCTCATGGTGAAAAACTTCAATTTATATAAAAATTTAACCCTTCCAGAAAGTTCAAATTTGCCAAAATTTAAAATTTAAATAGTATTTCTCCAATTTCAGGGTATGGATAAGGTGCGCGCACATGTTTTCTTCTCAGGAAGAGTGCAGGGAGTATTCTTCAGAGCATTTACCAAGGAAAATGCAGATAGGCTTGGGATAAATGGTTGGGTGAGAAATCTTCCAGATGGCAGGGTGGAGGCGGTTTTTGAGGGTCCTTCGGATAGGGTTGAGAAAATAATATATTTGTGTAGATACAGGCATCCCCATGCGAGGGTGGATAATGTTGAGATCCACTATGAAAAACCTGAAAACATAGTGGGATTTAGGGTGAGGTACTGATGATTACCCTTACAACAGATTTTGGCTATTCTGATCATTATGTGGCTGCCATGAAGGGTGTAATTCTTAAAATAAATCCTGAGGCCCATATTGTGGATATTACCCATGGGATAAGAAGGCACAGCGTGAGGCATGCTGCCTATGTGCTCAATGCCATTCTTCCCTATTTTCCTCCTGCAGTTCATGTCTTTGTGGTCGATCCAGGTGTGGGTACCAAAAGAAAGAGTATAGCTGTAAAGATTGGGGAATCATGGTATGTAGGTCCAGATAATGGTATTTTGACCTATGTTGCAGATAAGATAGATGCAATCTTTGAGATAAAAATCGAGCCCAAGAGCGCCACATTCCATGGAAGGGATGT
>CAYXLB010000131.1:0-2916 GCA_964465785.1 uncultured Thermoplasmata archaeon
AGCCTTTTTTCTCTGCTCCCATAAAGATATTTGGTATATAAAGAATTCGGAGAAACCTTAGTTCCTCCATTGGAGGGGGTTCATACTTTAATAATTTCTTTATAACCCCCCGTAATAGAAAATTTTATATAGTAGAACAGATGAATTTAAAATAGTGTTTTGGATGAGGGGGTGATGGCTATGAAGGTTTGGTTGGTGGGTATGCATGGGATAGTGGCATCCACTGCCATAACCGGAGCAATGGCCATTCAAAATGGACTTGCGGAAAAAACAGGGGTGATCAGCGAAACTGAGCCATTTAAAGAACTGGGAAAAATTGTTCCATTCTCCTTTGAATTTGGAGGTCATGAAATAAGATTATTGGATAAGACTGCATACGATGCATCCCTCTATCACTGGAAAGAAATAAAACATTTTGATAGAGATGTTCTGGAAGGAGTGAAAGAAAGCCTAGAAAAAATCAGGGCTAAAAAGGGAACTGCCATCAACTGTGGTAGTGGGATCAAGGAATTTGGAAAGATAGAGGCTCTGGAGAATGAAGGACTTACCCTTTCCGAGATAGTTGAAAGAATTATGGAGGATTTGAAAAAATTCAAAGATGAAAATACAGTTGTTATCAATGTAGCCTCCACGGAGCCTGTGGCAAAATATAGTGATGAGTATCACAATTCCGTTGAAGGTTTTGAAAGGATGATAGATGAAAATAAAAAAGAATATGCGACTGCAAGTATGCTCTATGCCTATGCAGCTCTAAAATTGGGAATACCCTATGGTAATTTTACACCCAGCGCAGGTTCCTCTATCCCAGCTCTCAAGAAATTGGCAAAAAAGAACAATGTTCCCCATGCGGGTAATGATGGAAAAACAGGAGAAACACTAGTTAAAACAACTCTAGCACCTATGTTCTCATATCGCAACTTGAAGATCCTGGGATGGATGAGCTATAACATACTAGGTGACTATGATGGTATGGTTCTGAGTCACAGTGATAACAAGAAGAGCAAAATAATTTCAAAAGATACAACCCTGGAAAAGGTTCTAGGCTACTCTCCTTACACCATAACGGACATCAAGTTCTTCCCCACATTATACGATAATAAAATAGCCTTCGATTTCATCCATTTCCAAGGATTTTTAGGTAGGAAAATGAAGATGCATTTCATCTGGGACGGAATTGATGCAATTCTAGCAGCACCTTTGGTTCTCGACATAGCCAGATTCCTACTATTTGCCAAGAAAAAGGGATACAGCGGAGTTATCAGAGAGCTGGCATTTTTCTTTAAGAGTCCCATGGAGACAAATGTTATGAACACCCATCAACAGTATGAAGAGCTAATCTCTTGGTTTAAAAGATCACTATGAAGGCAGTTATCTTAGCCGCAGGTAAGGCGAAGAGATACGGAGATTTGAAACCTCTAATCCCTCTTTTTGGATTACCTCTGATAGAGCACAATATACGGGGATTACTGAGAATGGGGATAAAAGATATTGCGGTCGTATATAATGATGATAGAATTAGAAGATATTTATCGAAGAGGTATCCATGGATTGAATTTATCCACAATCCAAAACCGGAGAGAGAGAACGGATACTCCCTTTATCTTGCAAAAGAGTTCGCTAATGAGTCATTTATTCTTCTGATGGCTGATCACTATTTCTCAAATTCTTTTTTTGAAATTCGCAAATTTCCTATAACAACTGCAATTGTAAGTAAAAAATGCCATAATTCCCAAGAGGCAACCAAAATAAAGGTTTCTGGAAAATATGTGATAAATATAGGCAAAAATCTGAAGGATTATGATTTTTTTGATACGGGAATGTTTTATTGCACCCCAGAGATTTTTAAGTATGCTGAAGAAATGTTAAGGAAAAATAAGGAAATTAAACTTTCGGAGATTATGCAAAATCTAGCTTATGATAAAAAACTGGGTTATTATGAAATCGATGATCTCTGGATCGATATAGATACAAAGGAAGATCTGAAAATTGCAGAGAGAGAATTACGAAGAATGATGATTAAAGAGGAGGACGGATACATATCCAGATATGTAAATCGGAGAATTTCACTTTTTATCACCAAATCTATTGTAAAATTCAGTTATGTAACTCCCAATTTTCTCACAGGCATTTCATTTTTGCTAGGCATAGTATCTTCGTTATTTTTATTTTTTCACTATACAATTCTCGGAGGAATATTCACCCAAATAACCTCCATAGTGGATGGATGTGATGGAGAAATAGCACGATTGAAGAGGATGAATTCAAAATTTGGTGCATCACTGGATGCAATCATAGATAGATACATAGATGTGCTCCTTCTATTTGCTATTCTTTTCAATTTGCCCATAAATCCTATAAACCTAACCATTTTCTTCTTTGCCGTTACCGGGGTTATTCTATTCAGCTATGCCTGGCATCTAACCAATATACGTATAAAAATAGGGGGAAGGGATATAAGGTTGTTTTTAATATTTATTTTTAGTATATTCTCCCCACTATGGCCAGAAATATTAGCTCTTCTCCTGGGTATAATAGGTTCTATTACCCATATTTCCGTGGTTCTGTCCTTAGCAAAAATGTGGTACTCTGAGAAAAAGGAAAATTAGTGCCTTCTTCTTAAAAAGAAGGCTGCTCCAAAAACCATGGCAATTATCCAAGGTAGTAGAGATAGCTCAGGTATCTCAGAAGGTACCGTTCTTGGATAGTAATCCTTGGCACCACTGTCGCCGTCTAAAATGTATGGATTGTCCACCACTCCATATGGTTCTTCATCATCTGGCGTGGTCCAGTCGCTCCAGTAGTTCCCATATCCAGAGGTGGTGTTCCAGGAATTATTGCTGTCGTCGTATGCCTGGATATGCGAGGGATCATAGACATCTGTGGTTCCGTTGTTGTAGTAGAAGGAGTTGTTGTAAA
>CAYXLB010000132.1:0-2836 GCA_964465785.1 uncultured Thermoplasmata archaeon
ATGCGTTTTTCTACAACGCGGGCACGGGAGATACCTACTATTACGGGAGGCAGGCGAGCGATTCTGGCACTGACAATAAGTGGTACTCATCATCGCATCGGGGTAACTATTGGCGTGACTGGGCGAATAATAACAATACCAATGACCAGAATAACGATGGCATAGTGGACTGGCCATATAAAATAGCGAGCGGGGTGGAAGACGAGTACCCGCTAAAATACTGGAATTATTCATCTGCGATACCTCCGTCAGCACCTGAGGAATTGGAAGCGCATGGCCACGATGGCTACGTGTTCCTGATGTGGGAAGAACCTGCGGGTGAGGGTACATCTCCCATTACTGCATATCGCATTTATCGCAACGGAACCCTTATTGCGGAGGTGTCTGGAACGCAGACCTCTTACGAGGATAAGGATGTAATAGCGGGAGTGAATTACACTTACTACGTCACCGCTGTCAACTCTGCAGGAGAGAGTTTGAAGAGCAACGACGCGTATGCAATTCCAACAGGGGAGGTGCCAGAGTTCTCCCAGTTATTGTTTTTAGTTCTGATGGTAGCTCTTTTGGCAATATTCTGGAAAAAGAAAAGGCGCTAACTATCACAAAAACTAAAAATCCCTAATACCATATCCCTCCCATGTGGCAGGAGATCTCGAAATTCGGCCGCAAGCTTGTGGAGCAGGGCCTTGTAAGTTCCCATTTCGGAAACATAAGTGTGCGCGTTGGAGATTACATGTATATAACACGTTCAGGAAGTATGCTGGATGAGATCACCAAGGATGATGTTGTTCGCGTTTCCATTTACGAACCCACCTCCTTGGATTTGATTGCCTCTTCCGAGGTTACTGCCCATAGGGAGATATATAAGAATACATCTGCCTTGGCTATAATCCATGATCATTCTCCCTTTGCTGTGGTGGAATCTCTAATACACAGGGAAATGGGTAAGGATAGGATCGTACCCATAGATAGTGAAGGCTCCTATTTCTTGCATGATATCCCAATTGTGGAAGGAGGGATAGGTACTGAGAAGCTTGCCAAGAATCTCGCCAATGCCCTGGCAGAGAGGAAGGCTGCGGTTGTTTACTCACATGGAGTTTTTGCTAGGGGAAGCATACTGGAGGAAGCATTCGTTGTGGCCAGCATGGTGGAGCACTCCTGCAAGATGATGTACTACTATGACCTCTGGAAGAAGGGAAGGTAATGCCCTATGTGGGAGTATCTTATGTTCTTCGTATTCTTGCTTGGCATAGCCCTGTTCCCTCTTTTCCTAGCCATATATTTCATGCCATCTCTAACCCTATACTTTCATCCCTGGATATGCCAGAGGGAAGTAAAGGATTTTAGATACTCCACAACCATGCGCTGGTACACTAACTGGATATATAGAATCTCTCTTTACAAATGTAAGCTTCCTAAGGATTATTTTGCCAAGGTATGGATCGTATATTCCATAGTTTACTCCCTATTCATCCTTATCCTGATTGTTGCTTTGGTGTATAGCATGGAAAATTTCCTATGCACTCTTGGCGTACTGCTCATTCTCTTTGCAGGAGATTACGTCCTTAGGGGATGGGTTGAGAGCCCACTTGCTCGCAGATACGAGTTCATAGGGAGTGGAGAAAATATGATTTAAACGAAATTATTATATTCTTTTTCCCTTATCCCCTCGCAGTGATTTCCTATGCCTGAGCTTTTGGAAGAACTGGAAGCAAGATACGAGAAGAGAAAGAGAGAGATGGAGCTCCACAGAATGCTAAGGGACAAGCATAATAAAGAGGCTCGACAGTGGGCGGATAAGAGGGATGAGCTTAACAAGCAGGTTAGGGAGATGCTCCAAGAGGCAAAGGAGCACAAGAAAAAGAGGGATGAACTCAATGAGAAGGTTAAGGAACTCAAGGAAAAGCGCCGTGAGTGGAACGAGAAGGCAAAGGAGTTATCCATAAAATTCCGAGAGGCCAGGTCCAAGTTTTTACCTAGGAAGGACCTGCCCAATGTTGGAAAATTAAAGAAGAAGCTGAAAGAGCTTGAGTTCAAACAGCAGACTATGGTTCTCACTCCAGAGAAGGAAAGGGAGCTTGTGGAGCTTATAGATTCACTTTACAAAAAGATAATAGAGTATGAGAAGATAATTGAAGAGGAGACAAGGAAGAACAAGGAGCTCAATGAACTCCAGGCCCAACTCAAGGAAGCAAAGGCAAATGCGGAAAAGTATCATCAGGAGATAGAAAAGCTCGTGGCAGAGGCCCAGGAGCATCACAATAAAATGGTTGAGTTGTTCGAAAAGGTTGATGAGTTGCGCAAGGAGGCAGACGAGGCTCATCGCCTTTACTTGGAGAACAAGAGGATAGCTGATGAGGAGCATGAGAAGTACGTGCAGGCCCTCAGGGATGTGCGTGACTTTGAAAAGATCATAGCCGGACTGAGGCAGAAAAAGATAGCCAGCAAGAAGAAGCAGGAGAAGAGCGAGATAAAGAAGAAGGCCGAGGAGATCTATGAGAAGTTTAAGCGTGGCGAGCCCCTAACCACGGAGGATATTTTGATCCTCCAGAAAGCTGGGTTGCTATGAGAATTTATCCCGTTGCCTCAGATTCGCTGGGGGTTCGTTCCCTTTCCGTTTTTATCGAATCTCGCATCAATATATTTATTGATCCCTCCGCTGCTCTTGGCCCTTATCGTTATGGTTTGCCTCCAAAGCCTCCAGAGATTGAGGCACTCATGCGTTATAAAGAGGAGATAAGGAGATTGGCGGCCAAGACGCATATTTTTGTCATTTCCCACTATCACTATGACCACTACGATCCCGATGAGGATTTTTATGAAGGAAAGATTGTGT
>CAYXLB010000133.1:0-2831 GCA_964465785.1 uncultured Thermoplasmata archaeon
ATTTATTCACAAAAAAATTGACAAAGAGAGAGGATATGGCCCTGATAACAGCGTCTTTCTTGGCAATAAGTGGAAATTTTGTACTTGCCACTGCTTCAGTATGGAAAGAGGCAGTGGGGCTTGCAATTATGCCCTTTGCCTTGTACACCTACAGGAAAAAAAACCCTGTAAGCATCTTCCTTCTTGCCATACTTCCTTTAACCCACCATTATGTGGCCCTAATAACATATCTAATGGTCAGCTATTTTGAAATATACAACTTCTACGAGAAATATAAAGAACATAAAATCTTCACCTATATGGATTATATATGGCCAACCTCCATAGCCGCTCTCTGGGCCTATATGGGCATTTATTATTCCATAAGACACTTCGATAGACTTAGTTCATTATCCCCCTCTGGAGATCTTTGGTTATTCATTTCTCTCTTTACACTTCTCTCACTAGTTTCCTTTAGAACATTTAATATGACCTATAAAAAAGGAAGAATTGGGCTTATAATCTCCATTATGCTCATACCCTTGATTTTCTACACCCTCTATTATTTCTTCCCCATTTTCCCCCATACAATGAAATTCAACCAAACAACATTTATTTTCACCCTCGGATATGTGATACTCTTACCTATAATCTCCATTGGAATCTACATACTTCTCTCGACTAAATATTCCAACAAAAAGGAATTCATAGGCATACTATTTGCCCCTCTCCATATGATGTCATTCTTCATTTTTAGGGGTTTTGACCTTATGTCATACACATCCCTGGGAAGAACTGCTCCCTTTATAGATCCTGCTTCCAATATTTCTCTTTCTACTGCAACTCAGAGATTTAAAAGAAGATTAATAACCTATACCTTAATTTTCATAATACTTTCCACCACAACCCCAATAGCATATCACACGGCAGAGGCCTTTGGAGGTTATACCTTTGTATATCCTCACCAAATTCATGCTGCAGAATGGATAAAGGAAAATTTTGATGGAGAGAACATATCAACGGATGGATTCTTGGGTTTGATTGCCAAGGATCAGTATGACATAAACGGCAGCAGAAACTTGCCCTATGCCCTTCAACAAAACATAGAACCCTTGCAAGATCTCTGGCTCGTAGGTTCCTATTGGGAGGATGGAGCCCAAATGGTGCCCATGGCCCCCATCAAGGTGAATGTTACTGGGATTTTGGAGGAGAACTCTGTGGTGTTTTCTTCGGGGCGGACCTTTGTAGTTCTGAATAATACCTCATAAATATTAGGGGGTATCTCAGAACCATCAGGAATATGATCACCCAAAGAAATGCTAGATAATCCAACTCAACCAGTATGTTCTCTATGGATACCTTTATGATACCCTCATTTGCAATATAATAGGTCCATAGGATTAGAAAGGTCAACGCCACCATTCCAAATACCATCTGAAACTTTGGGTTTTCATTGCTTTCTTCCATAAATTTGAATGCTATATAGAGTAAACCCATTAGAAGAACGAAGGTAGTGTATCTGGCCTCATCTATGCCAATCTGGGGAAACATATCCGTTAGATAATCTATGAGCATTATGGGTAGTATTATGAGAAAAACAAATCTTATAACGGCTAGTATTATAGGTTTTAGAAGTTTCATAGGGATATCACCTCCTCATAATATATGCCGGTGGTAGCGTCATAGAAAGATAGACGCAATTGATCCACAGGTTGCGTGATATTCAAGCTCTCATATCTACTCACATGCTCCCCTGAAGATATAGAAAGATGTGTACTTTCCTCCTTTACCACACTACCCTGATAATAGTATGTCTTATTTACATAGAGATTGAGGGGAAGGGAGGAGTCATCAGTAAAGGAATAATGAAGGGTATTGTTGGATAGAATCTCATAGCTTAAGTTATTGAGGGGTGCTCCCCAATACCTACTTTCCTTTATGGGCAACTTCAACCCTAGAAATGTTAAATTACCTACAAAACTAAGCCATTGTGAATGGGTAATCAAATTCCTTGTATTGCCATAGTACACTATGGATGAGATATTTCCAAAATATGTGGTTCCTAGAAGGAAGGTAGTGGAAAAGCGACCAATTGTCCCCTTATCACTCTTAATAACTCCCGAGGCATTGGCCATTCCAGATAGGTAATCTGCAGTCTTTATCATATATGGCAATTTGAAATGAATCCCTCGGGAATCCATAGAATAATCCTGTATGGGATAAATATCAGCATCTTCTATGGGTGGCTTCCATTCAACATCCTGATTAAAATTAACCCTAAGGGTTACCAATCCAAGCATATATTTAAGGGAGACTGTAAGATTAAGATTCAAAGTATCATTGTTAAAAAAATGGTAGAAGGAGGGATATTCTAACTCATATATTTTTTTAAGATCCAATTTTATGGGAATTACAACAGTTTCGATGCTATCCCTTTCCACATTTCCCACAACCTCACCATAGGATAATAGATGTGTGGATTCATTCTTAACATCGTAGGATATTGAAATATCTTCGATATTGTAATAGCCATAATTCTTCAGGGTTATTGGAATTTTCACTGTAACATTGGTTCCTTCCATCTCAATATAAGGGTTTCCCACATTCTCCACGCTTATCTTCTGGGCTGCTATGGAATATATTGCGAGAATAACTATTATTACGACCACAATCCTAGCAATTGCCAATATCCAAGAATAGACCCTCCTTATCAAAGGCAAATTCATACTCTCAAAATGCAAACATCCTTAATAATATTTGGGGGTGCTCGATAGGTTATGTGCCTGCGGTCCGCCACAACTTAGGAGGTGATCCATCCGCAGGTTCCCCTACGGATACCTTGTTACGACTTA
>CAYXLB010000134.1:0-2791 GCA_964465785.1 uncultured Thermoplasmata archaeon
CGGTCCAGAGTTACCTGCAGCGAAGAGTATGAGAAAATCCTTGTGGTTCCACATATATGCATCCACTTCATCCGCTTCGGAGGTATACGTATTATCTGAAGAACCCCAAGAGTTTGTCCAAATCCTTGCCCCATGCTGATAGCCACGATCTGCCATATTTGTGATACCATCAGAGTTCAATCCACCTTGTCCTCCGCTTACGGTACCTATTGACTCAAACCAGATCTGTGCTTCTGGAGCTATACCGGCAAAAGAATTTCCGTAGATATGAGTACTTGGAACTGCTCCGCTCATCACACCACTGGATGCGACGCTTCCAGCAACATGGGTACCATGCCCCCCCAAATCCCCATTATCGGGATCACTCGGGTCCCCATCCCCTGCAGCATCATTTATGCCTATAACCCTGCCTGCAAAGTCAGCCATCACTGTACTGGGATTGCCCGTATCCAAGCCAGTATCCGCAATTTCGACAACTTGCCCCTCCCCAGTAACGGGTAATCCAAGACCATTTCTCCAAGAATCTCTAAGCTCAGCAGCGCCGATTATTCTTGCTGCCACGGAATTTGTTAAATGCATTTCATGCTTGATATCTGCAGATAACACAAAATCCTCCTGAAGAATATGAGATACTTGATTCCGATGTACCTCTGCTACCACATAGGCTAGGTTGTATTTGACATAGCGGAAATATTTCAAGATTTTTGCATCGTATGTTGTTGAGAGCTTATTGGCTATCTTGACTATATCCAAGGATGGATCTACATTTATTTTAAGCCTCAAATATGTGGAATTTCCCCTCATAATCTCCCTATAGAGCGATAAATGCATTTTCCAAAGGGGCTGATAGGGGTATGCATTTTTTACAAAGGGATTTTTAATAATATCAGATATTTTGCTCCTATCTATTTTTACAAGGTAGGAATAATTTGGATGGTATTTGATGATTCTTGCTCCTTCACCATTCAAAATACTTAGCCACTGGGGAGTTGCAGGTCCAATGAATTGCACAACAAAGAGATCCGTGGTTTTGAAATCCTTACTAAACTCCGAGGGAATGTCGTTTATGCCCTCAAATATTCCCGTTTGAAACAACAGTGAATAGTTTATTGGTTCAATCTCTATCCCCCTCAAAATTTGTCCTTCATTGTATTTCACAAGGGCATAGTAGCCATAGACGTGGACTATTTCCACCCCACTACTTTTAAGTTCCTCAAGCACTGCGGGATTTTTTAACTCCACCAATCCATAAGAGTTTCCCTGCGGAGCATGAATATTTCCAGGGACTAGGAGATAGAAGGTACTAGTCAAGGATATTAGGACTATCAACATCGTCAAAATTTTATCTTTCCTTGTAAAATGTGGCTTTTTTATCCCTCTTATCTTTTTTACGTTCCTTTTTTCTCTCCCTGCACCATTGATATAGCTATCATTTCCACCCAAACCCGTAGAAAATTTCATCCAAACTTCATCGTATCTTTATTATTTAATACTTACCAAAAAGTGCATTTAGAAAAACTATTAATTATCAATTCCCATGCTCGAATTATGGATGCGATAATCCTCCATGGCGGTGCCTCCCATAGAGAAGAGCTCAAGATAAAAGTTCAAGAGTACGCAACTATCGCCTTTCAAGAAAAAAATGCTTTAGAGGCTGTGTTAAAAGCAGTTGTTCTTTTAGAAGATGATCCATTATTCAATGCAGGTACTGGAAGCAATATGCGTATCGATGGTAGTATTCAGATGGATGCAGCAGTTATGATCCCTGGAAATTTTGGAGCGGTTATAAATATAGAGAACGTGAAAAATCCCGTACTCGTGGCAAGGGATGTTATGCTAAATTCTCCCCATCTAATATTGGCTGGGGATGGTGCAATTAAATTCGCCAGAAAAATGGGATATCCCCCCTATGATCCAACAACCGAAAAGGCAAAGGAGAGGAGGAAGAGAGTAATAAAAAAATTGGAAAATGGAGAGATACCTGAGTATTACCATCCAGATTTTTTCAGGGAATTTTTGGGCGATACTGTTGGTGCAGTGGCAAGGATAAATGGTCAATTTGCGGCAGCTGTTTCAACTGGGGGTACCAGTTTAACCCTACGGGGAAGAGTTGGAGATTCTCCCATAATTGGTGCCGGTATTTACTGTGGGGAAAAGGGTGCTGTTGTAGCCACTGGAATTGGGGAGGAGATAATAAGGAGGATGCTTTCCTTCAGAATTTATCAGAGGATAGGAGAAGAAGCACTGGAGGATATATGCAAGGAGGAAATTGAGAGATTTGGAAAAATTCCTGTTGGCGTAATAGCCATAGATGAGGATGAGGAGTGTGCGATATCAAACCTAACCATGCCCTATGCCATACGGAAAAATAGGTAAAATTTAAATTCTTTTGGTACATATTGCTCATTATGGGCAAGAAGGAGATACTTGATGAAGTCAATTCTTTAAAGAAAAGTGTTGCAAAATTAAATAAGAAGCTTGATGAGATTATTAAAAAGCAAGATGAAATCGAGAAGAAAATTACAGAGTTGAATGATCTTTACAGAATTCTCGAAACCTTTCCTGCAAAGTTAAATACAACCTCTTTCCAAATAATCTCTAACCTTGAGGATAATATTAAGAAAATTGCAGATGATTTTGAAGATTCTCTTAACAAAAGTTTGAATAGAATGGATAATTTGGTTGATGTGAACAAAAGGCTGGATGTTTTTGAAGAAGACATAAAGGCATATCTTTCTAAAATAAAAACAATGTTGTTAGAGCTAGAGGATAGTGTGAGGAGGTGAAAAAA
>CAYXLB010000135.1:0-2788 GCA_964465785.1 uncultured Thermoplasmata archaeon
AGCAAAAATTTATAATGTGAAAACTAATACCAATATTCAGGGATGAACATGCGAGTGAAGATGGACATTAAGGATTTGAAGGAGATTACAAATCTGCTTCTTACGCTTGTTTCGGAGGCAAAATTCGAGTTCAGCAGCGATGGAATGAGCGTTAAGGCTGTGGACCCGGCACATGTGGCCATGATAGTTCTCAATGTGAATAAGGATGCCTTCTTGGAATACGAAGCAGAGGATGAAGAGCTTGGAGTGGATCTTGATAAGGTAAGGGATATTCTAAAACTAGCCTCCTCGGGGGATGTTGTTGAAATCTCCAAGGATGGGAATAAGCTCACATTCCTCATAGGAAATCTCACAAGGAGTATGCCCCTCATAGATACCAGTGCAATGAGTGTACCCAAGGTACCAAATCTCGTACTTCCAGCCAAGGTGGTTATACCTGTGGATGAGTTTGAGCATGGCATCAAGGCTGCGGAGAGCATATCAGATAATATAACCCTACGCATAACTCCAACGGAATTCGAGATGTACACCCAGGGAGATGAGGATATTGCCAAACTCAACATTCCCAAGGATATGCTCAAGGATCTTTCATGCGAAGAGCCTGTAAAGAGTATGTATCCTGTGGATTATCTTCTAAAACTTGTCAAGGCCATGGACTCCGCAGATTACCTCACAATCTACATGGGCACAGATTATCCAATAAAGATAGAATTTGATGTGGCAGGCGGAAAGGGACAAGGTACATATCTTCTGGCCCCCAGAATTGAGGGGGAGTGACCTATTATTTTTAATGTTTTTACCCAAATCTTTTTTTAAACAGAAATTTCAGGTTATTGAATCCGTCCTTCCAGGTGTTGAGCTTGACCTCCCCTTTTCTCTCCCTATACTCTATGGGCACTTCCTGACATCTGAATTTTCTCCATGCCTCTATTTTTATTTCTTCGCTGAAGGGCATACCATCGGATGTTAGATTCAAATCTTTGAGAATGCTGCGGCGAAATACCCACATACCGCTTTGGGAGTCCTTTATTTTCACACCAAAGAGTAGCCGTGTGGTCCAGGTTAATATTTTATTTCCAACCTTATGGGTTAGGCTCATTGCTCCTTTCTTCATAAGCGTGAATCTTTCACAGGATATGAAATCCAAATTGTTGACAAGCAGATAATCTACGAGCTCAAGAATTTTCTCTGCTGGATATGTATCATCCCCATCTAAGGTTACAATAATATCTCCAGTGGCGGCTGCAAATCCTGTCTTGTATGCGCGGCCATACCCCTTGCGTTTCTCCACTATTACCTTGGCTCCCTTTTCTCTCGCAATCTCCCTAGTTCTATCCTTTGAATCTCCATCAACTATTATTATTTCCCATTCATATCGGGGATCTCTAGGAATCTTATCCAGCACATGACCTATGCTATCCTCTTCGTTTAATGTAGGAATCACCACACTGATTTTCATGCTATACCACCACCGAGTTTCTCACCATATAACTTGCACGCAAGATATCCCATAAGGGCAAAGACTAGACGTATAGAGCCCCATAGAGATATCTGTTTGGGATTTATCATTCTCTGGGGCTTGTACTTCCCCCATAGCCTCCCGTGCTTCATGGTCAATTGCTTCCTCCCGTATCCGTTCCAGAACGCCTGCTTGGCGAAGGAGTAAAAGGAGTCGCGGGTTCTATGATAAACTATCGCCCTAGGGTTATAAACTATCTTGGCTCCGGCATCAACAGCCCGCATATTCAAATCAATATCTTCGGCAGTCACAAACCAAGGATCGAAACCGCCTATCTTCTCAAACAATCCCTTGCGATAGGCAAGATTGCAGCTGGGAAATGTAACATCAAAACCACGATAGAATAGCTCTACACGCTCCAATCTTTCCCAGGGTCCGTAGCCGATGTAGATGGTTTTACCTGCAACCACATCGGCACCTTCCCTAAAACTTCTACGAATCTCAGTTAGCCAGAATGGATTCACAATGTCATCCCCATCCGTGAAGGCAACATAATCCCCTGAAGCCTTTTGAACTCCGTAATTTCTGCCAACTCCTCGGGAGCCCCCCCTTTCATAGAGATGGATAAAATCATAATCCTCCTGATATTTCTTTACAATTTCTCTTGTCTTATCCTCGCTATGGGCATCCACTATTATTATCTCAAAGGGGGGTTCTTGAATTACCAGGGAATCCAGCAAATCGGAGATGTGCTTCTCCTCGTTTCTCACTGTAATTACGATGCTTATAAACACAATCCCAAATCCCTTTCATTATTTAATAGATTTTGCTCCCACTCATAAATTTATGCGGTTAACTACTCCTTGCCCATTTCCTCCCTTATGCCTCGATTTATAGCTTGTATAGCTGCAGCCACCATTATGCCTGTAATGAGCATCCCAGTTATGGGTAGTAGAAACACTGCAATTATTCTACCCAAAAGAGTATGAGGCACAATGTCCCCATATCCAACAGTTAGGGCAGATACAAAGGCAAAGTATATCCCATTTCCCAAACTAAGTCCCTCCACAAGGGCCAAAATAACACCCATGATAATGATGAACACCAGAAGTGTGATTAATATTTTTCTGACCACATAGATGATCTTTAGATATATGCTGAAGAAGGTTTTGAACCCTATTACATTCACCCTTTTCAATTCCTCTACTTCAAGATGCACATCCTCCATGGTTTTCCTACCCATTTCCACCACCAAATTATGTGAACATGATTGGTTGCCTATTTATTTTTTCTCTTGTTTTTCCATGTCTCTCAATGTCTCTCTGGATT
>CAYXLB010000136.1:0-2765 GCA_964465785.1 uncultured Thermoplasmata archaeon
ATCCACATAATTAACCACTACGCAAATTGGCTGATAGCATAAATTCAGCTCCTTGGCAAGCTTTGCCTCTGGAGCTACTGTCATACCAACAACATCCGCGCCTAAAATTCTCAGCATATTTGCCTCTGCCTCGGTTTCAAATTGTGGACCCTTCATGGTTGCATAAGTGCCACCAATCTTTAGGTTCATAAGATTTTTAATTTTCCTTCTGAGCTCTTCGCAGAAAGGCTCGTACATATTTACATGATATGGCTCCTCATCGTGGTAAGTCCATATCCTATGGGTAAAATCAAGAAGATTTGTGGGCATTATTATGGAACCCACAGGGATTTCTTTACGCAATGAGCCCACAGAACTTATGGCCACAATTTTATCCACCCCAAGTATTTCAAAGGCTTTCATATTAGCATGATAATTTATTTTGTGGGGGGGTTTGGGAGGATATCCATGCCTAGAAATGAAGAGGAAATCGTCACCTTGAAGAACTTCCACATCTCCATAGGGTGTGTCTATCCTCTTTTTTTCACCTGTAAATCCAGGTATTCCTTTATATAACCCGCTTCCTCCTATTATGCCAATCATTCTCTCAGCTCCCCTAAGGTGGTTATACGTTCTGCAAATGCATTATGCTTATGTATGCTCTCCTCGCTCTCACTGCGTACCACTACAAGCACATCCTCTGGTAACTCCTTATATTTTTGAAGTATGCGGTGCAAGATTTCACGCACTACATCCTCCACAAATTTTGGATTCTCATGGGCATGCATCACGACCTCTCCTTCATCCCTTCTCTTTAAAATCTCATATGTGGGGGAAGACATGGATTTTTCAATTATTTCTATAAGATCATTAGCCTCAATCTCATAGCCCTCAGGGACTTCCAGCATAACAGTAGCTATGTTCCTCTGATTGTGCGTTGGAACTGGAATTTTCTCCAGGATCTCATCCCCATATTTCTCCTTCAAAATTGCTCTAACGGTCTCCATGGCGCAGGGACAGGCTGTCATACCGATGACTTCTACTCCCACCATCTTTTTCACACCCTCTTCACTCATCTTGGCTCTACCCAATAGACTGTAACGCTCAATAGTTTTCCTTCCCAAGGGTGTCTTTCTTTCTAAGAAATAATCTGCCTTGAGATTAACCTCCGCGTAGGTAGCATACTCATGCCTCTCCTTAACCTTTCTAACTATCCTGCTTGCAAGGTTCTCAATTCCTGTGCATGGGGTGGTTATGCTTTCCTCCACTATTTCGGCTATAACCTCAATATTTCTGGACATATCCGAGCCCTTCTTGGAAGGAGGTAAATCTACAAAGATGTCAATGGTTGTTACAAGTGTAATGGTCTTATCCCCCCTCTTCACGAAGATAGGCTTAACCACATTTTTCACGCCAACCCGAGTTATCTTGAATCTCCTCTCGGGCTTCAAACCCTGAACATCTGGATACATAATTGGAGATTGTGGCGCGGGATAAAAAGATTTTTGAGATAGGGAGTTATAGGTAATCATATGAAAATCCTCAATTCACAAATTTCAGGGTTAAAACTCACAAATGTGCTACTCGCCGTCAATGTGGGTTGGAGCCACGAACCAATAGGAATGCGCGGCATCTCCCATTTTCTTGAGCATGCCCTGTTGCTTGGGAACGAAGAGCATCCAAACCCCGACGAAGAAGTGGCGAAATATGGAGGGATATTAAACGGGGAGACCCTGGCGGATAGAACGATTTTTTATTTCACCTCTCTTCCCAGAGATGCTTCGGATATTTTGGATGTTCTCATATCTCTTATCTTTCATCCCTCACTCCCCGAGGATAAGATTTTGCAGGAGAAGGAGAGCAAAATAATTCCGGCGGTGGTGAGGGAGAGCGATTACTATCCATGGGAACTTGCCTACGAATGGGCTCGCAATTTAATCTTCCAATGGGATTTCAGGTACAGTATGGGGACAAAAGAAGAGTTGGAAAATATTGGGATAAGGGAACTGGGGGAATGGCACAGGAAATATTACCATGGCGGGAACTCCATTCTTCTGATCTCTGGTGATGTGGAAATTAGAGATTTTGAAATCCCTCAGGATGGTGAGATGCCAGAGGTGCAAAAAGTAAGGCATAAGGAGAAGAGGAAGGTGATAAAAAGGGGATTGGAGAATGCGGAAATAGTTTACGCTTTTCCTATGGAGAAATATGACATCCGTGCCCACCTTCTTTCTGTGATTTTGGGTAATTTTCCTACATCCCTATTCTGGCAAGCTTTTCGCATGGATGCCTATATGGTGGAATCTCGGGTGGAGTGGTGCAATTCTGTGGGGGCCTTCTTTCTCTATCTAGGGACAAATACAAAAAATGAGGAGAAGGTGCGAAGAAAATTGGAAGAGTTCATAGGGAAACTGCAAATATCCCGGGAGGATGTGGAAATAGCAAAGAAGATCCTGAGCATTGAAATTCTGGAGAAGGAGAGAAGCCCATATAGTATGGAGACTCTTTTAAAGATTGATCCTCAGTTGAAATTTGGAGGTTTTGCAGGAATTCTGGAAGAGATAAATGCCATTGCTCTGGGAGATTTGGTGGATTATGCCGAAGATATATTGGATTCAGAAAAATTGGTGGAGGTTGTGGTTAAATAGGATTACCCAAATTTGTTTAGAAACACTTATTTACCTTCGCCCAATCACCTATCGGTGACATTTATGCAGATGAAAATTGCCAAAAATGGAGAATATACCGAGGAAATGAAGTATATAGCGAAGAAGGAAGGAGTGGAT
>CAYXLB010000137.1:0-2742 GCA_964465785.1 uncultured Thermoplasmata archaeon
TAATCCATTCCATAATACCTCTTCACTATTCTGAATCCTGTTTTAAGTCCCAGGTTTATACTGGCCTCATTGTAAATATAGGTGGCATATTCAAGGGTTTGAATGATCCCCTCCTTTTTCAATTCCTGTGCCCTTTGAAGCAAGAACTCGTGCATCTTCTTTCCATAACCTTTGCCCCTATACTCGGGATGCACCCTTAGACCTTCAAGCCAACCCACCTTATCGGGAAATATTGTGAGTTTTCCTGTTGCTATGATTTTTCCGTCTTCCTCGATGCCGAAAAAGTTACCATCTTTTATCCATTTATCAAAAACATCTGCAAGATAATCCTCACCCTCCCAAGTGCCTCGGGCTATTTTCTCGATATCTTTCCTATCCCCTGGGGATATCTTCCTTATTTCCATTTTCATATATCCCTGTAACGGGAGAATTCCCAATCTGTTACTGCATTCTTAAATTCCTCAATCTCCCTTCTCTTCATATCCACAAAGGTATCGAAAAGCTCGTTCCCAAGAGCATTCTTTACAAAATCATCGCTCTCCATAAGCTCAATAGCTTCCTCCAGAGATTCTGGCAAGGAAGGATATTCCCTAAGCTCATGGGGCGGGAGGGAATAGAGATCTATTTCCACAGGCTCTGGAGGCTCTATCTTCTTTTTAATTCCCTCCAATCCCGCAAGGATTATCATTGAGAAGGCAAGATATGGATTGGCAGCAGAATCGGCATTTCTTATCTCAACATCCTTCATCCTTGCAGGCACCCTAATCAAGGTACTTCTATTTCTATAACCCCAAGCCAGGTATCTCGGTGCCTCTAAACCACCGGTGAGACGCTTGTATGAATTTATGGTTGGATTGGTAAGGGGGGCCATATATCGAATATGCTCTAAAATACCTCCTATAAAATACCTAGCCTCCTGCGTTATCTCTCCTTCCCCTCTAAATACGTTTTTTCCATCCCTCTTCAAGAATACATGAATATGCATACCATTTCCAGCCATATTCTGCGAGATTTTTGGCATGTATGAAACCCTTAACCCCATATCCTTGGCTATCCATTTTGATGCAATCTTCGTATAAATCGTATAATCACATGTGCGCTCCACACCATCTGTCCATAGAAGCTCCACTTCCACTTGCCCAGCTGCATTTTCGTGGTGATGGTATCTAACAGGTATCCCCATATTTTGCACAGCCTCGCTTACCCTTTTGCGATACTCAAAGGTATCGTCGGAATAGGGAGGTTCGAAATAATGGGTATTCCCAGAAGAATCTTCGTTCAAAACGAAGAATTCCAACTCTGGACGAACAACAGCCACATAGCCCATGTTGGAAAGCATTTTATCAACTTTCTCGGCTAGATTCTTTGGATCCTTATCGAAGGGTTGCCCCTCATAATATGTTTTAAGTAAAACAAGAAATTCCTTTTCTCTCCAGGGTATCTCCACAAAGGTTCCCATATCTGGCTTTGCAACAAGGTCCGAACGATTCACCGATGCAAATCCAGGGATGGATGAGCCATCAATGCCTATGCCATTCTTAAAAAATGATTCGTAATCCCTCCTTAGAGCAATGGTATGAATCCTACCCTCAATATCCGTCAAGTTCGCGTAAACCCATTCAACCATATGCAGGGAATGGTGAGAAGATATATCAAATTTAGTGCAATTTTTTGGAGTAAATATTTATGCAATGAATTCTAGTTGTATTCATGAAAAAGACGAAGGTCATAATTATTGTGACTATTCTCCTTTCTTTCATGGTCACTTCTCTCCTTCTACTCCAGGGATTTTATCTCCATGAAATGGGAATCAATAATGCAAGGAAAAGCACAACGATTTTGAACGTGCCTTTGATATATCAGCATAAGGATACAAGCATGCAATGCACAGCCTGTGGTGCGAGTAATAGCAATCCCCATGCCTGGAATGATGCTTCAGGACAGGATGGAATCTACGGTACGGTGGATGACTGTCCCCATTGCTCTGTATACTGCGCCCCTGCAAGTATTGCCATGATCGCCACCTACCATGGCTTTTCCGCACCCTTAACCCAGCAGGATGACATATACGATAATGGCAAGCAAAGTGATGGTGAAATAAGAGGTGATGGAATATTACAAACCCATGGGGTTGGTATGTACGATGGGATAGGGGGAAGACCCGCGGAGGTTCAAACATCCTTCCAGTGGGCAATAGGAAATTTTCGGCAGTATGGGGCAGGTAATCAACCTCTAACTGGGGATGTGGTAATAAGCTCCATAGATAACGGCACCCCAATCCTCTGGCTAGATCATTTTGGTTGGCCCCAAAACCTGAGCCATAATTTGCCTGGATGGTACAACATAACCAATGACCAGGGCCATGCCAAGGTGATAATAGGATACGACGATAACAATACCCCCACAAATTACAGTGATGATAGATATCTCATAAACGATCCCTGGCCTGAATACACGGATAAGAGTATATTACCTCTAAACGCAACCTTAGGTCCAAATGGAGCCTACGATCCCTACTGGATTCCAGCATCTATGGTGTTGAACGATCAAGCCAATGATGTTGAGCTAATAGATACCATTGTAATTCCTGAATTTGTAGGTCCAATAACCATTCCAATTTTAACATTATTAATCCTGGCAACCGTAGTTATTTACAAAAAATACCGCTAGAGAGAGATACGAGGGATGATTAAATAAGGTTTATCCCACTCCTTTTTGGGGTAAAGCACTTTTCTCTTTAAG
>CAYXLB010000138.1:0-2730 GCA_964465785.1 uncultured Thermoplasmata archaeon
AGGAATTTCCGGAGCCAAGGACCTAGGGCGTAGATGAGGAACATTATGTAGAAGACCTGCAAAACTGGCTTGAAAGATAGAGCGAAGACGGTGAGCGGAGGAAATACTGTGGCGGCAAGGGATAGAGATATTGCCTGCGAGCTCGCGGTAGCTCCGAGGATGAGAATCATTCCCTGCTCATACTTGAACTTCAGTGCTTTGGCTGCCAAAATGGAAAGAGCGGTCTGAATGAAATAATAGGAGAAGAGGGCTGCAAGCACGAGAAGGAATACCTGTGGCTCATCCATCACCTTATGTGATACTTTTGCAACTGAGAAAAACACGATGAGGAGGATGCCTAGGGCTGAGATTCCAGGTAAATACTTCTTGATGCTCATAAAATACTCCCTTCCCCTCCTTCTTATTATCTCCCTCCTTGTGAGCATACCCAGGGCTAGAGGCACGAGGATGTAGAAAAGAAGAATTATGACCAGTTGCATAACATTTATGGTTGCAAATATTCCTCCGTTGAGATATATGAGAACTGGGGAGAGAATTGGGATGAGTAAGAGACCTGTGACCGCAATAACTAGGGCATCTGCCACGCTTGCATCTGCAATTCCGCTCCAGCCTATGAGCATGTTGGAGCATGGTATGGCTCCCACAAGTACGAGGGCTAGGGCGAGATCATCATAGCCAACGAGAATCGTTCGGGTTAAGAAGAACGCTGTTAGAGTGGCGACGAAATAGGCAAAGATAAGGGTGGAGGCAATCAATTTATAATTCCTGCCTGCCCGCTTAACCTTCTCCACCTCCATCCCCGTGAGCATGGGGTAAAGCATGATGAAGACGGCTGCAACACTGATGGGCATTATGTTTATGTTTCTAAAATCCACATAGTAGCCAAGAATGAGGGCGATAATGAATACGAGGGTCACATAGAGATACAGGCGCTTCTTTATGTGCAGGAGAAACCCAAGCATAGTTGCATAATTCTGGGGATTTATTTAATCCTTTCTGGATAAATATGTGTAAAATTGAAAAAGAATGGATTTATTTTATAGGATCATCCCATGCCCCATTTCACAGTCTTGGAGGATGTTAAAATTCCCAAAACCACCCATCCGAGAAGGATAGCTGAGGGATACCAAAGATTATCCCAAGTGCTCAACCCTGAGAGTTGCCTTGCAAGTTCGGCACCCGCTGCAGTCGGAATTAAGAGTACAAAGTATCTTGCGCCTTCAGGAATAACACTTGCAGGATAAAAAACGGGAGGGAGAATTATCAACATCATTTGTATTGGATTCGTTATTGCAGATATATTGGTGGGCTTCTTTATTCTCATTACGATACTTAACCCTACGAGATTGCTTATTACAAGCAAGGGTCCAACAGCAATCAGGGATGCAAGAACTATACCCCAAGCATCTAAAAACAGTATAAGTGGGAGCATATAAATAAAATCCGCCACCATAAAAACGGTGCTAGAAATGAAATATCCGAAAATGTAATGAAAAGGCTTAACAGGAGAGGCAATAAACATATCCATGGTTTTTCCCTGCTTATCCCATCCGATGCTCTGTGCCACGAGATTTACTCCCATACTCCAAGCACCTGAGATGAACCATGCCACCATAACATTCTTCAACCCTGTTATACCTCCCCACACAAACATAAGGATTGCAAAGCCTATAACAATAAAGAGGTCTTGCACAAGCCATAGTGGCTGTCGGCGAATCCATCTACTTGTTAAATATACAACCCCATTAATTTTCCCCATTGGCAACACCCCCTACAATGTAGAGGTATGCATCTTCCAAAGTTACTTCCTCAATGCCTATGCTGGAGGCTTCTATTCTCTCTGCCAGTTCAATAGCTTCTTCCCTTCCCTTTACATAAATTATCTTCCTATCACCAAGATCTATGTGCTCCTTTAAGGGTAATTTTTTAGAGTTTTTAACCACAATTTTATGCGTATATGGTAGCTTTCCCTTCAAACTTTCCGGAGTGCCGTGGGCTATACTTTTTCCCTTGCTTATCATAACAACATAATCTCCCAAAATCTCAGCTTCCTTCATATCGTGGGTTGTGAGTATTATTGTCTTTCCTCCCTCTGCCTCCTTCCTAAGGGATTTCCACACAATATATCTTGCTTCCACATCTAGCCCGCTGGATGGCTCATCTAAAAAAATCACTGGAGCATCTGACGCAAGAACCATAGCAACGGCTATTCTCTTCCTTTGCCCTCCACTCAGGGCTATTGCAGGTGTTTTTCTTATATCCCACAAATCAATAAGCTTCAAATATCTCTCGCTTCTCTCCTTTACCTCTTCTTTAGAAAAGCCTCTGATCATTAGGTATCCCTTCACCGCATCCAAGGGACTCCAATTGCTATCCACCCTTATATCCTGAGGGCAAAGGGCGATGAGATTTCTGACCTTCCATAAATCTCTGAGGGTAGAGTATCCTTCAATTACCGCCTCCCCAGCTGTGGGCTTTAACAGGGTGGATAGCATCCCTATAGTTGTTGTTTTTCCTGCTCCGTTTGGCCCTAAAAGCACAGTGATTCGGGATTTTTCAGCCCTAAAAGTGATATCCCTTGCGCCCCATACTCCATTATTGTATCTCTTGGCAAGATGCTTTGCTTCCACGCTCATACTCTCACCTTGTATAACTCCTTTCCCCTTCACCACCAGTCATGCTTTAAGATAAGCCCTGCTCCAGCTATTATCAAGAGAATTGGCCCTATTA
>CAYXLB010000139.1:0-2725 GCA_964465785.1 uncultured Thermoplasmata archaeon
CCATAGCCACGAGGTTCCAGGGGGATAGGGATTTGATAATCCACGAAAAGGTAAGAGGCAGCTCTTTGGATCCAAGCTCTTACGGAGATGAGCATTTAACCACGAAGATAGGCGTAGATGCAACTGCTCCCGCAGGAAGGCTCGAGGAATTTAGAAGAGTAGCGTAAGAACTTGAAAAAATCAAAGGCGTAGAGATGGGTGAGATGGAAATTAGGAGATTTGGGGATCTACCCAGAAATGCTCGACGCTACATTCTCCTCCATACCATAGGCTCGCCCCTCATGGTTGGAGATTACATCGTTATCGTGTACTTGCTTTTAACAGGATATGAGATAATAGGCATAGGTGCTCTTTTTGCCATTGTGAATTTTATTGAAATTTTCTTTCCTGCGATTATTGGAAGATTCTTTGATAGAAAAATAAGTGCCAAGACTGCCATGAGCCTAATCTACTCTCTAGAGGGACTTGCCTATTTCTTCTTCTATCTTGTTTATGGAAGCAATGGCTGGATTTTCCTTGTTATTGGTGTGTTCATAATGAAATTTGCAAGCATATTTTATCCCATATTTCCCACCTATGAACACTATGTTTATCCTGAGAATATAAGGGAGAAGGCCATGATATACCATCTTATGGTTCCAGAATATGTGCAAATTCTCGCCTTTCCTATTTTTGGATTTCTTCTCACCTATATCTTTCCAAGCGTTTCTGCCTACAGAGATGCCTTGCTTCTTATTTCTGCAGGCTCCTTCTTGATGCTTCCCTATATATTTTATGCCATAGAGGATATACGCACCACAAAGATTCAGGTTAAAGGCGAGAAATTCACATTCTCCCTGCCTCGGGATTTTCTCACTTTGTTTTTAATTGAAGATGCGCTTATAATTGCTGAATCCATGCTACCACTCATAACCCTTACCTATTTTGTTATCGTTGTACTGAATCAAAGTTTCTTTGTACTAATGCTTCTTGAGGCAACGAATTCAGCAGTCACCATAATTGCAGGACATTATCTGAAAAATAGGGAGATTAGAAGAAGATTCTTGCTCATTGGGGGAGTTGTTCTCTTTGCCATCGTTCACCTATTCTACATCCTTGCAGCTTGGAAAATGAACATAGTGCCCGTGGTAATTGCAATCATGCTCCAAACCCTGGGCAACATATTCTGGTTCCCAGTGCACAGAACCATGCTCTTCAACACAATTCCAGAGGATAGGAGGGGTGCGTTCTTTGGCTCCATCTCCACAATGTTTCGATTATCCACAGCCGCCGCTCCTTTTATCAGCGTGCTCTTGATCTCATTATGGGTCTATCTCCCCTTTGCAGTTGCAGGAGTTCTGTATTTCCTAGCGGCTCTCGGATACTGGGTCATCACCAAGGATAAAATTCCCCTAAATGCATCCAAATAATCGTGAGGAAAACTTATATATGGCATATCTTTTATACCCACTCCATAAAGGTGATTTGAATGAAGATGTCACATGGTCCAAGGGCAAGGTCGAGAAAGAAGATGAGGAAGAAGGTTAGGGAGAGAGGCATGGCTCCCATTCGAAGATACCTTGCTAAATTTGAGATTGGTGAGAGGGCATCCATAGTTATAGACCCATCCGTACATCATGGTTTTCCGCATCATCGTTTTCATGGTTATACGGGCGAGATTGTCGGAATGCAGGGTCGCGCCTATAAGGTGAGGGTAAGGGATGGTGGAAAGTACAAGACTCTCATTGTGCATCCTGTGCATCTGAGGAAGGTGAGGTAATTGGCAAAATACCTCACTCTTGCGGAGGTTAAGGATATTTTGACGAAGGAAAATGAAAAAAGGGAGCTTAATGCTATTCAAAAATCAGCCCTGATCCATGCTGAAGAGTTTGCAAAGCTAAGCGTGGAAGATTCGAGAAAGCTGGTTGAGGAGCTTATGGAGCTTGATTTTGTAGATGAAAAACACGCCGTGAAAATAGCGGATATCTTGCCAATACATCCCGACCAGGTAAGGGTTCTTTATACCAAGGAGAAGATCGTGCTTCCTCCCGAGGATGTGAAGAAGATATTGGATATTGTGGCAAAATATAGGTAAGGGGGCTTGAAATTGGAAGATTATGCATACATTTTGGATTATTTACCACAAGGTAGACCTGAAGAAAAGAGCTTTAAGAGAACTCCCCTGGCCATAGCCGTGGGAGAGAACGAGTTCAAGCTATTTGAGCTCATTCCAAAGCCCAACGTCTCAATCATAATAGGAGAGAGGGTTTATATCGGGAAGGACCTGGCCAAGAGGGAGAAGATCGAGCATGTTAAGAGGAGAATTGCCTATAACGAGCTTACGCACGCGGCCCAGAGCGAGTTGCCCTACGTGCTGGAGGATATCGTTAAAAAGAGGGAGGATTTCTTCATCAAGTTCTTCAATGAGGCCCATCCCATAACAACTAGGCTGCATATGCTCGAATTGCTACCAGGATTGGGAAAGAAGACCATGTGGGCCATACTAGAAGAGAGGAAGAAGGGCCCCTTCAAGGACTTTGAAGACCTGCGCAATCGGGTTAAGTTGACACACCATCCAGTCAAGCTCATAGTGAACCGAATAATCTACGAGCTGCAGCACAGGCACGAGAAGTACAAGATCTTCGTTGCCAGATAATCCCCATTCTTTTTAATACTCAAAGGACATTGGGATAAGGATGTCCAGGTACAGCCAGAATTTCCTGGTAAATGCGAGAATTGCAGATTT
>CAYXLB010000140.1:0-2707 GCA_964465785.1 uncultured Thermoplasmata archaeon
TAGAGAACATACTGCAGCACGAGATTCTGGGGTTGAACAGGGACATAATAAAGAAAAGAGTATCCTTGAAAAATCTGCTCGAGAATCCAGTCATAAAGGAAGGAGATAGGGAGATAAGAGTAAGTGAAGAGTGCCTCCAAAGGATAGCAGGATCCTGCAATTTACCGCAGGATTCCATATTTCTTCCCATAACATTTTTCATACCTGCTGGATCCTATGAGGGTTATTTAACATCGGAAGGGGATTACGAGGTTGTATCCTCCCTAGGGTACGATTTATACAAGAGGGGAGATAAGTATTGGATAGCAAAGTATAAGATCAGAAAGCTCGTGGCTTCCTGTCCTGGAGTGTTCCAGAGTGTGATCGTACCTTAGGGTATTCATCCTAAAGATTCCAGATTCCAAATAAATTCTGCCAAAATATGTAAATAGTAGTGAGCAATTTATTTAAATGGGAGTGGATAGAATAAATCCCCACCTAGATATGGTGAGATAAATGCCTAATCGACTCAAAGCTGTTGCAGCGATAACGTTATTTCTATTTGTAATACCAACCATCAATTCAGGTTTCTCTCGCCTCCCCTTTTCCACTACCCAAGGACAGATGGTAAACATAACATCACCCATAAAAGGAGAGTTTTTGAGAGAGAGGGTTAATATTTCAATAGAGTATGATGGTGGCAAGTTCTGGGAGGAGAATACGAGCCAATGGGTGAAGATACCTGTAACGGAAATGAAACTTGAAATAGACAATGTAACGGTGAAAAACTGGTCCCAAGAGCTGGGATTTTCGGGTACCGTGAATTATACATGGGATACTGAGAAATATGATGATGGTCCCCATCTTCTCTATGTTTGGCAGGAAAATGCCATAGGAGACGAGGCATCTACTCAAATAGTAGTTAATGCGGATAACACTCCACCAGAGGCACAAATCATTTATCCAGAACCATACTCTTGGGTCAAGGGAGAGGTGAACTTCACCCTATACCTAAAGGAGCTAGGCTCCATGGACAGAATAGAGATATATGTTGATGGAAAGTTACAGAATACTTTGAAAATAAACAAACCATGGGACGATCCCTACGATGTACCGTGGATATGGCACTCCTGCGAATTCAGTGACGGGGGCCATATAGTAACATTCATCCTCCATGATATGGCTGGCAACTCCTTCTCTTTAAAATCCACATACTTCGTTGACAATACGGCTCCACAATTAAGAATCATCTCCCCAAGTCCAGGACACTGGGTAAGGGAGGGGAAAGATATATTGCTTGATATAAATGACTCTGGTTCTGGACTTTATCAATTGAAAATATATGTAAATGATTCCTTGGATTGTGTCATTACAGCAACCCAGTGGAGCAATCCATACGAGGTACACTGGCACTGGGCAAATTATCCCGATGGGGAAGTTAATCTCCTGATAATTGCCTATGATAATGTTGGTAATACGGCCTCCACGAGAGCTTCTTATAATGTGGATAACACACCTCCTGTATTGGAGGTGGAAGATGAGAAGATAACTTTGAAAACTACGCTTGACTATACTTTGAATTACTCCGCCCAAGATAACTTTGGAATCGCCTATTATGCCATTAATATCATCCAGCAAACCTCCCAGGGCACAGGATTGTGGAAGAGGATAAATACCACACACACAAATTTGACCTTCCAATTTGAGGACAATGCAACCTACTGGATTACCATTAGGGCCTTCGATTATGCTGGAAACTATGCTGAAAAAATAATCACGGTAAAGGTGGATTACAATTATCCTCCAAAACTTGTGAAGAGTAATATACCCGAAGTGGTAAAGGCTGGTAAGGAAATTACATTCTATGCCCAGGGAGCCGACGTGAAGGGAGATAAATTAAACTATACATGGTTTGTGGATGGAAAGAAGGTTGGAGAGGGGAAATATCTCAACATTTCCCTCACTGCAGGAGAGCATACCCTTAAACTTGTCATAAACGATGGATACTATAGTGTTGATTATACTTGGATCATCGTTGCCCACGGAGAGAAAACAGAGAATGAGCCCATATCTCCCTATCTCCAGGTACTTTTAAACTGGATAATCTTTGTATTTCTCTTTATAGGCCTTGTCATAATTCTAACCGGCGCCCTTATGATGATGAAGAAAAAGAAATGAAGCTGAGCAAAGCATAATAAATGAACTGTGTATTTGGATCCATGGAAAAACCTTCAAAGATGAAGACCAGCAGGGTTAAGATATGGGTTCGTACCATCATATTCGCCTTCTTTACCATTATATTTACCTTAGCCCTCTACCAGGATATATCTTCTAATTGCTTTCCCCTGTGGCCCATTCCAATAATATTCCTACTTGGAGCTATTTTTGGATTATGGCTGAGTAGATTTATCCCCATGAAAGTTCATCATGAATATGGTCTCATAACTTTTTCCTTCGATTTTATATATATGATTCTCATCGTACTCCTAGTTGTCGTTAAAATCATTGCTTCCTGGATAAGTGGCTGGGGAATTCTCGTGGACATAATCATGGTTTTTATTTTAGGAATGATGTTTGGCAGGATAGGAGGAATGGGTATTAGGGTCAGAAAATTGAAAAGAGAGCATGGCCTGCGGTGAAAATCCTTTTATACAATGGTAAAAATCCCCACCCATGCGAGTTCTTTTTATCCATGCGGACTACATAGAGTACGAGGCAAAAAGCAGGG
>CAYXLB010000141.1:0-2678 GCA_964465785.1 uncultured Thermoplasmata archaeon
CTTCGCTGTTTGGAGTGATACAGATAGTCACAATCATTATACCATAGTGAACAGTGATGGTACTTATAGCACTATTCAATATGTATCGTCTGACACGCGTTCCCAGGCAAGGAATTTCGTTGCCTATGATAGCTCCACAAATACCTTCTTGGTTGTATGGAGAAATAATACTGCTAGTGGAGTATATGGTGTTACAGCGAAATTGTTTGATACAAGCGGAAACAATTTGACTGGGGACATTATGATAGAGGATGGTTTTAGTAAATATATCTATCCCTCTGCAGAAGGTGGACCTGGTAAATTCCTGATAGCGTATACAGATCCTTCATCGCCCTATAATGTCACTGGTGTTTATTTGAATGCAACTACAGGTGCAATTGAATTCCAGATAACCATTGGATCTTCATATAAATACGCAACCTCAGGTACTGTAGGTATTGCTTATAATGGCACTTATTTTGTAGTAGCATGGCCTGATTCTAATGAAGACATAGTCTCACAAATGTTTGATCTAAGTGGTAATCCAGTTCTCCCTAGTCCACAGAAGATATCTACAATGGCTGATGAAAACCAGTGGGCTGATGTTGCCTACAATTATAAAACTGGAAACTATTATTTTGTTTGGTATAATCGTGATACGGGACACAACTACGGCTCTTTCTGGACCGCAGATGAGTACATACCAGAATTCAGTGCTCTGCTACCCATTGTGGCAGTCGCCTTTGTGGCATTCTTTGTATACAGGAGAAGGCACTAAACCTCAAAATTCTCTTTTATTATTTTTATGAGTTCTTCTAAAATAAGGGAATTTAATTTTTCACCCAGTTCTTTATTTGCGCCCTCGGGATTGCTGAAAGTTGCATATGGAACAATATTCTTATAATCCACAACCACCATGTATTTTCCATATTCCCTTCTCTCAAATTTATAATTCTTCTTTACCAATTCCGGGCGTATTGCCATAACTCTGGAGGTTTCTATAACTCCCGCATGACCATCGTCCTCAGGCACCATCGTGCCTCTATACTGATAGGCTATGTAGTAATCGGAAAGAAGCATTATCTTTGCCCCTTCCTTGGCTATTTCCTCGCATGCAAGTCTCAGGGCAGCCATATGATTAGTGCTTGCATGACCGGATAGAACGAGGATATTTTTGCCACCCTGTTTGAAAACGGCATAAAGGACATCCTTAACAAAATTTTTTAGTGAATCAAAACTGATGGATATTGTTCCGGGAAAAGATGCAAGGCTCTCCGTCCATCCATAGTGGATTGGCGGAAGAATAAGGGCGTTAAGCCTTTTTGCAATTTCCTCTGCAAGCCACAGGGGCTGAAGCATGTCTGTGTTTAGGGGAAGATGATGACCATGTGCCTCTACACTACCTATGGGTAAAATAATCAGAGGCTCTTCTTTGAGTATCTCCTCAATCTCATCATAGCTGTATTCATCCCAGTACAGCCTCTGCATCTCTTCTCGCCTCTATGAATGTCTCTTCCATTTTGATCTCCTCTGGCCAGGTTGTAAATCCATGCTCCTCGCAATAGTACAGATTCAATTTTTCGTTGTATTTTGCCTTCTTACCACATATAACGCATATCACATTATCACCTCCTGAGCTTAAGGGCCAGGGTTTTTAACCCTGGCCGCGCATCCCATCCCTTCATAGAAGTGAAGATTCCTCAAGCGCCTCAATTAATTCCTCTCTCCAATTCTTCTTGTACTCCATCTTTTTAACACGAAGCCATAGAGAGAGTGCTTCACTTATTACATGCTCCCTATCTAGGGCGTATCCCTTCTCCACGAAGAGGTCTACCTGCGAAATTATGTTTCTTGGAACCTTGGCAACGATTCTAACCCTTTGCCACTCCTCCTCCTTCTCCTCCACATATTTTTCCAGTAGAGTCCTTATAATTTCCGATACTGTTTTACCCTCCTTCTCGCTCAAATCTTCGATCTTTATTTTGAGTTCATCGGGAACCCTGGCAGCTATTATCATCTTCATCACGTTTAACAATCGTTTAACATGATGTAATACAACAATCCATATATTTTACTTTTGGTAAAACAGTTGATAATTAAAGAGACAAGCTGAGGACTTATGTAAACACAGAAAATTTATGTATTTATCATTTATGAATTCGGGCAGAAAAACATTAAAATAGGGGAAGGGGTTAAACATCTTGGTGCCAGGCTAGGCCGGGGGGTTAGGCGTCCCCTGTAACCCGAAAGCGTCTATACGCGGGGGCGACAGCCGAGGGCGGTGTAACCAGGTCCGTCTCAGACCATGCAGCCCTGTTGAAGTCCTGTCCTCCGGGGTCGCGGGTGAGTTGCGGGCTTTCGGAGGAAAGCCTCGCAGCTCTTTGCCACGGAAACCCCGCCAGGCCCGGAAGGGAGCAGCGGTACCGTGGACCGTTGGCGCTCGGAGGGTAGCGGGGCGGAGGGGCTGTATGGGCCCCTGGGATGGATTCTGGGCATCCACCTCGGCGTGCCTGGCACCGCTCATGCTTAATTTTAAATATTCATTTGAGTTATAGCAATTGTTCTATGAGGTGATTACCTATGAAAAAAGACCTGATCTCCATAGTTGACATAAAGGATGAACTTGAGGAGATAATAGATCTGGGCCTAGAGATGAAGCGACGCCACAGGATGGTTGAAGTCTACGAACCCTTGAAGGA
>CAYXLB010000142.1:0-2620 GCA_964465785.1 uncultured Thermoplasmata archaeon
GGACCGTGAGTACTATAAACAAAGCTACCAGATTTCGCAAAATGCTCTTGATAAGCAGTTTTATACCCTTTGTGGGCCCACCCCTAAGTTTTTTAGCTGCAAGAACAAAAACACCCAATAATGCCACCGTTAGAGCTATGGCATATATGTTCATCCAGTAATAGTATTCCTCCCTAAATATGATGACGATGGAATCCCTGAAATTTCCATCTATATGATTTTCATTTACCTTGGCATTTATCAAGTTATTTTTCACAATGGTATTATTTTTTGGCAGATCTAGGGAAAACATTCCAGACCTATGGGGGAAGGTTATTTTTAATATATGATCAGAGGTACCGTTCAGATAAAATGTGTAGGCAAAAGAGAGGGTATAGATGGTAGTACCGTTTACAGGCATGGGAATGGTCAAATTCACGTGGATGTCTTGGGCGTTTATCATGGGCGTTCTCCCATCCAATGTGAAATTTTGCAAGAAATAAATGGTATTGAGAACGGATGTAAAATTCAATCTCAAGCCTCTATCCCTCAACAAAATTGCAACTTCATTCTTCTCCAAATACCCCGAATGGTCTGTATCATATAGCTTTTTAATATCCTCACCAAATTCCTGGGAAATGGAAAGGGAACCGTTATATCTATCGGATATGGAGCATTTTAAACTAAAATTTTGGGCTGAAGATAGGGGAATAAGTAGGATTATAACTATTAAAATCCCTAGGATTTTTCTCATCGTAGGAGGAATAATGGATAAAAAGATAAATCTTTCGATGAAAAATTTAATATTTTCTAAGGGAATTTATAACTATGAAGACCCTCTATTTCAAAATTCTTGTGAAAAGCGAGAGTGGATATCCAAATCCACAGAGGGATGAAATATGGATGATTGGGATCAAGACTTCGGATTTGAATATCTTAATAGGGGAAGAAGAGAAAATAATACGAGATTTCCTGAAAGTAGTGAAAGAATATGATCCGGATAGGATTGTGGGGTTCAAGCAGGATTACGAGGATTTTCCGTTCTTAATTGAACGTGCCAAAAAATATGGGATATCCATTGACATAGGTAGGGATGGAAGTGTAGTTGAATCATCCGGCAAGTATTTTAGGGGAATAATATTGAAGGAGACGAGGATAAATGGGAGGGAGAACATAGATCTATTTGCTATAGCCTGGAGGGATTTTCCAAGGTTGCCCACTAAGGAAATAGATGAGATGGCAGAGGCCCTGGAGATAAGAGGATTTAAAAGAATACCCCAGTTTAGGCTGAGAGAAAAAAGTACGCAGGAAGTGAAGAGGTATTTAATGGATTACATAGAAGTTATGGAAAAGATAGCACAGGCAATTCTCCCCTTTGAGGAGAGCATATCCCAAATATGCCAAATCCCTCTGGACAGGCAGATAAGGATGACCGTTGGCGAATTAATAGATGTTATTGTTGTAAAGGAGATGAAGGCTCGTGGAATTAAGGAAATGAGGATAGGTGGAAGGGGGAAATATGAGGGCGGATATGTATGGTTAAGTGCACCGGGTGTATATGAAAATGTTGTGTATCTTGATTTTCAAAGTATGTATCCAAGCATAATAAGGGTATGGAACATAAGTCCGGAGACTGTGGATATGGGCGATGGAGAAGAGGTTGAGGTGGAAGGCATAAAGCACAGAATCAACAAGAAGGAAAGGGGTGTAATACCATATCTTGTAGAGAATTTTTTGGAGAGGAGATTGAGGATAAAGGAAGAGTTGAAGAGGGGATACAATAAGAAGTTGGACGCCGAGCAGAAGGCTTTGAAGGTAATGGCCAATGCAATGTATGGTTATATGGGGTGGAGTGGAGCCACATATTACAATAGAAATGCTGCAGAGCTAATTGCTGCCTTGGCTAGGCACTATATAAAGGAGGTTCATAAACTAATTGAGGAGAAGGGTGGGAGGGTAATATATGTAGATACGGATGGCATTCAATTCACAGGAGCCCCTGCTCCAGAGATTATGGAAGAGATAAATTCCAAGTATCCCCTTAATATTGAACTTGAAAGGATAGTCGAGAAGGCAGCCTACTGGACAAAGAAAAAATATGCCCATCTATTTGATGGGAAGGTAGTAGCCGTTGGATTAGAATATGTTAGGAGAGATTATCCCCCCATCGTAAAGGAGGCCCAAAGGAAGATAGTAGAGGCTCTTTTGAATGGTATGGTTGAAGAAGCTAGAAAATTAAGGGCAGAATACAGAAAGAGATTGAAGGATGGGCGATTTGAATTGGAAGATATTGCAATGATTGAACAGCTAACAAAGAAACCTGAAGAGTACGAAAAGGCAACAAAGGCAAGCATAGTTGCAAAGATCCTCAGGGAAAGGTATGGGGTCGATGTTCATAGGGGTAGCTATTTGTATATAGCCATTGTGAAAGGTTCTGGGGGCCCAACTTATCGGGCAAGACCCATAGAAATGGTAACTGTTAAAGATGTGGATGTATCCTATTATTTGAAACTCTATGACGATACCATCAACAGAACCTTTGAGGTATTTCAGGTATCTCCAGTAAAACAGTGGTTCTAAGGTGCCATCCTTCCCCTTATCTTTACCGCCTTACCTCTTTTCTCCTCAATCATATCGTAGT
>CAYXLB010000143.1:0-2597 GCA_964465785.1 uncultured Thermoplasmata archaeon
GAACCATGGTGAAAATTACGGAAAAGGGTGTGATGGAAACCAGGAAATATGTGGAAAGATTAAGGAAATTATTATCATCATTCTAAGATGCACCAGAACCTTGCCTTAATTGCTTTGTACCTTCTCTCCCCTATACCCTCCACTCTTTTTAATTCATCCATCCTCTCATAGGGTCTATTTTCCATGATTCTCTCCGCTAGGATTTTTCCAATTCCAGGAGTCGTGAGTAGAGATTCTTTAGTGCATACGTTTATCTCCATCTTCAATTTTCTCCATTTTTCATCATTTTTGCACTTTATTTCCTCATCCTTAAGTGCAAGGAGATGCGCCTCATCCACCCCATAGCCCTCCGCCCTATGCTTGATTTCCTGTAATTCGTGGAATAGTATGCAATCTGCAAAATCTCTGAAGGCATCGCTTATCCAGATTTCACCGATAGGTATCCCAAGATGAACGGCTGCTGGTGGAAATATCTCCTTTCCATTGTAAACCACGCGATAACAGGCTATATACTCCTTAATCTTCTCATGTGGAATGAAGCGAATCTTGTATCCGAGCGTTCTAATCTCTTTCCAAACATCATCCATGAGGGATTATGGATTTCTTTTTCAAAAAATTATGCGGTAAAGGAGAATAACAATTGCAAAACTTGCCAGGAAATAGGCGATGGAGTACTTGTGAAAATCTAGAACCCATTTTTTATCCTTCACATACCTTAAGGCTATGAGATTTGCGAGAGATGCTATTATTGTTCCATTCCCTCCCACACTTACCCCATATACGAGGGACTTCATATCCTTGGTAAAGTTTCCAAGCAGAACAGCTGCGGGAACGTTGCTCATAAACTGGGAAAACAGAGAGGCATAGATGAAGGTGGATACTCCACTGAGATTCCTTGAGCTAAGAAACTCTTCAATGAAGGGTATATGTCCTAGGGCATTGAAGTCCAGGAATAGAAGAATAAAGAGGAGAAGCAGTGGCCAATCAACATGCCTATACACTTGTCTACCATATATGAGGTAAATTATGAATACTAGGGGAATTATGTAGAGTTCAAATCCCATATCTATGGAAATAACGAAGATAATGAGAAGCAAAATAGAGATAACTACCATAATCATATCTTTCTCCAGATTACCAGAAGCCTCCATTTTTCCCATACATTTCTTGGGGAAAGTGAAGAATAGGAAGATTAGGAGTAGGAGAAGCATGAGCAAGGAAATGGGTAAAAGATATGCCACAAAGTTTAGAAATCCAATATCCCAGAGATGCCAGAGATAGAGGTTCTGGGGATTGCCAATTGGAGTTAGGGCGGAGCCAGCATTCACGGCCATAGCTTCGAAGATTATAATTTTCTTGATATCCTTAGCTACATGTTTCTGTAACGACAGGGTTAGAGGGACGAGAACTAGCAAGGTCACATCATTTGTTATGACCATTGATAGGAGAAATGCCAGAAGGGTGAATATTATGGCGAGCTCTCTCTCCCCCTTAACTTTTCCTATAATTTTCATTGCTAGGAAATCCAGATAACCGCTATCCCTTATGGCAGTGGTTATTAAGAAAAGGGTTGCTAAGGCAAGTATTGTTTTCCAATCTATAAAGTATGGATAGGATGGAACCAGATTTGGGGCAAGAAGTGTGATTATCAAGAGCAGGATGATGGAGGCGAGGATAATGTTATTCTCTTTTAATCTTTGAAGGGCCATTGGGTTAAAGAAATGGAATAGGGGCAAATAAATGTATTGGATGGCTAAAGAATTTTTAAATACTCTAAAAATATATCCATCTTATCTTTCCCCATAGAGATAGATGTTGAGTCTATTTTTATGTGGAGGGTAGGGGGCTTAATATGCGTGTAAAAATCGTTGTGGGATTAATAGCGATTTTGTTTGTATCTATTGCTATTTCTCAGTTCTACACTGTGCAGGCGACTGCTGGCTATGATAACACCTATGCTTTAAAAGATGGTATGCATGCACCGATTAAGATTGAAGGAGATGCGAATTTCACTCCTGAGAATGGAGTAACTGGGGGCAATGGAACCGCAGAGGATCCATACATAATCTCGGGCCTGGAAATTGATGCAAAGGGAGGGAATAACGCAATATACATTGGAAACACTACGGCGTATTTCATCATTGAGAACTGCATACTGAGCAACGCAAGTTATAACTATGGTGAGACCTCAGGAGGCGCCATCGGATTTTACAATGTGAGAAACGGAATGGTAAGAAATGTCAGCGCTTATGATGCGCATAGAGGCGTGATTGCTTACCAGTCCTCCAACGATGTGATTACCTCTCTCAAATTGTGGAACCTAAGCTCAGGAATAAAATTGCGAAGAAGTGATCACATCACAATCTCAAATATCACCATCAAAAATGGGGATGGAATAGAATTGGATGATAGCAGCTGGAACACGATAAAGAATGTAACATCGATTGGTGGATCTCGGGGCATATTTCTCTTTGGCGCAGAGCACAATGTTATGGAGAACCTCACTCTCTTGAACGCAAGTGATTACGGTCTGGATATTGAAGCTTATTCACATTACAACGAGGCGAGAAATGTCACGGCCACTGGATGCGGAGATA
>CAYXLB010000144.1:0-2581 GCA_964465785.1 uncultured Thermoplasmata archaeon
ATGAATCTAATGCTTGACCTACGGGACAAATATGGTATACCCTTCCTCTTTATTACTCACGATATAGCAGTGTCAAGATATATGTCCGATAGAATGGCAGTGATGTACCTGGGGAAGATAGTAGAAATTGGAGAATCGGATGAGGTAGTATTCAATCCTATGCATCCATATACCAAGGCTCTTATCTCTGCTGTTCCTGTACCAGACCCTGAGCATAAACATGGAAGGGTTCAGATAAAGGGAGAGATACCGAGTCCCATCAATCTACCTCCAGGATGCAGGTTCTGGCCTCGTTGCCCCTACGCGCAGAAGGGACTCTGTGATGTTAAGGAGCCTCCATTGGTAGAGGTTAGAGAAGGACACTACGTCGCCTGTCACTTGGCAGATAAAATTGCAGCTGGTGAAATAGATCTTGAAGAAATGGTAAAATATGAGGGAACAGAGGAAACACCCTCTTAATTTTATTTTTATGGCCTAGTTCTTCTTATTGTCCTCGGATAAGGGATTGCATATTTTATGTGGGATAGGCCAGCGATCCACCACACAAGTCTATCAACTCCAAGACCGAAGCCTGAATGTGGTACAGAACCGTATTTCCTTAAATCTACATACCAATAATAGTTCTCGGGATTCAATCCTTCTTCTTTCATTCTTTGTAATAGAACTTCCAGTTTATATATTCTTTCTCCTCCGCCTATTATTTCACCGTATCCCTCTGGGGCCAAGAGATCATGACAAAGAACTACATCCGGATTATCTGGATCTGGTCTGTGATAGAAGGGCTTAATATCCCTTGGATAATGTGTTATAAATGCAGGCTTATCGAATAACTTGGTTATGGCAGTTTCCTCATCGGCGCCTAGATCATCCCCATATTCAATCTCGATGCCATGGGAATTTGCAAAGTCTATTAGTTCACTATATTTCATTCTTATGAATGGTTTTTCCACATTTTTCAAGGGCTCAATATCCCTCTTTAGGTATTCCAATTCTCTTTTTCTCTCATCCAAAACCCTTTGAACGATATAGATAATTAATTCCTCTTCATCTCTTATCATATCATCATTATGGTACCATGCTACCTCAGCCTCCGCATGCCAGTATTCTGTTAAATGTCTTCTTGTCCTACTCTTCTCTGCCCTGAAACTTGGGGCGATGGTATATACCCTTTCTAGGGAATAAATAAACGTTTCTAAATAGAACTGTGCACTCTGGGTTAGATATGCTTTTTTATCGAAATAGGGTACTTCAAACAGGGTTGAGCCCCCCTCAACTGCTCCGGTAACAAATATGGGACCCTGTACTTCATAGTAACCTCTATTCCGGAAAAATTCATGTATTGCACCAAATATGGTGTGCCTAATCTTCAATATACTGTTCATCTCCCTGCTTCTTAACCAGAGATGGCGGTTATCCAAAAGAAATTCGTCGCTCTTATCCTTGGTTATTGGAAAATTATAGGATGGGCCAACAATATCAATATAATTCACATCAACTTCATATCCAGTGGGTGCGCGTTCATCCCTTCTTATTGTACCCTTAAGAATTAGGGAAGATTCGACGCCTATCTTGTCCAATAATTTGAATTTCTCGTTACCTACTTTATTTTTCTCGATAACGCACTGAATGATATTGGAGGAATCCCTCAACACTACAAAAATTAACTTTCCGACTCTTCTCTTCCTGTAGATCCATCCCCGCAGGGCCACCTCCTTGCCTATGTATTCCTCTGAAAGTACTTGGTCTATTAGACGAAACATAAACTTGCATGGAGGTTATTTATTTATAACTTATCTCCCCCTGCCTTCCGATAGATATATATTATTGAAATAAGATATACTTTTGTGCAGAAAAGTCGAAAGGTATATTCTTACCCATTCTACGATGCCCTATCTGATGCTATATTAAATGAGATTATATTTTACGATTTTTTTAAAAGATTTGGTGAACTATTAGGCGAAAATTTTGAAATAAATTTTATTGTTGGATCTTTCTCTAAAAAAGACATTAAAAAACTCCAAAATATTGCTCCTTATGCAAATTTATGGAGTGTAGAGGATCATATCAAAAAAACCGATTTGATCATTAGAGATCTCTATAAAAAAAATAAATTGAAAGTAAAGAGAAGTGTGCGGTATTATTGCAAGGAATGTGATGAATACTATAGAGAGAATGAAGTGAATGCTGTTGAGAAGGAAACTAGAGAAGATATAATTCGTGTAAGAATAGGCAAAAAAATTTATTTTATAGGGAGTATCATTAAAGGGAAAGAGCCTATTGCTATTACTATTCATAAAAATGAGAATTTGCTTATGATTGATCTAGGAAATGAGATATGGATTGCTCCTAAAAGCTTAAGAGAGATCTTTATAGATCGTATTGAAATACCACCTAACAAAATAAGAGAGATTAAAGCTAAAAGCCTCCCCCCCTTAGAAGATTATGTGATAATAGGTAAATACCCTACCAAATTTATCGTCAGGGAGGAAAAATTGAATTTAAAGATAAAAAAGAAAATACCCTCCTATACTATCATATATTCTAAATCTAAAAAAGAAAAGATTTTTTTATGTCCTTTATG
>CAYXLB010000145.1:0-2567 GCA_964465785.1 uncultured Thermoplasmata archaeon
GGATATGATACGAGAAGAAAAATTCGAAGCCTCTTCCATAGTTGGTGCAGTTTTAATAGGCAACATCTCTCTAGCTAAATACGAAGATAGGGCCATGGGGGAGACCATCGAGTTTCCCTACTACTATATGGATGTGAATGGAGTATGGAAAGATACCGATGGTGACGGCATAATCGATGAGCCATCTGAAAATTATCTTCCTGAGATATGGGTAGGCATAGTTCGCTCTACAGGAGATGGCAACAATGTTACGCAGATCAAATCCTACATCCAGAGGGTGATTGATTATGTAAATGGAAAATTTGAGCCTATTGTAAAGAGTGGTGCATTTTTGGATGATGATTTTCTGTATATGAAGGACAAGATTAAGAATCCCCTCACCTATCCATTCCTGGGTGAAGAGATTGTGGATGAAAATACCAATAGTAGCCAATTTCTGAAATTTTTATCCAAGAACTATGCGTATGCTTATTTCATAGTGCACTCTGATGGAAGTTCATACTTCCTTAAGACGCCAGAAGGGTACCAAAGAATAGATCCTGGGTATTTGAAAAACACAAATGCACTTTTTTACACAGATTTCAGCTGCTATGGAGCATCCTTTGAAAGGGGTGCAATTGCGAATTATCTAATTATGCACGAAAATTCCAATGCTCTGGGAGTTCTGACCTATACTGGACTGGGATATCCAGATGCCATGGATATTTACCATAAGAATCTGGGACGGGGTAAGAGTTTTGGAGAATCTCTAATTTATCAAATTTATGCTTCTACAAATAATACAACCTATTTTAATACGCATATTGCAATGCTCACCTATCTGGGATTTCCATTCCTGAAACCATGGAGACCCCATGGATACAGGGAGGTGAGGTATCTGGGAATTGAAGGGAATGAAGAGTTTTTGGAGTATGCAGAGATGTACAGTTGGAGGGGAAGTGGAATCGAGAAAGATCCAATAAAAATATCCAATATCATGATATTCTCTCCTCTTGGAGAGTGGGGTCTGGTACTGAAGAATATAACTCTGTATGTGGAGATATCCCATTGCTGGATACTAACCTCAACAGGTGTGCAAATATTGCACTCTAATAACGTGGTGATCAAGGACAATAAGCTCTACTACTCGGACATATACGTGGCTAATTCTGAAAACATTTTGGTGGAGAATAATTATATGGAGGGTATTGAGTATTATTATATGTTCAGTGGAAGGTGGAACTCTATAGTTATTTCCAATTCCTCCTTTATAAAAATTTATGGTAACGAGATTCATAATGGAACGGGTATCGGCGTATATGGAAAGAGGATGATTATTAGTGTGAATAATGGAGTACCCACCTTCAAGATTTATTATGCTAGGCACGTCAATGTATCCTATAACAAGATTGAGGGGCTCTTTGGAGTTGGATTTTCAGAAGTTAGGGATTCATACATCTATCGAAATGATATCCGGTTCACCTTTGGTGGATTGGGATTGTTCTACTCTAACCATAATCTGGTTAAAGAAAACAATTTTACGTTGATATTTACAAACAACACATGGACCTCTGGAAATACACATGATTACTACCTGAGCATATTTTCATCCCATGATAATTATCTCTATCTCAACAATTTCGTCTACAACGGCACTCCCCCCAAGTATTTAATTTTCTCAGCTTTTATCCGCATAGGCTCACCATTTTTATCCAAGGAATCTACCAAGAATTACTGGAATACCAGCGAATATGGCAACTACTGGCAATGGTGGGCCCAAAAGAATGATACCAATGACGAGGATGGGGATGGAATTGTGGATTATCCCTACGTGCTAGAGGTAAATAACACAGATTACAAACCCCTCAAGGAGCCCCATGTGTGGAAGATGAATATCCCTATGAGCGTTCCTGGGGGGAGGGACTACGATATGCTCTATACCACTCTGGCCGTTTTGGGCATTGTGCTAGTCGTTGTTGTGATGACCCTGGTGCATAGAAAGCTCCAAAAACGTTAAATGAGTAGAGCATATGCATAGATGTGGGCATCAAGCTCGTCATATTCGACCTGGACGAAACAATAGTAGAAAATAGAATTCCCTTTTCAGAGATGCGAGAAAGAATATTGAAAGAAATGGGCGTAAAGGATGCGCCCAGACACCTTTACGAGTTTTTAAAGGCTAGGGGTGAAGAGTATCTCAAGCTTCTTGAGAGGGAGGAGATAAGGAGAGCGAAAAAGGCGAAGATTGTAGATTCTTTGCCCAGGGTTCTGGATTATCTGGAGAAAAGAGGAATAAAGAAGGCAGTGCTTACGAGAAATTCAAAGAAGGCTACGATGCTCGCACTGGGTGATTATGCTGAGAGATTCGACGCCATAATAACTCGAGAGGATGAGTTTGAGCCCAAGCCCAGCGAAGAGGCTGTAAAGTACCTGCTCGATAAGTTTGGAGTGAAGAGCCAGGAGTGCATTGTGGTGGGTGATTACGATTATGATATCACGGCGGGAAGGAGAGCTGGGTGCATAACCGTGGGCGTGAGAATGGATAAGGGAGATTATCGGGTGGAGGATATTGGAGAGCTGATAGCTCT
>CAYXLB010000146.1:0-2564 GCA_964465785.1 uncultured Thermoplasmata archaeon
CTCCTTGGAGATGGTCAGGGAGTGATATCCAACGAGATGACCAAGGCAGTGCTTCAGAGAAAGCTAAAGGTGGCTCTTGATGTTGATGTGAACGATAAGGGTGAGCTCTACGAGAGGGGACATATATTCTCCATCAGCGAGGGAAAGAGCACTATCAAGGACATCTGTGATTATCTTGAGAATGGAAAAATAGTGATTTTAGATACCTCTTCACTCTCTCAAAATGTAGAGCTCCTCATCTCGGGAATGGTTATGAGCGAGATGTTCTCCAGGTACAAGAGATACAAGGAAAATGGAGAATTGGATAACAAGCCCGTTGTATCCGTGGTGCTTGAAGAAGCACCCCGCGTTCTGGGCGAGGGAAAGAGCAACATATTTGGCACCATTGCAAGGGAGGGGCGAAAGTTCAAAATAGGGATAATTGCCATAACCCAGCTATCTTCAATGATTCCCCGTGAGATTCTGGCAAATCTAAACACAAAGATTATTCTGGGCAATGAGATGAGCTCTGAGAGAAAGGCGATAATAAGCTCTGCAGCCCAGGATTTGAGCAAGGATGATAAGATGATCGCCTCTTTGGACAAGGGTGAGGCAATTGTGAGCAGCATATTCACAAAGTTCGCCATACCGATCCAGATAGATAGGTTCGAGGACATCGTTGATGAGAATAGAAAAGAGAAGAAGAGCAAGATTGTGTTCTTTGGCTGAAAAAATTTATATTCTCCTATCAATTTTCTTCCTTTATGAAAAAGGTAACCGCGATTGCCCTTGTGGTGGCTCTGGTTATCCTTATTAATGTGATTGGAGGCTTGGTTTATTTTTCAATCCAGAACAGACCCGTTTATGTGAAGAGTGTTGATATGAAGGAGAATATGATACCCACAGAGAACCTGATATTTTTAAAGAGCTCATACGCCAAGATAGAGAACGTGGAGGGAGACTCTATAATCGTTACCTGGAGCGCGTATCTGTCCAAGGCAGAGGGCAACGAGCCAGATCATATTTTGTTCTTTTTCAATGCTAATATAACGGCAAAGAACTACCTCTTTCCCATGGGCGAAGACCCTATGTTTACTGTGATCATAACCCCCATAACGAATCATACAAAGTTTGACAAATTCTATCCTGAGAGTGTGATAGTTAAAAACCATCTCAAATACGGTGTCAGGAGCTTAACATTCCAGGTATTTGCACTGTGGGGCTGTTCTGATGCCTATATAAAGAAGGTATCAAATGCACAGGCTGCAGTGTCCATACCTGTTTATAATCACCAGGTTTACGGGGTTTCTTATCAGCTAACTACATACATACTCAAGAGCGATGGCAGTGTGGGGCGCCTGACCCTGAACTTCAACGCTGAAGCAAGCGCATCAACCAATTAAAGCATTCCTAAACCCATATTTTCTCACTATTTCTTTAGCCATCTGCATCTCCCTGTAGTTCAGAGCCCGGCTTAGCTCTGGATATCTATAAGCATTGTACTCGGGCCTGTACTGAAACATCACGTTTATGCGCACCTCTCTTCCTATGTTTTCCGCAATCCAGTGCAGTATCCTCTCCGTATCTTCCAGATGCTGGGGGATGACAAGATGTCTAATGAGAAACTCTGCCCTGTAGTGCTGCTTGGCAAGCAGGAAATTCCTCGTTATGGTGCTCCAGTAATTGAGAGCCCTTGAGTATCTTCTGGCATTCTGGTCCGAGCCCCACTTGAAATCTGCAAGATAGATATCTACCACGCCGTCTAGAAGACTCATCGCCTCTTCGCTCATATACATATTAGAGTTCCAGACAATGGGGATGGGAACGTAGAGATGTATGAGGGTATCGAGTATGTAGGGCAGGTTTGGAGTGGGCTCACCACCCACAAAGTTCACGTTCTTAGCACCTGCAAAATATGCCTCTTCGATCTTCTCTGCCAGGTGCTTGGGATCTATATGCCTCCCAACCCTGAACTGGCTTATGTCCCAGTTCTGGCAGAACACACATCGGAAATTGCAGCCTGAGAAGAACACGGTGTATGAGGGTACGAGCTCTGGCTCTTCGCCCATATGCAAGAATGCAGTTGCAATTCTACTCTCCTTCACCCTGCAGTATCCAATGCTCTTCTCCCTGTCTATGCCGCATCTGTACTCGCAGAGCACGCATCTCTTTAAAATTTTCCTGGCTATCACAGCCTTGAGCTCCAAAAGGTTGCCAGGAGATTCTTCCTCCAGTTTTCCTTCTCTCAATGCCTGCATAGATTCTGCGTGCAGTCTCCATAGTTCTTCTATGGACATGTGCTCATCGAAATCCACGGATACTCTTCGCAAAGCATGAAAATTCGGTTTTTCCATACCCTCCAGTATGGCAAAGTATCGAGGTAACGCGTTTCTTGCAGAGCTAGTATCCCGATCCCAGAACATTGGATAATTATTGGGCTCGCAGGTAAATATAATTTTCCAAAGTATAGCGAAAATTTTAAAATGGTGTATGGGATATGCCCCATTGCTGGGGCCGTAGCTTAGCCAGGTTAGAGCGCCCGGCTCATAACCGGGCGGTCGCAGGTTCGAATCCTGCCGGCCCCA
>CAYXLB010000147.1:0-2564 GCA_964465785.1 uncultured Thermoplasmata archaeon
AGGTCGGGGGTTCGAATCCCCCCGGTGGCTCTTTTCCTGCAATTATTTCTCTTTCTCCAATTCTTCTTTCAATCTTCTGATATGTATTCTCACAGCTTCCCTTACAAATTCTGTGTAGGAGGCATAACCCAATTCAGGATGCTCTTTAACTAAGTTTTCCACTTCATCTAATAATTTACGCGGTATGGACACTGTCTTATATTTTTTTGGTGGCATATTATAATGTTATGCTCTGGAAATACTAAATCTTTGCTTTTCAAAGCTTCCCAATCTCCTCGCGCAGGAGTTTTCCCTCGGAGATTCCGAGCTCCTTGGCCTTTGTGGAGGCCCATTTTATCCTGGCACTTAGCATATCGTCAAAGGTACGCACACCAGATACGATAACGGCAGCATCACCGAGCTTCTCGGCGGTTTCGGGATTGAGATAACCGCACATGGCAAAGCCCCTCTTTCCCTTTATTAGGAGGAGCGGTGCATTTGGCATCTCTACCCTTATCCCCAGAAACTCCCTATCTTGCACGACCAATCTTGATACTTCAACCTCGCCCATATTAGGGATACTCCAAAAAGAGGAGATAAAACTTTCCCCTCCTTTCCACGTATATCCTGCAATGGGGAGAGGTAAGGTTTACGGGAATATTCAGGGCATCCACAACCCTTCCCCCGATCTCCCCCTCCAGGGATTTTCTGTTGGAGCGTATTGCAAAGTCCCTGCACCCTTGTAAATTGGGAAGAATGGCTTCCACAAGGGAATCCAGGTCTTCAAAGATCCTGACAGGGTGATGGGAGATTATGCCCCTTATACCTCCAAGAATATCATCCAGGCTTTTGCAATCTGTGAATAGGATTATCCTCCCATCTAACGATTCTACGATGCAATCAACCCTCTTTTCCAAGCATCTCCTGAGCACTTCCCTCTTGAAATACTGCAAATAGACATGGGAGTTTTTTGGCACCTTGGCTTTTATGGCATAGGCATCCATATCCTTATATTTGCGCAAAGTATTTTAATTTCTCCGATTATACGGCACTATGGATGAAATTATGAAGGTTGTTGAGGCAGTGCTTTTTTCCTCCGATAGGCCTCTGCGTGTTGGTGAGATTGCAAAGATTGGAAATTTGAAGAGCGAGGAAGTGAGCAAGGCAATGCGCAGATTGCGCAAGGAGTATGAGGAGAGGGATGGAGCCATTGAGATTGCCAGAATAGGAAACAAGTACGTTATGCAATTGAGGCGGGAGTATGTGGAGTATGGCTATGCCATGGGAAAGAAGGAGCTTAGGGACGATGTTCTCAAAACCTTGGCGATAATAGCCTATTACCAGCCAATTACCCAGAGCAAGTTGAGGGATATAATAGGTTCAAAGGTTTATGCGCATATCGATGAGCTCAAGAAGAGGGGCCTCATATACGGAAAGAGGGCAGGAAAAACCATGGTTCTGCGCACAACAAAAAAATTCAACGAATACTTTGGAATCGATGCCTCAAAGCCCCAGGATATAAAGAAGTTCTTTGAGGAGAAGATGGGAGGTGAGAAGGATGAATAAGGTTCTGCTCATAGGCTCTGGAGGGAGGGAGCATGCCATAGCCAGGGCACTTTACAATGGAGGGGCAAAGATATACGCGGTTATGAAGCACAAGAACCCTGGGATTGTAAAGCTCTCCAAGGATTATATAATCGGGGATGATAGCAGCATAAGCTTTGTGAAGAACCTGGAATGGGTTAAGTTTAAGCAGGTGGATTTTGCAGTTATAGGGCCAGAGGCACCCCTAATCGCAGGCATGGCGGACATGCTTGAGGATCATGGTATCCCCGTGGTTGGGCCCAGGAAGAATGCTGCCATAATCGAAGGCTCAAAGGAATTCATGCGTGATTTGATGAAGAGGCACAACATTGAGGGCATGGTGGATTACTACGTATTCAATGATGTGAGGAAGGTTGAAGAATTCATAATGCAGTACGATAAGCCCTTCGTTATCAAGCCCGTGGGGGTCACGGGGGGTAAGGGAGTATGGGTCATGGGCGACCATTTCCAGACCAAGGAGGAGGGAATAAGGTACGCGAAGAAGATAATTCAGGAGAATATCGGTGGCGTTGACAGGGTAATAATCGAGGAGAAGCTTGTTGGAGAGGAATTTACGCTGCAAGCATTCACAGACGGGCATGAGATCAAGGGCATGCCCCTGGTGCAGGATTTCAAGCGTGCCTACGAGGGAGATAGGGGCCCTAATACTGGAGGTATGGGCTCCTACAGCATGGAGAACCATCTTCTACCATTCTTAGGCAAGGAGGATTACAGCAGGGCCATGAAGATAATGGAGGATATAGTGGCCGCCATGCGCAGAGAGGGCAGGCTCTACAAGGGAATAATCTACGGGCAGTTCATGCTCACGGCCGAGGGTCCAAAGATCGTGGAGGTTAATTGCAGGTTTGGGGATCCAGAGGCAATGAACGTTCTATCCATCCTGAAAACGAATTTCGTGGATATTGCATGGAGCATAATTGAGAACAGGCTTATTGATGTGGAATTTGAAAATCTTGCAACGGTGGTCAAATACGTTGTTC
>CAYXLB010000148.1:0-2486 GCA_964465785.1 uncultured Thermoplasmata archaeon
AACTCATCTTTTCTGTATTTCCTTATGGCCTCCTCTATTTCCTCCGCCATATCCCTTCCCTTGAAGGGCTGTAGTTTCATTTTATCAATCAAAATTTCAAATTGACGGAGGGTACCAAATAAAATGGCGGGTGTTTTTTCGCAGGTAAGAGCTGCAGTGCACCATGGTAATGCGCAATCCATACCTGCTGCCAGGGCCTCCTGTTTGAGAATCAATGCCCCCTTGAGGGGTAGGTCTTCGAGTCTAACAATTAAAAATTCTCCCTTCTTGCCCATGATTTCAATTCCTTCTGGAGTAACTCCAATCTTCTCCATAAGAGCCTTCAAATCTCCTTTTTTCGAGCTCACTAGGACATTGAACATGGGGGAAGATGGAAATGAGGATTAAAAATCTTTGCAATAAAAAAGAAAAAAAGATTAGGCAAATGCCCAGAGGAAGTAGAGGGCAAAGATTATAGCCAGGATGTACATAAGTGCGCTTATCTCCTTCCACCTTCTTGTGGCAAGCATTGTTATTACGTATGTAATTATTCCAGCACCGATTCCATTGGATATGCTGTATGTAAATGGCATAACTATTAGGGTTACGAAGGCAGGTATGTATAGGGCGTAGTCATCGAAGTCCACATGCTTCATATTGGAGAGCATAAATAGACCTACAAGTATCAAAGCTGGAGCCGTTGCAGCTGCTGGAACCAAGCCCACAATGGGGGTTATGAAGAGACCGATGAGGAAGAGAAGAGCAACCACTACGCTTGTCAATCCTGTTCGACCTCCCTCTTCAACACCAGCAGCACTCTCTATGTAGGTTGTTACTGTGGATGTTCCCATAAGGGCACCGAAGGTTGTACCAAGGGCATCTGTAAGAAGCATTCTTGTAAGGGGTTTCTCAGGTATATTTCCCTTCTCATCAAGGTCTCCAACCTTTGCGCTCAAGCCAGTTACTGTACCAAGGGTATCGAAGAAATCCACCATGAAGAAGGCAAATATAACTCCTATGGCTCCTGCGGATAGCAGTCCTTCAAAGTCCATATGCAGGGCTATGGGTGCTGGAGATGCAGGCAGAGAGATGGGAGAAGATGGTAGAACGAATCCTGCAGGGTAGAGTACTGAAGCGGCATTGGCATCAAAGGAGCTCCATATAACAGCTAAAGCAGTTGAGGCAAGTATTCCCCATAGTAGGGCTCCCTTTATTCGATTAACGAAGAGTATTATTGTCAATGCTAGTCCAAAGAGGGCAACTATAACATCGGGAGCCAGCACATTGCCTAAACCAATCAATGTGGCAGGATTATCCACGACTATATGGGCATTCTCTAGACCTATGATTGCAAGGAAAAGACCAATACCTGCACCTATTGCATATTTGAGGCTTGCTGGGAATGCATTTGCTACCATAGTTCTTACCTTTGTGACCGAGAGGGCAATGAAAATCAAACCTTCAATGAATACCGCTGCTAAGGCAACTTGCCATGTGTATCCCATAACCAGCACAACAGTGTATGTGAAGAAGGCGTTGAGACCCATACCCGGTGCTAGGGCATATGGCTTCTTTGCATAGAGACCCATTATTATGGTTGCGAAGGCAGTGGCAAGAACCGTTGTAGTTACCAAAGGAGCAAAGGGCATACCTGTTTGACTCAGAATTGCGGGATTCACGAAAATTATGTAGGCCATTGTCATAAAGGTGGTAAAACCAGCTATTATCTCCGTTCTCACTGTTGAACCATGTTCACTAATTTTGAAAAACGAGTCAAGTTTTTCGGACCAACTCATGCAGCCACCATGGAATATATGGGCTTCCTATATTTAATGTTTTCAGATGGATGCCTCAACATCAAAGCTTATCTCTAAAAGCTCCTTGTTCTTTCTAAATCTCACCTTCTTTATCCTTATTTTTCCAACCTCTCCAGTTGTCTTGGTATGCTCCTTATTGCATGCATTTATGTTCCAATCCTCTATAGTTACAACATTCAAAATCCTAATCTTTTCTGGAATGGGGAAGAGATCATACATATCTTCTCCGAATTTTTTCTCGGCTTCATCCCGGGGTAGGGTGATAATATTTATGGGTACATTTTCCCTTATCTTCTCATTGGCTAGGTTCTCAATTTTCCTTATCTCCTCTTCACTCGGCTTTCTATGGTATTTCACTGTTAATCTCCCATGGAAGCCATCCACATAAACACTGGCAGTCCATTTTGCTCCAAGAACCTTAACTACTGCACCTTTAAGTATATGCAATGCAGTATGTGTTCTCACCTCAATATCCATTCATAACCCCCAGAATGGTTTTTCCTTTCTCTTTATTCTGGCTATTTCATCTAGAACCTCTCGATCCTCATATTTGAGGTCCATTCTGAATAGTTTCTTTCCATGTTCCTCAGGTATATCGATGTAGTATGTTTCTCCCGCATTCAACTGTCTCCCTATGGTGACCCCTTCAATGGCTATAGATACCTCCTCACCAATAATAGCCTCAACAAC
>CAYXLB010000149.1:0-2453 GCA_964465785.1 uncultured Thermoplasmata archaeon
GTTGAGCTCATAGCGGCAAATACTGATGCCCAGCATTTGTTAATAACGAAGGCCCAGAGGAAGATTCTTCTTGGAAGGAGAATAACCAGGGGCCTTGGGGCAGGAGCCTTGCCCCAAGTGGGCGAGGAGGCCGCAAGGGAAGTTGAGGATAGAATTCGCGAGGTTCTCCAGGGTTCGGATATAGTCTTTATAACCTGTGGACTGGGTGGAGGAACTGGAACTGGAAGCGCTCCGGTTGTTGCACAGATAGCCAAGGAGCTTGGGGCCCTGACAATCGCCATATGTACCCTACCCTTTACAGCAGAGGGAAGAATGAGATTCGAAAACGCCATGTGGGGTCTTGAGAAATTAAAGCAGAATGTGGATACTGTTATTACAATTCCAAATGATAAGCTCATAGAGCTTGTTCCTAGATTACCCCTAAACTTGGCATTCAAGGTAGCCGACGAGATTTTGATGCGTTCAATAAAGGGTCTGGCAGAGATGATAACAAAGCCTGGATTGGTGAACCTAGACTTCAATGATCTAAAGACCGTTATGAAGGGCGGAGGCGTTGCAATGATTGGTCTTGGAGAGAGTGACTCCGAGAATCGCGCAGAGGATGCCATAAAGGAGGCCTTGAACTCCCCGCTCATAGAGGCAGATATAAGCGAGGCCACAGGGGCGCTAATCAATGTGGTTGGAGGAGAAAATATGACAGTGAAGGAGGCGGAAAGTGTGGCTGAGTACGTGCAAGCCCATATTAGCGAGGGAGCAAGAATCATATGGGGAGCTTCCATCGACCCATCCCTTGGAAATACCCTAAGAGTTATGGTAGTTATAACTGGAGTTAAATCCCCATACATCCAGGGGCTTGAGGCCTTGGAGAGAAGTAAGGAATTGGATGTAATAAGGTGAAGAGAATGAAAATCATAGAGAGCAGCGAACAATTGCAAAGGAGCATGGAAGAATGGATGGCCGGCTTCGGAAAGGGGAAGTATTCAAGGATACTCAAGATGGCAAGGAAGCCAACAAAGGATGAATATGGAAAGGTTTTGGCCATAACAGGGCTGGGGATAATATTCATTGGTGGTGTTGGCTTCGCCATTTACTATATTCTGCAGATTTGGCTCCAAATACCCTGAGGGATTGAAATGATCAATGTTACCCTAAATAATGAATTTTTCAGAATTCCTGCTGGAAGAATTGCCGATATTGTACTCGTTATTTCAAACAAGGGCGAGAAGAAGGAAAAGGTAACCTTCAAGATAACTTCATCCCTTCATATGAGGGATCCATCCCTAGAATGGGGAATGCATATAATAGGTGTTGAGAAGGATGAAGTGAAGCTCCTGGTTACCACGGAGGAAAATAAGGAATTGGAATATGAATTTGCAATTTCTCCCAATAGAAGGAAGGAGATCTATGTGAACATAATATCTCCCAGGGCCTCTGAAATTGGCGACTATGGCATATTCAAATTTGAAGTCCTCTCCTCTCAAGGTATATGGAGCAAGGATATAAAAATAAATGTTGAGGCAGCCATAGTTGCCGTTAAAACCACCATAGGTCAGGAGATAAAGGTAGCAAGGGATATTGGGTTGAAGGCTAAGGTTCACGGATGGAAAGATATATTCTCAGTCTTGGCCCCCTATGATCTTAAGGGATATGTATTCGTAGAAACCTCCAGGCCTGACAAGGTGCTTTCCCTGATAAGGGGGATAAAGGATGCCAAGGGAGTTGTTAGGGGAGAGATGCACATAGAGGAGATAAAGCATTATCTAACACCAACACCAACAATACACCGCATATCTGTCGGTGATATTGTGGAGCTTGTGGAGGGTCCCTTCAAGGGCGAGCATGCCAAGGTTATCCAGATAGATGAGGCAAAAAATGAAATAACAGTTGAGCTTTTCGAGGCAATGGTACCTATACCCATAACGGTCAAGGCCGAGGCAGTAAGGCTGTTGGAAAAGGAAGGTGAGTGAAATGGGTCAGATAGTTGAAGTATTGGTTGAAGGCGGAAAGGCATCTCCAGGTCCTCCTCTTGGTCCAGCCCTGGGTCCCCTGGGAGTTAATGTGGCCCAGGTGGTAAAGAAGATAAACGAGATGACAAAGGATTATGCAGGAATGCAGGTTCCAGTGAAAATAGATGTGGATCCCAAAACTAAGGAATTCACAATTACCATAGGAACTCCTCCCACATCAGCGCTCATAAAGAAGGAGTTGGGAATAGAGAAGGGATCTGGGAATGCCCGCACAGAAAAGGTGGGTGATTTAACCCTCGAGCAAGTTGTTAAGATTGCAAAGATGAAGAAGGTCAATTCCCTATCCTATGATATTAAAGGTGTAGTGCTGGAAGTTCTTGGGACCTGTGTATCCATGGGCGTAACAGTTGAGGGCAAGGACCCCAGAGAGGTGCAAAAGCTTATAAAGAATAACGAAATCACCCTACCTAACTTGTAGGAGAGCCG
>CAYXLB010000150.1:0-2408 GCA_964465785.1 uncultured Thermoplasmata archaeon
TCAAATTCCTGAGCACGTTGAAGAAAATGAAATTTCTGAATGCGGAGCATAAGCTTCTGGGGAAGCCTGCCATAAACGTTGAGATGTTCGACGGCGGCGATTATATTCTTGCCGTTCCTGAGAATGCCAAGGCACTGGTAGATTTTGTCTATCTTCCTGGACAAACTGCTGTGGAGATAATAGATGAGGTTAATAGGATTGGACGAAAATACAATGTGAACCACATGATTTACGATTTATCTCCACCCTTCGAAATCTCCCCGCGCAAGAGGAGGGTGAGGGAATTTTTGAAGTATGCAGAGCTCGGAGGATTTCGCAGCTGGAGCGATGCCCAGAGCCTTGTGGACAAGGGCACCCCAACGGTTGTTTTTGGCCCGGGAAAGTTGATGTACGCCCATACAAAGGATGAGCATGTGGATATGAAGGATGTTAATAGGGCCTATAGAATATTGAAGAAGGTTATAGGAGATTGGAGCAAGGGATAGGTATGAAGGAGAATTTGCTTGAAAAAATAGCGAATATGGAATACGAATTTTTCAAAAATTTGAATATGGAAAATGAGGAATGCAGAAAGGAAAAAACGTTTAAGTTAATGAGGATGTCAAGGTTCTACCCATTCTCTGAGGATACGCTTGAGAGTTATATCGAAGATTTGAGGAAGGCTCTAGAAGAAGGGGAAAATTTGATGCTCTTAAAATATCGGTGTATTGAAGGGGGCCTGTTGCAGGGTGGAGAGCTTATAGAGGAAATAGTAGAGATAGAAAGCCAGTGGATGAGGGATTTAAGGAGAAGATATCCTAGAGCTTTTGCCAATAGGATAGAGGATTTTGAGAGATATCTTCGCTGTGAACTCCTAACATTCTCCCCAGAAACATTGAAGAAGTACCATAGAGAGGTTTTGGAAGCAAAGGAAAAGGGAATAAATATGGCTGAGATGGCCTATGTATATCTATTCCGGAGCATAGGGTATGAAGGTATTGAAGACGCTGAAAAATCCAATTTGGAAAGGATTAAATAGGGGATGACCATAACAACTTTCCCATAGAGGAGGTGTGTCCTTGAGTGAGGCCATGCATAGGGGGAAATCTTCGGTTGTGGAGAGGGAGATGGAGAAAAGAAGGGGAGTTATTAGACCCATCAATGAAAGGATTGCCAAGTTGAGGGAGGAGAGTGTAAATTCCGAGGTTAGGATCTCATGGGAAAGGGCAAAATTGATAACTGAATTTTACAGAAGTGGGATGGCCAGGGGGAAATCAATACCCGTTCAAAGGGCATTGGCTTTCAAATATCTTATGGAAAATGTAAGCCTGCCTGTTGAGGATGGACAGCTTATAGTTGGTATAAGAGGCACAGGTCCAAATGAGGTCCCCACGTACCCCGAGATAAACGTCCATACCTTGGAAGATCTTGAGGTTCTGGATAAGAGGGAAAACATGCCATATAGGGTTGATGATAAAACCAAGAAACTCTACAAGGAGGATATTATTCCATTCTGGAAAGGAAGGGCCATGAGGGATATAATCTTTGAAAACTTACCTAAGGAATGGATAGATGCCTATGAATCTGGAGTTTGGACAGAGTTTATGGAACAGCGCTCCCCTGGCCATACTGCAGGTGGAGATAGAATATTCAGGATGGGCATTGAAGACATCAAGAAGGAAATAAGGAAAAAAATGAAGGAATTGAGGCCTGAAGATCCTGAATTCTACGAGAAGATGGAGGAATTGAAGGCCATGGAGATTGCTGCAGATGCCATAGTGATATATGCAAAACGCTATGCTAAAAAGCTTCGTAAGCTGGCTGAAGAGGAGAGGGATGAAAAAAGAAAGATGGAACTGAAGAGAATGGCCGAAATATGCCAGTGGGTTCCTGAGCATGCCCCAAGAAATTTCTGGGAGGCATTGCAACATTACTGGTTCATACATGTTGGGATAACCTACGAGACAAATCCCTGGGACTCCTTTAGTCCTGGGAGAATTGACCAGAACCTCTATCCCTTCTATGAGAAGGATATGAAGGAGGGGAATTTAACAAGGCAGCGTGCCAAGGAGCTTCTAGAGGCCCTATGGATCAAATTTAACAATCAACCTGCGGTGCCCAAGGTAGGAGTAACCGCGGAGGAGAGTTTTACATATAACGATTTTTCCAAATGGAATATTGGCGGATTAAAGGTGGATGGCTCAGATGGTGTTAACGAACTCTCCTATTTAATCCTAGAGGTTCTAAACGATATGCGTACCCTTCAACCAAACACCTCCGTTCTCATAAGTGATAGAAATCCAGATAGATTTTTGATTGAGGCTTTAAAGGTTGTTGGCCCAGGATTTGGGGAACCACCCTTTTTCAATTATGATGAGCTCATAGTGAGGCTTCTGAGACAGGGGAAGAGCTTAGAAGATGCCAGGATG
>CAYXLB010000151.1:0-2372 GCA_964465785.1 uncultured Thermoplasmata archaeon
TATTGGCGGCGTCCAGGGCAATGCTTATTATCTGCACCCCTCCCTCTTTCAATCTTCTCATATCTTCCTTTCCTATGGGTACTATGGAAACGGAGACAGGAATATTGGAAGGAAGAATCTTCAGAAGTTTAAGAACATCCTCAACCACCTGGGGATAATCCAATGTCTGAAAGCATACTCGAGAGAAGCCCTTTAGATTTTTAAGAACATCCTCAGGATATGGAAGCCATAGAACCCTAGATAAATAGCCCTCCTTCCTGGCACCCCTCCTCTGAGCACAGAAAGAGCAGTTTGATTCACATTTATCTCCCACCATTATGTAGGCTGTGGTGGGCTCGGCAAGCATCTTTCCTTTTTTCAGACCCATCTTAACTGCCGTTCCGTAGGATAGGCGGATCATAGGCCTCGCCTGTCAAGCTCGTTGTGAACGATAGTTATTGTATGGGATGATAAAAGGCTCTTGGGCCCAACAGATATTATCCCCTTAGCCCTTTCCAATACCCTTTTCTCCTCATCATTTCCCATATTCACACTATCACTCAGTACAAAGGCTGCATCTTTCCCTATATTCACCTCCCTGATATCCTTACCATCTTCCCTCAAATAGTAGATGGAGGCTAGGTCTTCAATTTCGGTAAGTACCTCCTCAAGGGAGGATCTTTTCACATAAAATCCTGGAGAAGTTCTCTTTTCCCCTTCTCCAACATTTACAATGGCATTCCTTATCAGTGCTGCCGTACTCCTCTCGTCTGGATTTAGATACTTAACCTTCGAAGAATCAATCTTCAACCTGATATCAATACGGGGAAAATAGGCATAGAAGAGTACATCTCTCCTTATATTATGGGAAAGGAAAATGGCAGCATTAATGCATCTGGCTATAACATCTATTCTGCCAGATCCAGGCAAGTCGTTGAGATTAATATCTCCCCGAAATTTGTGCCCCACAACAAGAAATGCTCTCATACTAATCCCGAGAAATCAACATCTCCGCTCTTCAACTGCTTTCTAAGGGCACGCATAAGCTTGCGATTTCCACGCATTTGCTTCATAGCCTTCTTCATCCTGTTGTACTCCTTCAGTAGGGCCCTGACCTCCTTCTCACTCCTTCCACTCCCCCTGGCAATTCTCCTAATCCTGGAGGCTTTGATTATCTCAGGGTTTTCAAGTTCCTCATAGGTCATGGAATCCATTATTATGCGATACTTGCGGAGTTTCTCTTCGCTCTCTTCTACCATATTCTTATCGATATCCCCCATCTTGAAGAAGGGCAGGGAATAGAGAATCTTCTGTAAGAGTCCAGGTTTTGCCATCTGTTCCCATATCTCATACATATCCTTGAGGTTAAACTTACCGCTCATCATCCTTTCCATTACCTTCTCTGCCTCCTCCTCTTGCAACTCCAGTTCCTTAGCTGTTTCGAGGAGAGTTTCTAGATCCCCCATACCCAAGAGGCGCGAGATGAAACGGGTTGGATTGAAATGCTCCAGATCGTCAAGATGCTCTCCAGTGCCTATGAAGACCACAGGAGCTCCTGTGGTTGCTACAGCGCTCAACGCACCTCCTCCCTTGGCACTTCCATCCATCTTCGTTATAATTACACCAGTAACGCCAACGGCATCATGAAACGCCTTGGCCTGTTTTCCTGCCTGTTGCCCTATGGTGGCATCTATAACTAGGAATATCTCATCGGGCTGTATGATTTTCTTCAAGTCCTTTATTTCCTCAATCAAATCTTCCTCAAGGGCATGTCTTCCAGAAGTATCAAAAATCTTCACCTGTGAGTCCCTCACCCTCTTCATGGCTTCCTTGGCAATTTTTCTGGCATCCTTCTCACCTGGTATGCCAAAAACAGGCACATTTATCTGCTCTCCAATTTGCTTCAACTGGTCATAGGCCGCGGGTCTGTGAACATCGCAGGCAACCAAGGCCACGCTCAATCCCTTCTTATGGAAATATTTTGCCAGTTTTCCTGCAGTGGTGGTTTTACCTTGGCCATAGAGACCAACAAGCATTATACTCTGGGGCTTTAAAGGCACTTCCTTCTCCTTGCCAAGAATGGCAACAAGCTCCTCATAGATTATCTTGATGAGAAAATCCCTGTGGCTCATACCACTGGGGGGCTTCTCCTCCATGGCTCTGCGCTCAACATTCTTTGACAATTTTAAGGCGAGATGTACCTCAACATCCGCCTTTAGAAGGGCACGCTGGATATCTCGCACAACCTCCTTGATTAAATTTTCATCAACATACCCCGCCTTGGATATCTTGCGAAGGGTATTGCGCAGGGACTCTCCCAAGGAATCAAGCATAACCCTTTAACGCAAGGCACATTTAAAAGTTTTCCCTGCTTAGCATTTTTTCAATCTCAC
>CAYXLB010000152.1:0-2355 GCA_964465785.1 uncultured Thermoplasmata archaeon
GTCCACATGGCTCAGTATCATTCTACGGCAGCAGTATCTACGCACACCTATCTCGTCGAATATCTTTTGAATCTCCTCGGGCGTGGGGTCTCTATTTTCTGTTTCCCTTATCATATTCACCTTATTCACAAAGGCAATGTAATCCGATGCAATTACACGCCCACAGGAGAAACATCTCACAGGAATTATCAATTACATCACCTGTAAGATTTCTGCCTCCTCTTTCTTGCACCGCGACCCAGAGGCAGTTTGGGTAACTTGCGGCGCACATCATTCACCAACAGGGTCCTATCATAACTCTTGTAAATCTTCTCAATTTCAGGATCGTTAAAGTATTTCATTATGGCTCTGGCAACGGCAGTGCGGGAGGCTTCTGCCTGGCCCATGACTCCACCGCCCTTTACCTTAACATCCACATCCACCTTATTTGCCTTCTCCCCAATGAGGGCGAGGGGCTCCATAATTGTTAGCCTGGCAAGTTCAGGTTCAAATATTTCAACTGGAATATGATTTACCCTAATTCTCCCTTTTCCCTCACGAACAACTGCCCTTGCGATGGCAGTTTTTCTTTTCCCACTTGCAATGGCAACCTTCATCATATCACCTCAACTTGGCACCAAGTTGAATAGATAAGTCCTTCAGGGTGATAAATCCTTCAAGCTTATTATTCTTTGCCTCATTTATGACTTCCAACTCCTTACCATTCAACTCCTTGGGAATACCCATATAAACCTTCAACCTCTTGTAGGCCTCCTTTCCATGGGTTTTCTTCATAGGTAGCATCCCCCTAACAGTTCTGCGGAGAATCCTATCTGGCATCCTCGGATAATAGGGACCCTTTCTAACGCTTCCTATATCCCTTCTCTCCTTGTACTTATTAATGATGTAATCCTTGTTTCCCACAATTACGGCCTTCTCAGCGTTAACAATGATTATCTCCTCGCCGTTGAGTAAACGCTTGGCAACAATGCTCGCAAGTCTTCCCACAACAGCATTATCTGCATCTATTATCGTCATCCATATCACCCCATTATGCGAACATTGGAGCCCGTTGGATTTTTCTTCATAAGCTCCTTAATGGTCATGGTCTTTCCACCAACCTTCTCTATCTTTTCCCTAGCACTCTTGGAGAATTTCCACGCAGCAACTGTAACCTTCTTGGTCAAAACACCAGTACCCAGAACCTTACCAGGCACTATAATCACATCACCTTCATTGGCATATCTCTCGATCCTACTCACATTTACCTCTGGCCAGACACGCAAAGGTCTCTCAAGACGCTCTGCAATGTCTCGCCAGATAGGCGCGTTTTTCTTTTTCGCTTGTATCCTTAGCTCCGTGAGGAGCTTTATCAGTTCGGGATTATTCTTCGCCATATCTGACTCCTCCGACATTGCAACTGAACTCGCCATGCCCATACCCTTTATAAATTTTTCTTAAAGATATTGGCGAAGAGATTATTCCCAAGATGAGTTTTATTATTTGATTTGCAAAGAAATTTTATATAATTATCAATAATTATTTGGTTCGTATATCTTCCATCCTCTAAACCAGCATAATTCAAACCATGAGACGAATTATCAAGGATTAAAATTTAAATTTAAAATTGAAAAATTTTTCGTTAAATTTCTATGAAATTTAAAATTTTTAACATTAAACTAGCATTATACACTATTGTCCCGAAAAGTATATATAAACCTAAACATTATGCGACTAAGGGGGTTACCCTTATGGAAAGCAAAAATATGTGGTTGATAATAGGAATAGTGATAATAGTGATTATCATAATCGCAGCGGGGGCATGGTATGCCCTACAGGCACCACCAGCGAAAGAGAAAACAAAGATTACAATATACACAGGCGGAACAAGTGGAGTATATTTTCCGCTAGGATCTAAATATGCCGAGTTGTTGAATAAATACAGCGATGATATAGAGGCAACTGCAGTTACAAGTGGGGCCAGCGTTACCAATGCAAAGGCCATTGGAGAAGGAAAAGCCCAAGCAGTTATGATACAAAATGATGTGGCTTACTACGCATATCATGGCCTGTATATGTTTGAAGGAGCCAAGGTAGATAATATAAGAGGCTTAGCTGCCCTATATCCGGAGACTGTGCAGTTTGTTGTTCTGGCAGATAGTGGTATAAATACCCTGCAAGATCTTTCAGGAAAGAAGGTTGCTATAGGTGCAAGTGGAAGTGGAACTGCAGTGGCTGCTGAGCAGATTTTGAAGGCTGCAGGCGTATGGGATAGCATAGACAAGCAGTATCAGAAATTCAGTGAAGCAGCTCAAAGCTTGAAGCTTGGCCAGATAGATTGTGCTGTAATAGTTTCTGGTGCACCAACTCCTGCTG
>CAYXLB010000153.1:0-2233 GCA_964465785.1 uncultured Thermoplasmata archaeon
CTTATCAAGAGCATTTTGCGAAATCTGGTAGCTTTGTTTATAGTACTCACGGTCCTTTTCTACATCCTCTGGGTTGTGGGTCCCCCACCAGAGGTTAGAATTGGTGGTATATCCACCATGTTTGCGAGATTCCACATAATAAAGTATTACCATTTGGATAGGCCCTGGTATGACCAGTACCTTAACTGGTGGTATCTCCTATTCACTGGAGGTATTGCCAAGGGTGTTAACTGGGGCAAACAGCCCATAGATTTGAAAAATGCCATCCTGGTATCCTTAACTATCTTTATCCTAGGCACCCTTATGAGTTACCTCATCTCCATATACCTTGCCATAAGGAAAAAGAGCTCCAGAAATCTGGATATCTACGCTGCCGTATTCCTAGCCCTTTACTCCATACCAACCTTTTACGCCGCCCTCCTAATAGTGCATCAATTTGAGAGATGGCCTATGCTATACACCATGCTAGTTGCTCCCTCTGACCCACTTGGATGGGGATTCAGGATTCTCATCGTTTCCCTAACCTTATCCATACTTACAATTGCAAGGCCCTATCTTATCGCAAAATCCCTAGCCACGAAGGAATTTACAGAACCCTATGTTAGAACATTTCATGCAGTTGGTATGCCCTTTTCCAAAATCAAAAAATTTGTGAGGAGGAGCACCATGATTCCAACCATCACAGATGCTGCCCTGAATTTTGGATGGTTCTTGACAGCCCAAGTATTCCTTGAGGTAATTTTCCTAATACAGGGAGTTGGCTATATCCTATTTCGGGGAACCGTTGAGGGAAATCCGTTTCAGATACAAATTGCAATAATCTACTTCTCCCTTGTTATGATAACCGCTTCAATATTCTCAGACATAGTTATATACTTCCTTGACCCGAGGGTGAGAAGATGAAATTGAATCTATCTTTAAAGGGAAAAATCGCCATCACCATCGTTCTTATCTATTTAATAATAGCCATCATAGTTCCCATTCTACCCCTCCGGGACCCAATGACGTTTAAGGCACCTCCCTCAGATATTTTTACACCTGAAATAGTGGGAAATTATTCCATTGGAGCAAGGATATGGAGAATTGCAACCTATGCTTCCAATTTTTACATCATTACTTCTGATTGCGAATTCTTGGTTTACAACATGATTGATCATAGGGTAACCTATAACGCCACCCTTCCTCGGGCCAATTATTCCGAAATTAAAATCCTCCAAATCTATCCAGAGGGATACCCTGTATTTTATGGTAAAGATATGGTATATCTTTATTATCCCTCTTTGCAAAAGTTCATCACCTACCCTGTGGTCGATATCAAATCCTTCTACCTTTTAAATGATCCATTCACGGCCTTCAAGGGATTCTTGGCTCTTAACTCTTCAGGCATGTATGCCTTTTCCTTCAACCCCTATGCGCCCTACTCCTCCAACCCAGTATGGAAAGCTAACATTTTAGAAATGCCCTTGGGCGTTCATTATTCCTATAAGCAAATTTACATATCCTTCAAAGATAGGCTCATAGATATAGATAGCTATGGAGATATGCACTGGACTATAAATGGAAATTTTACATCAAACCCAATATTTCTCCCCATATACGGGAGTTCAAAACTCTATGTGGCCTCCAGCAGCAACATTCTGGTTTATTCCGCCCACAATGGAACATTGATTGGGAAAATAGAGATGCCGTATGAAATTCAGAGATTGGAATACAGGGGGCAGTCTCTATATGCCTTCTCTTCCCAGGGCATATTTGGAAAGGTTAATCTCCTCAAAAATGGATTCTCATGGGAGATCAAGGATATTGAAGCATACACCATGAGTCCATTCATTGATGGAATGGGGATACTTCTCAAGGATGGAAAGATAGGATTTGTGCTAATAGCGGATGGAACCATACAGTGGGGAGTAAAGATTGATGCCTATCAGATACTCATTGGTGAGATTTTTCATTCACCCTATCTATTTGCGGTACTCTCCAATAGAACATACATAGAGCAATATAGCTCCTCTGGAAAACTCATAACTCCATTGCCACCAAGCGAGAAATATCCCTTGGGTACTGATGCCGCTGGAAGAGATACATTATCCCAGTTCCTATGGGGATTTAGATGGGAGATATACATCGCTATTATTAGCGGATTGGCAGTTCTTTTACTGGGCACCATATGGGGTCTTATAGCAGGCTATTTCGGAGGAACTGTTGATGATTCTCTCCTTCTATTATCCGATTC
>CAYXLB010000154.1:0-2162 GCA_964465785.1 uncultured Thermoplasmata archaeon
CATAGTTCTTCCACACTGTTAGAAAGTATATTGTAGGACCAAAGAGTGCCAGTATAACTCCCAGAACCCACAGCATAAAAGGGTAAAAAAATTAAAGGATATAATATTTATTATTCATCCTTGACAAATTTGTATCCATACTGGATTATGCCTGCTTTGCCATCCTCTGCAATGCGTCTGAATACTGCGCGCACAGGCATACCTATATGTACCTCCTCTGGCTCAATATCCACGATCTGCCCTGTTATTTTAGGGCCCTCTGGGGTCTCTATAATTGCCATTACATAGGGCTTTTGATACTTGTAACCTAGGACATTTTGATGTACAATGGTGTATGAGTAAACCTTTCCCTTGCCGCTTAGCTGGAATTCTTCCATTTTCCCAACACTCTTTCTTCCACATTTGGGACATACATTGCGGGGTGGGAAATAAACAGTTCCACATACCGGACATCTTGTGCCTATGAGTGAGTAACGATACCTTCTCTCTCTCCAGAATCTCGGTACAACCATTCACATCACCTCCAGGATGTGTACAATGCTGGAAGTCATCGTTCCACCGACGTTATGCGCCAGGCCCACTCTGGCATCGGGCACCTGTCTCTTGCCCGCTTCGTTGCGCAAATGCTTGACTATCTCCACCACTTGGCCTACTCCAGTTGCACCAACAGGATGGCCCTTGGCCTTCAACCCGCCAGAGACATTGTAGGGTAAATCTCCATCATAGTATAGTTGACCCTCCTCTGCGAGCTTCCAGGCCTTGCCTTTTTCGGCAAATCCTAAATCTTCTAAGCCAAGTATGGCGATTATGGAGAATGCGTCATGTATTTCAACGAGATCAATATCTTTGGGCTCCTTCTTGGCCATCTTGAAGGCTTTTCTCCCGGCTTCTATAGTAGATACCGACTTCACCAGGGAATCGCGGGAATGCAGAGATATGTACTCGTTTGCGAAGGTGGAAGCGGATATCTTTATGGGCGAATCTGTGAACTTCCTCGCCATATCCGCGGATGTTAAAATCAATGCTGCAGAGCCGTCGCTTACTGGGGAGCAGTTCATGACCGTGAGAGGATCGGCAACTATTGGGGATTTTAAAACCGTTTCTACCGTTATCTCCCTCTGAAAGTGCGCATCGGGATTCATGGCACCATGCTTATGTGCTATGACAGGGAATAAAGCCATCTGCTCCTTGGTCATTCCATACTCATGCATGTATCTTCGGGCCATCATAGCTGCTAGTGCTGGGAACGTTGCTCCTAAGAAGACCTCCCATTCTCGATCCGCAGCACCTGCAAGAATATCCGTAACCATATCCCCCGGCAAATCAGTCATCTTCTCCACTCCACCAACCAGAACAATATCGTACATCCCCGAGGCAACCGCCATGTATCCGGCGTGTAACGCGGCAGCACCACTTGCACAGGCAGATTCAATTCTCATTGCAGGTATATTCGTCTCGGCGAGACCGGCAAAATCCGCCATAAGAGCACCAACATGATCCTGACCAACAAAGCTTCCAGCGCTCATATTTCCTCCGAATATTGCCTGAATATCTTCAGCACATATTCCTGCATCCTCTAGGGCTTTCAATCCAGCCTCAACGGCCAGATCCCTGAGACTCTTTTCCCAGTGTTCTCCGTATTTTGTCTCTCCTGCACCTATTATTGCAACTTCCCTCATTCATTCACCTCCACAATCATACGGCGGAATTTAAGATATGTGGCATAGTCGATATACTTGGCGCGGTTAATCATATCCCAAACCTTAGGAGCTGCATCTCTATTGAAATTCTCAATTTCATCCGTCACGGTTATATCGAAGGCATCGCTTCCCGCACCGCTTCCAAAGGATACTGCTATGATTCTATCCCCTGGCTTGGCAACATCCAAAACGGCACTTAAACCTGTTGGTGTTGCACCGGAATATGTATTTCCAATGTAAGGAGTCAAAAGACCCTGCTTTATCTGTTCCTTGGTGAATCCAAGCCTCTTTCCCACGCGATAGGGGAATTTTCCATTGGGCTGATGGAAAACAACATAATCATAATCCTCTGGTTTTGTTCCCATATCTTCCATTAACATCTTTGCAGCGGATATTATGTGCTTGAAGTAGGCAGGCTCTCCCGTGAATCTTCCCCCGTGCGATGGATATCTCTGCCCCTCA
>CAYXLB010000155.1:0-2068 GCA_964465785.1 uncultured Thermoplasmata archaeon
ATGGGGGTGAGATATATAGAACTTTCCCATGGAAAAAGTAGCGCCGCCGGCAGGATTCGAACCTGCGACCTGCCGGTTAACAGCCGGCCGCTCCAGCCAACTAAGCTACGGCGGCACAATTTGGTGTAATAGGAAGGAATATTTAAATTTTCACTTCCAGTAAGGTTCGCGGCGCATTATTGCCTCTACGAATATTTCACGTAGTTCATCATTGCTGGCCCCGTTCCTCAGGGGAGTGAGAATGTCTACAAGATTATCGTTTCTCAATAGGCAAGGTTTAAGTTTGCCATCACTTGTTAAGCGAATTCTTGTGCAATACATACAGAACTCGGTATTATGCATGGGCCTTACTATCTCCACCTCTGCCCTTTTGCCTTTAAAATTAAAAATGAAGCGCTTTCTCCTATGTAATTCGTTATACCTTATCTCCTCTGCAATCTTCTCCAGGTGTTCTTCTATGAATTTTGGATTAACATGATACTTACGGAAGAACTCCGTCTGCTCCTTTTCCACAGGAGCTTCAAGCTCTATAATCTGCAAAATGGTTTTGCTCTCTGCTGAAAATCTTATCATATCTTCGATCTCATCTTCGTTTATTCCCCTGAGAAGTACCATGTTGAGCTTGACTGGATTGAGGCCTGCATCCACGGCTGTGTGTATACCATTAATCACATCCTTTAACATATCCTTTCTCGTTATCTTCTTGTATTTCTCAGGGTCTAGGGTATCCAAACTCACATTTACCCTGTGAAGCCCAGCTTCCTTCAAATCGTAGGCGTATTTGGAGAGTAGGGTTCCATTGGTGGTTAGGGAAATATCCCTATCCATAAGAGGGGCACTCCTCTGTACTATCTCTACAATATCCCCACGAACAAGTGGCTCTCCGCCCGTGAATTTGACCTTTCTTATATCCAATTCCCTGGCTATTTTTAAAATTCTTTCAATCTCTTCTGGAGTCATTTCGCTGCGATGTCTATGCCACTCCCCCTCCCTATGGCAGTAAAAACAGTTGAGATTGCAATCCTCAGTTACAGAAACACGAATGCTCTTCACTGGTCTTCCAAACCTATCCTTCACGATATACCTGATAGAGCATAACGATATAAAAGTTTTGAAAAAAATAAAAAAAGGATTACTCCTTTTTCAGATGCACATCCACCTGTGGATATGGGATTTCGATGCCTTTTTCTGCGTAGGCTTCATATATTCTCTTTGTTATTTCGCCCTTCACTGTCCAGTAGTCAGAGGTTTTAGCCCATGGTCTCAATTGCAGATTTATGGATGAATCTGCAAGCTCTGTTATTGCCACGGAAGGCTCTGGATCCTTAAGCACAAGTTTATGCTCCTTCATAATGTCCATAGCTATCTTCACTGCCTCATCGAGATTTGTGCCATAGGCAACACCAACATTGACATCTACGCGCCTTACATTCATCTTGGTATAGTTCACCATTGGGCTTCCCCAAACAATCCTGTTGGGTATTGTAACAACTGTATTATCGGGAGTTGTAAGAGAAGTAGACATGATGCCTATGTTCTTCACGCTTCCAGTAAATCCTTGGATAGATACAACATGTCCCTTATCGAATGGTCTTGTCAAGGCTATCCAGAACCCACTGGCAAGGTTTGTTATTGTATCCTGCAATCCGAAACCCAACATTAAGCCCAAGATGGCTGATAATCCAAGAACTATGGCATTCATATCGTAGCCTAGGGCTGTCAGGGCAAGCAAGAACACTAGGATATATAAAAATATGGCAGTTACCCTTAGAATAAATTCGACAAGAATAGCCGGTAGTTTTGTTCTCTTCAAGCTCTTTCTAAATGCCCATACTACTATCTTGGCTGCTATGAATCCCACAACGAGGATTACCACAAACCAGATTATCTGCATAATCGATATCCCTATGTACGGCAAAGGTGCTTCTATATCTATAGCCACATACACCACCTCCTCTTAGTCCATAAAAGGATATGAGTATTTAATTATTCCTATGAAAAATATTTAACTTCCATAAAGCATGCCTCCCTATGGGCTATATCCATGTATACACGGGAAATGGAAAGG
>CAYXLB010000156.1:0-2043 GCA_964465785.1 uncultured Thermoplasmata archaeon
AAGAATGGCAAACCATTTATACCCCTCAACATTTGGGAAAGCGATGCGGTGCAAAATATGTGGTAAAGAGGCAGTTGTCAATGCCTTCGGCATGAACCTTTGCAAGGAGGATTTTAACAGGTTATTTGAGAGAAGAATTGAGAAGGTTATGAAGAGATACAAGATTGATGGAAAGATGGCAATAGCCCTCAGCGGGGGCAAGGATAGTATGGTTTTGCTCCATTACTTTGCCCAGAGGGATTACGATATATTTGGCTATTTCATAAATCTCGGAATAGGAGAATATTCCGATAATATGGAGAAATTGGTGAGGGAAGCTGCTAGGGATTATGGAGTGGAGCTAATAGTCACAAATCTCCGTGAGGAGTATGGTTTTGGAATTGGAGATATAAGGAGAAAGCCCTGCTCAGCCTGCGGCACTGTGAAGAGATACCTGATGAATAAGGTGCCCAGGGAGAACGGGGCGAAAATCGTTGCCACCGGGCACAATATGGACGATTTTCTTGATTTCTTCTTCAAGAATACCCTGGGCAAGAATTATGTTTGGAATAGAAATATGGTGCCGTACCTGCCAAGCGAGCATCCCAAGATGCTTCCAAAAATCAGGCCCCTATACCTTCTGGGCGATAAAGAGATTGAGATGTATGCAAAGCTCAACAACGTGCCCTACTCCCCCGATAAATGCCCCCTGGCAAAATTCTCTGGCTGGAAGGAGATATTCTATGATATCGAGGCGAGGAAGAAGAATTTCAGGTACCAGATGATTCTCAGCATATGGGAGATGGCAGATTTCTTCCCAGAGGAAAAGAGGGAAATAAGGGAATGCAAGAGATGCGGAGAGCCCACAAGCCGTGAGGTTTGCGCATTCTGCAAACTTCGCGAGAGATACTCTTATAAGAATTGATGCCATAATGCAATTATGCTTGGAGATTACATTGAGCTCTTTGGAGATGAAATAAGGATAAAAAAAGCCACACTGGATGAAGTTGCACGGGAGATGAAGAGGGAGAGAAAGAAGATTCTGTATTTTGAGGATGTTAATGGCTACAGGGCCGTGGCAAATCTCTGGAGCGAGAGGTGGAGGTTTGAGGTATTTTTCAACATGCACACCATTCCCCTTTTGCTCAAGAGCCTTGAGAAGCCGGAGGATTATAAAATTGTGGATTTCGATATGCAAAGTGAGGATTTTTCGCTTTTAGATTTCCCATTTCCAAAGTACTATCCCAAGGACGGGGGGAGGTACATCACATCTGCCATAGTTTATGCGGAGTATAAGGGCAAGAGAAATGCCTCATTCCATAGGATGATGCTCCTGGATGAGAGAAGAGCAGCAATTCGTCTAGTGCCCAGGGACCTTTATAGGATGCATAGGGATGCCATGGAGCATGGAGAGGAACTGAAAATAGCGGTTACCATAGGCAACGAGCCAAATATGTTGCTAGCGGCAGCCACATCCTCCGAGCACGAGGAGCTGCGCATTGCCTCGGCCATAAAGCTCAACGCATTGGGGAGAAAGGAAAAGGTAATGCGTACCCCAAATGGTATTCTCGTGCCATATAACTCGGAAATCGTGCTTGAGGGAAGAATAACCAACGAGTATGTGGACGAGGGGCCCTTTGTAGATATAACGGGCACCTACGATATTGTGCGCAAGCAGCCAGTGGTGGTGTTTGAGAGATTCTACCATCGAAAGAATCCAATTTTCCACCTCCTTCTATCAGGGGGCTACGAGCATTATAACTTAATGGGCATGCCGAGGGAGCCAACTATTTACAGGGAAATCAAGAATGCAGGCGTGGAAGTCCTTGACGTTTATCTCACCCCAGGTGGCTGCTCATGGTTGCATGCCGTGGTAAAAATAAGAAAGAGGAGCGAGGAGGACGGAAAGAGGGCAATAGAGGCAGCCTTCAGAGGCCATGGAAGCTTGAAGCACGTGGTTGTGGTGGACGAGGATATAGATATACACAATCCGCAGGATGTGGAATTCGCCATAGCCACGAGGTTCCAGGGGGATAGGGATTTGATAATCCACGAAAAGGTAAG
>CAYXLB010000157.1:0-2021 GCA_964465785.1 uncultured Thermoplasmata archaeon
GAGTGTTCTCAGAACTCTAAAGGGAATTGTTAGGGGTTTAAAGGCCATAGGATATACCCATTACAACAGGGAGGAGATGATAGATTTTCCCTATCTTGAAAGAAGGGGCTTGAATGCGGTACCCGCAGTTCTCTGGAGGAAGCATGATGAGATTCGTGCTGAAATAAACAAGCTATTGAGGGAAATTGAAAGGGAGAATTATGAGGAAATCGTTACCCTTTCTCAAGACTTGGCAAATAGAATCATCGATATGGTTTTCAGGGAAAACAATATTCTATACCCCACACTCAAGGTTCTTCTAAGCGAGGGAGAGTTTAAGGCCATAAGAACTCTGGATGATGAAATAGGCTATTACAAGGTAAGGCCTGGAGATGAATGGAGGAGTGAGGCAAAACCCATAATGCCCTATGAGGTTAAAGAAGAACTCACAGCGGAGCAGTTGATGAATTTACCCTCACATCTAATAGAAGAGATGAAGGAAAAGATGGGTGGTATTGAAAGATTGAAGGCCGATAAGAGTGAATTGATAAGGGAAGGAGATATTGAGCTGGAAGAGGGCTACATGCTTCCCCAGGAGATATCTGCAATGCTAGCCACCATGCCTGTGGATATAACTTTTATAGACAAGAATGATCGCGTTCGCTTCTTTTCTGGTGGGGAAAGAATATTCACGAGAACCCGCAGTATTTTAGGCAGGCCCGTACAGCTTTGCCATCCTCCAAAGAGCGTGCATATAGTGAATAAAATACTACAGGCGTTCAAAAGCGGGGATAGGAATAAGGCTGAATTCTGGATTGATATGAATGGAAGAAAAATATTAATACAGTATTTTGCAGTTCATGATAAAGAAGGGAAATATTTAGGGGCCTTGGAGTTCACACAGGATATAGAGGATATAAGGAAGATTGAAGGAGAAAAGAGGCTCCTGGATTGGTCGTGATATGAATGAGAGGTGAGCGCAGGATATTCGAAAATAGGGTGCGAAAATTTCAGGAGTTGATGAGGGAGAACAATATAGATGGAGCGGTTATCCGAGCTCTCTCCACGTTCACCTATTTCACGGGCACAAGATGGCTTCGCCCCTCTCTTCTAATTCCTGCGGAAGGAGAGCCCACGGCTATTGTTGTGGAGAATGAGGCTGAGGAATTCAAGCGGCGCTCTTGGATTGAAGATGTTGTTGAGTATGAAGAGGTAGAATCTCTTATGGCCATGGTTGTTTCCTGGATTAGGGGGAACGGTTTCAATCGCATAGGTCTGGAATTCAGTGTAGAGCGAGACGCATATCTTCTATTTCTTAAGGTATTTCAGCGTCTCAATCCCGAGGTTGAAATTGTTGATATTCTAGATTTAACATTCCAGCTTAGGGCTAGGAAGGATGAGTGGGAAAAAGGAAATATTAGAAGAGCAGGAGAAATAGCAAGAAATGGTATGAATTTGGCATCTGAACTCATATCTCCAGGAATGAGTGAGCTTGAGATAGCTTCTGAAATCTATCACCTCTTGACCATGGAGGGGAGTGAGGATCCCAAGGTATATGTATCCACCACCCCAAGGGTACATGCTGAGCCCTTCAGGGATGCCTATGTGAAGGATAATTCGGTGGTTACGGTTGTAATTGGAACAGATTACAATAATTACTATGCCAATATGGCCCGTACCTTCCCCGTGGGAGATGTGCCTACGGAAGTGAAAAGGGCTATGGAAGTTAAGGAAAGGGCCTATGAATTGGCCATAGAGTCCACAAAACCTGGTATGAAATTCATTAATGTAGAGAAAAAAATTGCAGAGCTTTACAGACATGAAAGGCTGGATGATTATTACATAAAGGGGTATACCCATGGGGTTGGCTTGCTCATAGAGGAACCACCCATAACGACGATAGTCGTGGCTCATCGTTTCTGGGAGATCCAGAAAGATATGGTCCTCGCAATAATTCACCCCCCTCTTATGCTTCCTGAGGGTGCAATAAAGCATGAGGATACTTTTATTGTAGGTGAGGATGGATTAGAGAAGGTGACATA
>CAYXLB010000158.1:0-2019 GCA_964465785.1 uncultured Thermoplasmata archaeon
TATTTCTTGCCCGTACATTCCCTTTAATCCCTTGGAAACCTCCGCTATGACCTCTGGCTCATCATAATGCATAACCGCTTCCACTATTGCACTTGCCATCTCCTCTGGGTTTGGCGATTTAAATATTCCGCTTCCTACAAAGACACCATCCGCTCCAAGGTTCATCATTAGAGCTGCATCCGCGGGGGTTGCAACCCCACCGGCTGCAAAATTAACCACTGGAAGACGCTGCAAACTTCTTATATTCAAGAGCTCCTTGTATAGGCCATCGATTATCTCATTCAATGTATAATGCCCGTAAACAGGCTCATCCTCCTTTACAACAGGCTCCATTCCATTGAATTCTTTCACCTTCACCAATAGCTTGGTATAGGCCATTGCATAATGTCTGGCAAGATGGTAAATCTTATCCTCATCTAGGTACTTCAGTTCCTCTATTGCTCTCTGTACAAGCCGCATATGTCTCACAGCCTCAATCACGTTTCCTGTGCCTGCCTCTCCCTTGGTGCGAATCATTGCAGCCCCTTCCCATATGCGGCGCACAGCCTCTCCTAAATTTCGACATCCGCATACAAAGGGTATGGTAAATTCCCTCTTGTCAATGTGATAGAATGGGTCTGCGGGAGTGAGAACCTCGCTTTCATCTATCATATCCACACCCAAAGCCTCCAGGGCACGGGCCTCTTCAATGTGCCCTATTCTAACTTTAGCCATAACGGGGATGCTCACAGCATCCATAATTTCTTGAATTTTATTTGGATCTGCCATCCTGGCAACTCCACCAGCAGCCCTTATATCTGCAGGCACACGCTCAAGGGCCATTACTGCAACAGCCCCAGCATCCTCAGCGATCTTGGCCTGCTCTGCATTGGTAACATCCATTATCACTCCACCCTTCTGCATCTTGGCAAACCCTCTCTTAATCAACTCGCTACCGTATCTTATATTTTCCAAATTCAAATTAAAGGGCATTTATCTCACCTCAATCTTGCATGCCCCGCACCCTTATTTATCTTTCGTTGTTTATTTCCACTGTCTAATACAGGTCTTTTTGAAGAATATCATTTTCTGAATTTCAGAGAAACTACATCCCTTATATTTTACGATGTATATAGGTAATTGGTGAGTTAAATGGAAGAGGTAAAACAACTTATGGAGGTATTGGATCGAGTTGAAAGCAAGCTATTGGCTGCACGGAAAATCTATCTAGCGTTGCAATTTCAGGCATGGGTGGTTATAATGAGCCTTTATTATCTCCTATTATCCTTTCTTCCCGATGTTTCATGGCAATTCACCGCCATATACTGGACAGTTGGATTTGTGATTTTCATTTACTGCACTTCTATAATATGGAGGAGGTTGAGTGCCCTCTATAACAATGCAGGCAAGGTTATGAGAAATCCAGCAGCCTTCGGTTGGAGTATTGCGGCCTCTTGGGGTATTGGTGCATTTGTGGGATGGTTTATTGTTCCTTATTTTCTGAGCTTTGGATATCCTGAGGTTGCTAACGGAGTTGGATATCTTGTATTCATAGGAGTATCTGTTCTTGGAATGTTTCTGGCCCACATACACTTCGTAAAAAGGGTTGAGGGTGAGATGATTCCCGCCTTCCTCCTCCCCCTCTTGGGAATAGCAGGCATTGGAATGGTGAACGTATATCCAATGGTATATGCAGGATATGTAGTTGCTTTTTCCTTCTCCCTCACCGTAGCTCTCTACATCTACTCTACATTTAAAACCATAGGGTGAGAGAATGCAGGATCTTCGTGAACTTACAAAGAACCACGTGCTCGGAAATCCTATAAGATTAGGGATAATGCTCTACCTCCTTCCAAGGGGTAGAGCTCTTTTTAAAGATCTTTTGATGGTGCTCGAGATAACTCCAGGCAATTTGGATTCACATTTACGCACTCTTCGAAAGGAGGGATACGTGGAAATAAAAAAGGTTCTGGCGGATAGGCCGAGAACCATGGTGAAAATTACGGAAAAGGGTGTGATGGAAACCAGGAAATATGTGGA
>CAYXLB010000159.1:0-1989 GCA_964465785.1 uncultured Thermoplasmata archaeon
CCGTGGAAACTGTGGTCTCCCGGCATAATCTCGATTTCCAATCTTCTCCCGCGGTAAGCATTGCGGAGCTTCTTGGCATACCAATCCAAGGGTCTGAGGAAGTATGGATCCTCTGTGCCCAGAAAAACGAGGGTCGGGTTCATAACTTGAGAGAATGCCTCCAAGTTTTCATAATTAAACATCCTAGCCTCCATCCTGGTTCTATCTGCAAAACTCAGAAAGCGCGAGGCACTCCAAAATTGTCCCGTTCTTTCATAAAGTGGGACAATTATCTTATCTCCCTCACCACGGGCCACCATATCCCTTGCAATTGCAACAATTTTCTCAAAATTATCACCCAATTCCTCTTTCCATATTTCGTAGTCATCCGCCGGGGAGGCATGTATGAGGCTCTTCACCCTTGTGTCCCGTGTGCTGTATGCGTAATACAAAATTTTCTGGCAGCCCGTGCTATGCCCCATGAGGTGGAATCTGGAATATCCCATATTTTCTAGAAAATCAATGGCCGCCCCAATATCGTAGAGGCTTTCTTCAAAATTCTCAAGGGCGGTACCAAGGGTATGATGCTTCCCCTCCAAATCCTTGAAATCCTTAACTATATCTGCACCCCTGGTGTTGAAGGAAAAGAAGGATATGCCCCTGGCTATCAATTCCATAGCCCCTTGGAGAAACCCGTCCTTATAGAAATGTCCACCCATTCCATGCAGAAAAATAAGGACATCTTCTCCCTTGGCATCCATTAGGAAACCGGCAGTTTTTAAAGAGTCCTCTGTGGGAAAGATAATAAGCCTACCTTGGAAATCCTTAATTGATTGCATAGTCAAAAATAAAAAAGGGAAGATTATGGCTGTATTTCCTCACCCGTGGGCGGTGGTGGTGGCGGAGCTACAGGCTGCTGGCTAAGGCGTATAACTTCATCATATTTGATGTACGCTAAGAGTAGAAGAATTCCTGGTATCAAGCCGCCAAATATAAAGCCTATAACCATCCATATGAGTGTTTTGTCCTTTGCCTCCTTGTACTTCCTCTGGTCAATGAGCTCATTAATCTTCTTACAATTGCTCCATATAAGGATGTCTATTATACCTGCAATAATAGTCCAGATAAGTAGTATCCCCACAATTAAAGATATAACCCCCGTGGTTTTCATAAACCCCTTTAGGTTCTCTGCCTCTAGTGGCAGTGGCAATGAGTGTGTATAAGATTTCATTTGATAATTTTTCACCTCCATATATTAAGTAATTCTATTTCCCTATTAAATATTTTATTTATTCTCTCTGCATATAAAAAAGAAAAAGATTTATGGCTGTATTTCCTCACCCGTAGGCGGTGGTGGTGGCGGAGCTACAGGCTGCTGGCTAAGGCGTATAACTTCATCATATTTGATGTACGCTAAGAGTAGAAGAATTCCTGGTATCAAGCCGCCAAATATAAAGCCTATAACCATCCATATGAGTGTTTTGTCCTTTGCCTCCTTGTACTTCCTCTGGTCAATGAGCTCATTAATCTTCTTACAATTGCTCCATATGAGAAGGTCTATTATTCCGAAGATTAAAGGTACTATACCCACTAGGAAAATGATCATTGCAATTCCCGAAATAATAAGCAGTATACCGAAAATCAAAGATATAATCCCTGTTATCTTAACCAAGCTCTTTATGCTCTCTGCCTCTGGTGGCAAAGGTGCCACATAATTTTGTTGCGTTTCTCCATTCATAAGTTCACCCCATTGAAAAGATAGGTAGTACATATATAAAACCATTTCTATGCCTCAGCAAAAGTATTATTTATTCGGCATCCATTTTCTCCATATGGCAACCATAGTTGAGAAGATTCTTCAGGCCCATAGCAGCGAGAAGGTCGAACCAGGGAAAATAGTTTGGATTGAGCTTGATATCATAACTGCCAGAGAGTTTGGAGGACCAAATGTAGTAAAGCATCTGCGCAAGCATTTCTCTGGCAACTATGTGGCAAAGCCCAAGAGCACAT
>CAYXLB010000160.1:0-1900 GCA_964465785.1 uncultured Thermoplasmata archaeon
CTGGAACTGGAAGCGCTCCGGTTGTTGCACAAATAGCCAAGGAGCTTGGAGCCCTGACAATCGCCATATGTACCCTACCCTTCAAGGCTGAAGGTAAGGCCAGGTATGAAAATGCCATGTGGGGCCTTGAGAAGTTGAGAGATGCAGCAGATACGGTAATTACGATACCAAATGACAAGCTCTTGGAGCTTGTACCAAGGTTACCCCTTAATCAGGCATTCAAGTTTGCAGATGAGGTCCTTATGCGTGCCATAAAGGGATTGACTGAGATGATAACAAAGCCTGGATTGGTGAACCTAGACTTCAATGATCTAAAGACCGTTATGAAGGGCGGAGGCGTTGCAATGATTGGTCTTGGAGAGAGCGAGGGTGCCGGTGAGGAAAGGGCATTGGAAGCACTGGAAGATGCAATTAATTCACCCCTCTTGGAAGTGGATATCTCCACGGCTACTGGAGTTCTGGTGAATGTGGTGGGTAGTGCAGATATGACCATAAGCGAGGCTGAAAGGGCTGTGGAAGAATTGCATAAGAAGGTTCAGAAGAACGCACGTATAATATGGGGTTGTGCCATTGACCCAACCTACGATAGGCGCATCTCAGTGCTAGTGGTCGCCACTGGGGTAAAGAGCAAGCAGATCCTTGGTAAGCTGACGGAAGAGGAATTGAAAGCTCAGTACGGTGTGGATGTCATCCGATAATGGTATAGAAAGGGAGGCACTACACAAATTATCTACTGCCTTTCTCATAAATATTATTTTTGATATTGCCGTGCTGGCAATAAACGGTATGCTAATAGGATTTACCCTAAGGAGCCTTCTTTTGTTAACCCCTTATCCCCCTCCCAGTCATTCTCCCGAGATATACCTGGCAAGTTTACTCCCTGGGATCATAATAGGTCTTATAGGTGCTCTGCTCTATCTCTATTATCTCTGGAAGGGCTTCTCCCTAATGGAAAAGATAGTTTCATTCACATCTTCGGGCAAAACTGGTGTGATATTAGTGGCGATTGGAACAATCCTATCCTCTTCTATTTTTCCAGTGAGTTATGCATTTTTCCTCTCTCCCAATATGAATTTTGAGCCCCTTATGTTTTACGTGCTCATTCTCTCCATCATAGGGATATTGAGTTTCATAGGCCTCATCTTAATTGCCATAACCCTATTCAAGCTAGGTGAAAGGTACGATAGTACAATCATAAAGGCGGGTGCTATACTCTTCATTTTCCTTGGAATAGTAGGAGCAATCCTCCTCTACATAGGATTTAAGGATGTAGAAAACAAGCCACCTAAGGAAAAAGCCATAGTTCTTCCACCATCCCCGCCGTGGTGAGAGAAGTATCCCCATAGGAAAAATTTTTAAATAACACCTTTCTTTTGGCAATTTGGTGATATTTATGTGGAACGGTCCACTCAGAAAACTGGATAATTTTCGATGGGAAATACCAAAAAGTTATAAGCGTGGAATGAGAGTACCGGGAATAATATTTGCCTCAGGGCATATGATTGAGCAAATTAAGCATGATAATGCCCCAGAGCAGGTGGCAAACGTTGCCACGCTCCCCGGAATTGTCAAGGCCAGCATGGCCATGCCCGACATCCACTGGGGTTATGGATTCCCAATTGGAGGTGTTGCTGCCTTCGATGCTGAAGAGGGGATAATATCCCCAGGAGGGGTGGGATACGATATAAATTGTGGGGTAAGATTACTTGTTACGAATCTTGAGGAGAGGGATGTTCGTCCAAAATTGAAGGAGCTCATTGATACCATATTCCTTAATGTTCCTTCAGGGGTGGGTGAAAAGGGTAAGCTCCGCCTAAGCTTTCAGGAATTAAACGAGGTGCTGGACCGTGGTGTCAAATGGGCTGTGGAGCATGGTTTTGGGTGGGAAGAGGATCTAGAA
>CAYXLB010000161.1:0-1783 GCA_964465785.1 uncultured Thermoplasmata archaeon
AATCTTTATCTTTCGCAACTTTTAAATCCCTTGCTCCAATTTAGGCACGGTGAATAATATGGGAAAGATAACAATAAGCTTGATTAAGGCGGATGTTGGTGGATGGCCTGGACATTCCACGGTGCATCCTGATTTGATTGAAACTGCCAAGGAAAACTTGCAGAAGGCAAAGGATGAGCATATCTTGGAGGATTTCCACGTTACAGGTGTAGGCGATGATTTACAGTTGATTATGACCCACCGCAAGGGAGTGGATAGTGAGGAAATTCACAAACTCGCCTGGAATACCTTTGAGAAGGCCACTGCCGTTGCAAAGGAATTGAAGCTATACGGCGCTGGCCAAGATCTGCTCAAGGATGCCTTTAGTGGAAATATACGAGGAATGGGGCCAGGAATAGCAGAAATGGAGATAACCGAGAGGAAGAGCGAGCCTATTGTAGCATTTATGATGGATAAAACTGAGCCAGGGGCTTTCAATCTTCCAATATACAGAATATTTGCAGATCCATTTAATACCGCCGGGCTGGTAATTGATCCAAGTATGCACGATGGTTTCAAATTTGAAATATGGGACATAATGGAGCACAAGAAGGTCATAATGCACGCCCCCAGGGAAATGTACGATATGCTCGCCCTTATAGGGGCAAAGAGCAGATATGTCATCAAGAGAGTTTATGCAGCCGAAACAAATCCAAAGGTAAAGGGAGAAGTTGTGGCTGTTGTTAGCACCGAAAAATTGTACCAAATTGCTGGGGAATATATCGGTAAGGATGATCCTGTTGCCCTTGTTAGGGCGCAGAGTGGTTGCCCAGCCTTGGGTGAGGTTCTGGAACCCTTCGCATTCCCCCACCTAGTCTCAGGATGGATGCGCGGCTCCCATAATGGTCCATTGATGCCCGTCAGCATAAAGCAGGCACATTGCACAAGATTTGATGGCCCTCCACGCGTTGCAGCCCTCGGGTTCCAAGTGGCCAATGGAAGACTCGTTGGTCCCGTGGATCTTTTCGATGATCCGGCATTTGATAGGGCAAGAGAGACTGCAGAATACATAGCAGATTATATGCGCCGTCACGGACCATTCGAGCCCCACAGATTACCCCTTGAAGAAATGGAATATACAACACTTCCAAAGGTCCTAGAAAAATTAAAAGATAGATTTGAAAAAATAGAGTGAGAATTTATCTCTTTTTCTTTTCTTCCTTTTTCGGTAGTTCTGCCTTTATTAGCCTCACAAGCAGAGGAATCATTATAATTGCCATGGCTATGGCTAGACCCCATGTAAGTGTTTGCAGTACCATCAATGTTTCTGGATACTGGCTGAATATGGCTGCAGCACCCAATGTTACGAAGATTAGGTAGATCACAAATTTTGCATAGGGAGCTGCCTCTTCAAAGCTCTCATGCTCCTTGGTCAAAAGGTCTATCATGGTTCCTCCTATTATGGCACCGGCCCCAATTATAACAGTACCTAGTATTAGTGGATAAACTAGATCTCCCTGAAGCAACATCAAGTTCAGGCCCATGGTAATTACGAAGGCCACCAAGCCTATTAGTATTAGGCTCGAGATTAGCTTGGATAATTCCCTGTATTTTATGTCAAATACCCCTGCCAAAAGAGTTTCAATGTATTTGGCAAGTACCCCCACAAGGATTATGCCTACAGTTAAAACTATAACACCACCTATCAGCCTAGGTAAATACATTGCTATCTGCCCTATTATTCCTCCGGCCTCTCCGCTCAAATTCAAATAATCCACCGCCACGATGAAGGCGACGGAAAGTA
>CAYXLB010000162.1:0-1747 GCA_964465785.1 uncultured Thermoplasmata archaeon
ATCCCTTGGAGTATGAGACCTATCCAGATTTCTATATGGAGTATTTGAAAAGGAGGGGGAAGAAATGATTATTGGCCAATGCTACATCTGTGGTAAACCCGCCTTGCATACATGCAAGCTATGTGGTAGGCCTGTATGTGATGAGCATTACATACCCTCCCTTGGCCTATGCACAAAATGCGCTTCAAAGGAGCCTAAATTTCTCCATAAATGATGCAACCTTCCTAATGGCCCTGCCCCTATGAGAAACTTTGTTTTTCTCCTCAGTGCTCATCTCAGCAAATGTTTTCTTATAGCCCTCTGGAATGAAAATTGGATCGTAGCCAAACCCATTGTTGCCTCTCATTTCCCTGGCTATCTCACCATGGCATAGGCCAATAAATTTGAAATTTTGACCCTCTACGCGCATTCCAATAACTGTCTTGAAGGTAGCCCTTCTATCCTCCACATCTTCCATAAGTTTGAGTATTCCCCTATTGCCTAGGGTGCGAAAAACATATGCACTGTATACACCGGGAAAGTCATTAAGAGAATGAATAAAAAGACCCGAGTCGTCTATAATAAAATTTCCTTCAATCCTTTCCGAAAGGTAGTTCAGTGCAAATTCCACAACTTCCTCTATGCTATCTGCCTGAATCTCTGGATACTCCATATCAACCATTTCCAAGGAAGGTATTATCTTTTTCATTTCTTCATACTTGTGCCTGTTATGGGTCACTATTTTAAACATACCTGCGCCTCCCTTTAATCTCTTCCACTTGATTTAGGATCTCCCTACCCATTATCCTTTCATACTCCTCAAAAAACGAAGGTAGGTGGGAAAGATGCCTGTAATGGGCAGCCCTAAATGTTTCTTCAAACATCTCAATATCGACGGCCCTATCCTCAATTGTTGCCTCCTTCTCCGCCATGCTCCAATCGATGAGAACAATACTTCCATTTTGCATTATCATATTACCCGTTGTAAAATCCCCATGAGAATAGCCCGCAGAATGGATTTCCGCAGCCATTTTGGCAATTTCCCTCAATATTTTCTTCACATTCTCTTGGGGCATATCATTTAAAGCATCTGCCAAAGTAACGCCCTTTATTTTCTCCATAACAATCTCAAAATCCCTCAAATCATAGATTATGGGAGTCCTAAGCCCATATCTCTTGAGCTCATGAATGATTCTTGCCTCCTTCCTAGTACGAATCTTTCTAAGATACTCGTCCATCTCTCTTATCCTATAACCCTTGGGAATCCTTATCTTCCTTATCACTTCCCTTCCAAAGAATTCATCCTCCTTAATTATGGCCTCGGCTCCTGGCGCTTCCTTGTACTCCTTCCTATGCCTCTTTACTTCCCATGGTATTTCCACTGCATCCGTTCTGAATTTCTGTATAACCTGGGTGTCCTCTATTCTCATTTCCCTTCCATACTTCAAAAATAATAGTCCAAGGTAGGCAATCATGGCACCATTATCCACGCATAATGGGCCTGGCGGCACATAGAGCTTTGCCCCCCTTTCCTCAGCCATTATTTGAAGCATTTCCTGCAATCTTTTATTCCTAGCCACCCCCCCTGCCAAGAGAATCTCATCCTTTCTTAGATGTGTAAGGGCTCGTTCCGTAACCTCCGTTAGCATTGAAAAAACTGTTTCTTGCACACTGTAGGCAATATCCTCCCTTCTCTCATCCTTCAGTTTATTTATGGCAGCGGTTAGTATTCCAGAGAAGGCCATGTCCATACCCTTTACCGAGTAGG
>CAYXLB010000163.1:0-1730 GCA_964465785.1 uncultured Thermoplasmata archaeon
TAATGAGGCATTTATCTTTTGCTCTACATTACCTTTTTCTTTAATTTCATCTAATTTATCTAAATTTTTTAAAAATTCTCTAACCATTCCTATTAATCCTCCTGGAATAGGAAAAATGAGATTATGATCAGCACATACTCCACCTGCTCTGGGGTTGTGTAAATGAGATATTGATAGATTATTGAAACGCTCCATATGGCGCTTATTCCAAGTCCAAGGGCAAATCCATAGTATGGCTGCTCATAATCCCCCCTCTTCTTAGGGAGGTTGAGATATATGTACTTGAAACTCTCTGTGAATACTGCAAAAATAATGATGAAAATTAGGGATAGGTCAAGATAAGAATAAATGGAATACTTAAGGATGAGGAAGAATATGGCTATGATTATCCCGAATATCCATCCAATGAAATAGTTCCAGAACATCTTTTTCTCATTGAAGAGCCCCTCCAATTTTCCCCACACAAAATAGAAAATTCCAAAGGAGGGAACGAAACCAAGTATGGTTGCCACATAAAAATTTAGATCCATCGATAGGTTATTCTTATTTTCTTACTTAATATTTTTTGGAAATATTTTTGCATCGGTAACTATATGCCATATATGCGGAGCATAGGATTTTATAACCCTCTTAAAAATTATCTCGGCTCCAAAGCCGTTCTTTTCAGCATATTTTTTGATCAGGTATTCAGGTTTCCATGCCTTCTCTTCCGTTGTAAATGTATCGTGATAATGAATGATACCTCCATCTTTTTTCAAAACTTTGAACCCCAGATCTAGGAATTTTTCTGTATGAATGTATCCCATAATCACCCTATTCGCAATTTTTTTAGGCGCCACCACCCTATTATCTCCCAGCAATGGGATTATATTTCCCACAGAATTCAAACGGATATTCTCGAGCAAGTAATGAAAGGCAACTGGGTTTTTTTCACATGCATATACCCTTTTTGCTCCACCATAGATGGCTATAGGGAGGGAAAAGTATCCAATACCTGAAAATAGATCAACCACTACTTCATCTTTTGCAGCTATCTTTGACATTCTTATTCTCTCTTCAACATTTCCTGATGAGAACATTATTTTTGAGACATCCAATTTATATCTTATCCCATTCTCCGTATGTATCGTTTCGGTATCCTTCCCATATATGATTTCAATCTGTGGCTCCCTAAACTCTCCATAAACTCCCTTGTTTATAACGACTGTTTTAACCTTCAGCACCTTTGCAAAGGTCTCTCCAACCCTATCACCATATTTTTGATAATCTTGAAATTCAGGGAGAATGAGTACATCTCCAATTTTCTCCCAGAAATCTGGAATTTTGATATCACCAACCATTTCTTTAACTCTCTCGTATGGACTCTTCTTCCTCTCCCTTGGGGGGAGTTGAATTTCTAGGGAGCCATTAATGGATTTTTTTATAGGTAGAAATACGTATCCATCCCTTTCAACTATGCTCCATTGTGTATCAAGAATACCCTTCCTCAGCAATTTCCTCCTCATTTTTTCTGCATTCTCTTTTTTTACCCTTATGGCGAGAGTCACAAATCTAAATTAAAAAGATGGTAAAAATACTTTTGTAATGGCCAATCACACGCACTCCTTTAGCATGGACTAGAAGGTAGCTTTGGGCGTTAGTGACCCACAGGCTGAACACCTCGCCCCCGAAGGAGCTCGGTGCTTACACCCGGGCTCTATCAAACCCCTCTTTTAGGGGTGCCCTCAACG
>CAYXLB010000164.1:0-1686 GCA_964465785.1 uncultured Thermoplasmata archaeon
GGGTCTGGTCCCGCAGGGGTTCGCCGGTTCGAATCCGGCCCTCCGCACTAGAAGGGACACCTAAGGTTTCCCTTTCTAAACCCTTCCTCCATTTCTAAAACTTTTCAAAGTGCAATCTATGCTTCTCAATTTTGCTATCATCATGCGGCGGTTTTGTCTTCTTGGGCACGCCCACGGACATCATGCTAAGCACCCTATATTTATCAGGTATGCCCAATAGCTTTTTCACATTCTCCTCCGCGTTTTCTACTCCGCGAACCTGTATCCAGCAGGCACCAAGACCCATATCCGCGGCCTCGAGCCAGAGATGCTCGCAGGCTATGCTACAATCTTCAATCCACCAGGGCGATTTCTCCTCATCACCCACTATGACAAAGGCTGCTCCCGCCTTGTACAGCATTTTGGCCCAGGGTGTGGCTTTGGAGAGTTTGAGCAGCATGTCCCTATCCTTCACAACTATGAGATGACAAGGGCGCCAGTTCATGGCGCTGGGAGCGTAGAAGAACACGCGTATAAGATTCTCAATCTGCCAATCTTCCAGGGGCTCTCCCGTATAGCTCCTCAGGCTTCTCCTTATCCTTATTGCCTCAATAACGGGCTTCATAATGGAATATGGGGAGAATGATAATTAAATGCTTTGAAGAGTTAGGAATGCCTAATTCCATTGCTCTATTTTTATCCCTCTTTTTTCAAGCTCTTGGAGTATGTGCAAGAATGTTTTCTCATCCATACCCAGTTTCTCTGGAGGTACTATGCCATTTTCAACTCTCCCCTCTGCCACAAGCCTAGATACTATGGCAGCCGTGTAGCCAGTTACGCGGGCCATGGCTGTGAACTCCCTGGCCTCATCCAGCATGAAGTATCTCATCTCATCCGCGCCCTTTCCATAGACCTCCATTATGCAGAAATCCTCGCCCTCCTTCATCATTGAGAGCAAAAGCTTCACCGCAAGCTCCCTGTTTTCAGGAGTGAAAAGCCCCATTTCCTTCATCATCTTTATCTTCTCAAGATGCCCGGGCCAGCGCAGTGTGCGTTCTTCCATGTTTCTCGCCTTTATGGTGTAGAGCAGGGTGCGCAACCCATCGCTTGGAAACTCTTCAAACTCCTTGCCTGCAAGGGTAACGGGATCTACATGCTCTAAAGGATCAACCTCCACCAGCTTTCCATCTTTGATTATCCTCGCCTTTCTGGTGTATTCTTCCAGAAGGTCCTGTGGAGACCAGGTGGAGGTGTAGTAAAGGGGAGGCTGCGGATCCTTGGGCAATCCCCCCACACGTATTAGAGCTTCATCAAGCTCTCCCAAATTGGCGTATATGTGTCCCAGTAGTATGTTGCTGAGCCCTGGAGCGAATCCCGCATCCACAGCTGCCGTGACATCTGCATGCAGTTCCAAGGGGTTTTCGGGCATGAATGTCACGTCCACAATGTCCCTATTGGCCTTGATTGCAGATTTTAGGATGTAGAACCCGAACTTTCCGGGCAGGGTATCCACAACGAGCTCGTATTTCTTCATAAGGGAAATGATATCATCCTTCATAACGTCGAATCTGAGAGGATGGGCATATGATTCGATGAGCGAGAGATTCTTATCATTTACATCCACAGCCGTAACTTCAAAATCCTTGGATAGGTCATGGGCAACAACCCTGCCTATGTTTCCAGCACCGAGAATCAGGATGTTCATAG
>CAYXLB010000165.1:0-1683 GCA_964465785.1 uncultured Thermoplasmata archaeon
TGCCCAATGGGCATTCTTGGGCAAGGTATGTTGGGGATTATCATGTAGTGAAATCAGAGGAAAACTTCACCTCACATTTCTATGATGAGTCAAATCCAACGCCCGGATACGAGAACCACAGAAGCAAGGAGAATAGTGAAAAATTTATATACCGACTCCTGGAATCGTATGTAATGATGATTATGGCTCTTGGAACAAGTATTTATCCCTTTTGGAGGGATGAAATTTGCGCACTATAATAATATCAATCTTGGTGATTTTCATAATTCCAATAATTGCTCCTTCACTTAATTTTCAGGCATATGATAGTAATTTTTCCAATTTTATTTCGGGAGATGAAAGGATAGCTTGGCCCATGTATTATAGCAATCCACAGCATACAGCACTGGCTCGAAGAGTATTAAGCAAGGGAGAACCTGAGCTTATGTGGGTCTTCAAAAGAAGTAATGAGAGTTTTATTGGTCCTGTCGTGGGGTATGATGGAACTATATATTTGAGCTCTTTGCATTCTATTTATGCACTCTATCCCAATGGAACTCTAAAATGGGAGTATCAAGTAGCAGAGAATGTAACTTCTTCTCCTGCAGTAGACAAAAATGGAAATGTATATTTTGGTACTATGTTTTACACATCTACTCAATGGGGAGGTTACATATATTCCTTGGACAAGAATGGCAACCTAAGGTGGATATATAATGCAAAGGGCTGGGTTCAGAGTGAACCGGTGATTGATAATAAGGGGATCATATATTTTTATTCTTCCGCAGAATATCTCTATGCATTTTATTCCAACGGCTCCCTTAAATGGAAGGTAAAGATTCCTAACAGTTTTTCTGTACCCGATGAAAAGAACACACCTGCGATCACTCCAAATGGAACTATCTATTTCCCTGCCACCTACAGGATAGTGGTTCTCTCTCCTGAAGGAAATACTATAAGAAATATCACCTTTTCTAAAAACCAGAGTGTATCTGTATTTTTAGATTATGTCCCAGTCATAGGAAATGATACCCTCTATATAGGATTAAGGGCCTGTGGATTAGGGTTATATGCTTTTGATTTAAATGGAAACTTGAAATGGATTTATGGTGAAAACAAAGGTACACCAGCCATAGGTCGAGATGGAACAATTTATGTAACCTCTTTCCATAAACTTTTGGCAATCACAAAAGATGGTGTATTGAAATGGAGTTTTGGAGGAGAGCAACATCTTATTTTTCCAGGAGTTTTGGTAACCAGAAATGGAATCCTCTATGTTACAGGTGAAGAAACAGAAGAGCGGAAATTTTATGTATATACTATAAACTCAAATGGGGTTTTGAGCTGGAAATATAAAATAGATGGAGTTGGAAACTCACCTGTAATAGGGAATGATGGCATTCTTTATATCTCCACAGAAAATGGAACTCTTTATGCATTTAAAATAGGAGAGGTAATACTCACAGAGCCATCCCAACCTGGTTTAAGGATTAATGTAAAAAATAACACTGCAATTCTGGACATTCTTCCACCCTTTGATGATGGAGGCCTCAATATAACCTCTTATAGGATATACAGAAGTGAGAATGGCAAGGAATTTGTGAAAATTGCCGAAACGAAGAATACAACTTATGTGGATACGGTGGAAAAAGGCAAGGAATACGATTATTATGTCACAGCAGTGAATGATGTTGGAGAGAGTGA
>CAYXLB010000166.1:0-1535 GCA_964465785.1 uncultured Thermoplasmata archaeon
GAGAAAATAATTAAATCCAAAAATCCATTACGCGATATGGAAACTTGTAAGGGATCCCAATGTCTCAAGGTTGAACTCATTGCCTATTCTGTACCCCGAGAGGGAAATGTGGATAAATTAGTAGCGGAGAGTGGTGCCATATCCCACGCCCCCCATTTTAGAACTCTGGATGAGAAGAGGGTGGAGCATCTTGTGAACCTCCTGAAAAGATTGGGGCATGAGAGTGTGTTTGAGCATGCCTGCTTCACCTTTAGAGTTGAGGGGATCTCCCGAGTTTGCTCTCATCAACTGGTAAGGCATCGTCTTGCAAGCTATACGCAACAGAGCCAGAGATATGTGAAATTAAAAAGCCCAAAATTCATCGTTCCCGATGAAATTTATGGCTCTGAATTTGAAGAGGAATATATGGAAGTATTGAAGAAGGCAGCCGAATTATATAGGAAAATGGTGGAAGGGGGGATAAGAAAGGAGGATGCCCGCTTCATTCTACCCCAGGGAATTGAGACAAAAATAGTGATTACCATGAATGCCAGAGAGCTGCGGCATTTCATAAAGCTCCGTTGCGATCCCAGTGCACAATGGGAAATACGCGCCCTAGCAAAGGAGATGCTCAAATTGGCCCATGAAAAGGCACCCATCCTCTTTGAAGATTTATACGAGAAATACATTCTAAATTCCCAAATTTGACCAGCAATTATAAAATATGAGTACTTCATGGCACCACCCAAGGTGATGAATATGGTTGATCCTCAGCAACTTAAAAAAGGCCAAGAGCAATTGGAGAGGATAAGGAAAGCAAAGGAGACTGAAAAACGCATAGCAGAGAAGATGAAGAAGATTAAGCACAAACTAATGGTTCTAAGTGGGAAGGGTGGAGTAGGCAAGACTACTGTGGCAGTTAATCTCGCCGTTACCCTGGCTATGAAGGGATACAAGGTTGGGTTGCTAGATGCAGATATCCATGGCCCCAACGTACCCAAGATGCTTGGGGTCCAAAATGCAAGGCTCGAAGTAAGCCCAGAGGGTATGATAATTCCCGTTGAGCCCGTTCCAAATCTAAAAACAATATCACTGCAGATGGCCCTTCCACAGGATGATGCACCCATCATATGGAGAGGCCCCTTGAAGCATAAGGCTATACAGCAATTATTGGACGAGGTAAATTGGGGAGATTTGGATTTCCTAATAATTGATATGCCCCCAGGAACTGGAGATGAATCACTGAGCGTATCACAACTCATACCAGATATGGATGGAGTTCTCATCGTTGTCACTCCACAGGAAGTCGCTCTTCTAGATGCAACCAAGGCCATAAACTTCGCCAGGCAACTCAATATGAAAGTTGTTGGCATCATTGAAAATATGGCTGGCGAGATATTCGGCCGTGGAGGAGGGAAGAAGGCTGCTGATAAGTACAATGTACCATTTATAGGAAGTGTCCCCATGGATGCAAACATAGTTAAGTGTGGAGATGCGGGAGAACCCTTCGTTATGAAATACCCTGAATCTGAGGCTGCCAAGGCATTCCACGATGC
>CAYXLB010000167.1:0-1519 GCA_964465785.1 uncultured Thermoplasmata archaeon
CCAGTAGGGCAGATGCAAGTATCACAGGTATGTTTGAAGAATACATCAGTTTTATGGGGTATCTTCCCCTAGCACCGCGGGCACGTTCGTGGGCCAAGGGCAATTCGATCTTCACGCTTTCCACATATGCAACAAGGAGGAATATTATCGTGGTGCCTATCAAGGCAATTATAGGATTTGGAGGTGCGAAGAGTATAGTGCTTATTCTCCCACCAAAAAGTTGTGCAGCACTACTATGTGTTAATATATACACAGTTTTTGGTATGCAGCCGCTTGGAGGATTAGAAACGCTCATCGGTATCTTCGGATTGGCTGGTATCCAAGAGACCACGCCTGTGAATATTGCCTGGGAGACACCTGCGGCGATGAAAAGAGATATACCTGAGCCTATACCCCACTTGGATACAAGCTCATCCATGAGGAAGACGAGATATGAACCGAAGAATAATTGCAGCACGATTATCAATTGGGCAAGGAACATGCCATGGCCAGGTGCAAAGGCTTCCAGACCATCCACAAAGGCATTGGATGGCTGAAGGTATCCAAATACCTGGGGTATTGCCTCCACAAATATCATAATTATAACCAGAAGCTTCTGGGTTCCTTGATATATGGCCTTGTCAGAATCATCCGTCAAATCTAGATTCATTATCTTAGCACCCACAAATAACTGCATGATTATGCTTGCAGTTACTATGGGGCCTATACCGAGATGCATAAGAGAACCGGAGGCACCTGCCATTATGGCACGGAAGGATGCGAATAGGTCTATTGTCTTTTCAGGATCCAGACCGTAAATATATATGTTTGTGAGGGTAAAGTATAGGAGTAGAGTAAGAAATGTCCAGAGGAGCTTTTGTCTGAAATGAACATGGCCCTTTGGTTTCCTCACTATGGGCAAGTACTCCAAGACGGGGCGTAAACCATACAATTTGCTTTTTTCACCATTATAGGATACCATCAAATACCCCAATATGAAGAGAGGGACTGACCAAAGAAGGTAGATGACAAAATCCACCCATTGCTTGGTTATTATATCATAGAATTCACCAAATCCAAGAAGTTTCCATTGGAGAATTGAAAAATAGAGATAAGTGAACACTAGCCAAGCAATAAGTACTGGAATAGCCAGTCCCTTTTTGCGGGGTATTTGCTCTTCAGCCATAGATCACTTCACCACCTACATCCTCTATTTTTTCTACGGCATTGGAAGATGCGTATTTAACCTTAATCCTCATTTTCTTAGTTACCTTTCCCTTTCCAAGGAGCTTGTTTATCCCCATGGCATTTAGGTCTATCTCATAGATATCCCCATCAAGCTTAGCATAACCCTGTTGGATCAAATAATCCACATTTTCATTGAGGGTGCCTATGTTTATGGCATTTATCTCCTCCTTGGGATGATGGGATGTGAATCCATGATTCCCCCACAGCTTTTCAGGATGCTTCAATGCATAGCTCCAGTGATGCTTCCCCAGTCCTGCGAATCACTTTCCTCCATTTCTTCACTTACCACTAC